>NZ_JBQQBQ010000046.1:0-83222 GCF_052245915.1 Nonomuraea sp. 10N515B
CATCGGAGTCACCAGAGGAGGACACCCCCTCAAACTACGAACACAGCCCCGCAACACCCCGACTCATCCAGAAACCGGCGCGTCTACCCCAAACCCGACACGATCAACGACGAGCCTGAATGGATACCTAGGTGGGAGCGTGGACATGGACATTGAGCAAGCCAGAAGGCTCGCCGAACGATACCTCGCTAGCTTTTCAACAGCTTTCGCTGGCTCTGTACGAAAACGTGTCTGCAGAGGACCGAGGGTGGTGTTTTGTTTTTCCGCGGAACACCGGACCGGTACATTCGGACGCGCGATGCGACCGATATCGTCGGGTCCGGGCTTTGGCCCAGTTTGCCAGCGCAGGCTCGTATCTGCGGCGCTGGTACGGCGCCCCGCAGGCGCGCTGACCCTCGAGGATCTCCTCGGATGTCTACTTCCATACGAACGACCGTGGGTTGTCGTTCCATTGAGACTGAGTGCGCGTCTGTGAACTTGTCAGCCCGACGTGGCCGATGCCAGCCGGCCGAAGGCGCCGCCTGGCGCGATGAGTTCCGGCCGGGTCGCGGGTCTGTTCTGGTGACCGTCGTAGGGCGTCGCACTACGCTGCCCGGCACCAGACACCACGGGAGGACACCATGACGACCACGCCGAATGACCCGACCACCGCGCTGCCCGGCCGGCCGCCCATCGTCGACCTGGCCACCTGGCAGGCCGCCCGTGATGAGCTTCTGGTCCGCGAGAAGGCCCACACCCGCGAGGGCGACGCGATCGCCGCGGCCCGCCGCCGGTTGCCGATGGTGGAGCTCGACGGGACGGTCGAGGTCGTCGGAGCCGACGGCCCGGTCCCGTTCCTGGACCTGTTCCAGGGCCGCGACGAGCTCGTGGTCTACAAGCACATGTGGTACGACGGCGCGCCGCACCAGGGGCAGTGCGAGGGCTGCACCACCACGGCCTGGCACCTGAAGGACGCCGTCTACCTCAACGCCCGCGGCGTCTCGTTCGCCATCCTGACCACGGGCCCGTGGGACGAGGTGGCCTCCTTCGTCGAGTTCATGGGCTACACCCAGCCCTGGTACTCGGTGCGCGACGTGGAGGCGCCGGTCGGCGGAGAAATGGGTTACCTCACCTGCTTCCTGCGCGACGGCGACCGCGTGTTCCTCACCTACTCCACGACGGGCCGTGGGAACGAGCGGGTCAACGGGTCCCTCGGCCTGCTCGACATGACGCCCTACGGCCGCGGCGAGACATGGGAGGACAACCCCGAGGGCTGGCCCGAGGGGCGCAGCCCGTCCTGGTCCTGGCGCTCGGACGCGGACGGGAACGCCACCTGGGGCCCGACCGGCCGCCCCGTGCCGCAGTGGACCCGCCCCGGCGCGACCCCCGTGGAGACCCTCGGCCGGCGCGGCCACCACCACTGACAGGCCTTCGTCGACGGCGCCTGGACGCGATCTCCTACCTGGTCCGCGGCGGGATCGCCTGGGCGCGGGAGCGCAGCCCGAGCAGGACGTCGATCACCAGGAACGCGGCCAGCGAGATGCCCATGAGCGGCAGGAACACTCCGACGGCGGCGGCGAGCAGGCCGAGCGGCACCAGTACGACCCACGGTACGTTCCGCCAGCCGCCCCGGGTGTACGGCTTGCCGAAGCCGCGGGTGGGCCGCCGTTGCCACCACATCCGGTAGCCGAGCACGATCAGGGAGATCAACCCGATGGCCAGCAGAGCGAGGAGGATCTGGTTGGCCAGGCCGAACAGCAGCCCCATGTGACCGTCGATGCCCCACCGGGCCAGCTTGGCCGCCAGCGGATAGTCGGCGAAGCGCAGCTCGGCCCGCACCTGGCCCGTGGCCGCGTCAACGGCGACCTGGTCCAGGCGGGTGGGCGCGGTCTTGTCGATCTCCTTGACGAGGTAGGGGTCGCCGGGTTCGGCAGGCCAGGTGATCTCCAGAGGGCCGGACAGCCCCTTGCCGGCGGCTACCTGAGCGACGTGGTCCACGCCGACGTCCGTCGCGGCGCCGTGATGTCCTGCGGGGGAGGCGTGGCCGCCGTGGTCACTGCCGGAGGCGCTGATCGACGGCGTAGTCCAGTTGAAGGTCGCGCGCAGCTCGTCGACGTTGGCGCCGGCGTACTTGGACCAGGTCAGACCCGTGGCGGACAGGAACAGCAGGCCGAGAACGGCCCACAGGCCGACGGAGCCGTGCCAGGACAGCGTGCATCGTGCTCCGCGTGCGGCCCGGTCGGGGACGATGAGATGGCGCCGGCTGCGGCGGCGCCGGGTGGTCCACAGCACCAGGCCGCCGAGTGCGACGACCCACAGCCAGCTCGCGGCCAGCTCGCTGTAGATCCGCCCTGGCTCGCCCAGGTGCAGATGACGGTGGAACATCGAGATCCAGGCGCGGACGGGCAGCGCTCCGGAGCTGCCGTAGCTTTCCAGCGTGCCGCGCACCTGCCCGGTGTGCGGATCGACGAAGACCGCCAGCTGCGTGCTTTCCGCCAGCCCCGGGCGGTCCAGCAGCACTCGCGTCGTCTGTCCCGGCTCGGCGGCCGGCCGCACGGCTGTGACGGTGCCTTCCGGTTGGGTGGCGCGGGCGACTGCGATCTGCTCGCTGAGGGCCAGGCGCGTCTGGCCGACGGGGGCGGTCAGCTCGTGCTGGTAGACGACCTGCTCGATCTGGAAGGAGGTGGCGTACAGCAGGCCCGTGCCGGCGGCCACGAGCAGGAAGGGGGCGATGAGGATGCCCGCGTAGAAGTGCAGCCGCAATACCAGGGGACGCAATGCGGTCCAGGACGACGGGCGTTCGGGGGAGGGCGGGTGGTCGTGCTCGGCGGCGTTGCCGACGTCGGTGGTTGAGGTCATCAGGCGTTTCTCCACGTGCAAGGCGACGCGCGCACGCGGATGGGCGCGCGTGCTTCCGACAGGGTTCGAGGTCCGCCGCAGGCTCGTCACGGCGCGCGGCGGTACGCGGGCCGTCGGCGTGACAGGCCGCGACCCGGAAGGCGGAATCAGAGAAGGGAGAAACGCAGGGGCGGGCCGCGCCGGGGGATGGCCGCGGCGCCCCAGGACTGCGGGCAGTCGACGCGCTCGTCATGGGACGGGTGGAGGGCCTGGGGGGCCAGCTCGACCAGCGTGCCGGCCAGGACCGACAGGATCCGCCACCAGCGGTGGACGGTGGTCACGGCCAGATGCAGCAGGGCGGCCAGGGCCGATTCCCCTCGCTCCAGCCACCAGGCCGACAGGAGCGCCGTCATGGCGTGGACCAGGAGCATGCCCACCGGGCTGCCGTGCTCGTGCGAGGGCGGAACCGGCGTGACCGCACCTGTGCTGAACAGGTGGTGCATGCCGTACTGCGTGGCGAAGCAGGCCGCGAGCAGGACCTCCATGCCGCGCTGGTGGCGCCCGAGCAGATAGGCGCCCGTCCAGGCCAGGGCGAGCGCAGCGAGCATCACCTCGAGGCGCACCGGTCCACCGCCGGCCAGCCCGTGCAAGGCGGCTGAGACCAGCACGCAGGCCGCCGCGAAGACCGCGGCACGCAGTGCGCGCAAGGAGGGCCGGCTCATGGGCACGCGGTCATAGTGCCATGTGATCGGGAGGGGCAGGACGAGGTTTCGGCCATTCGCGTTGATTCGCTCCGTGACGTCGACGTCGACGTCGGCGGGAATTTGGTGAACGGGCCGGACGCCAGTGCGCTCGCGTAGTCATCGACGAATTCGCGGGACACTAGCTCGAATCGCTACGGATCGAAAGCGGCGTTGCGAAGGCCGGACGGGAGTGGAAGTGACGAAGAGGTTTGAGTTCGGTGGCGGCAGTGTCCGGCTGGGGCGCGACGGCGGACCGGTGTCGTTCGAACATCCTCGGGACCCCGGCCGTGTCTATCTCCTCGACGAGGCGCTGGATGCCTGGCACGGGGCGGATCACCATTGGGGCACCGGTTTCGTCATCACGCCCAAAGGGTCCGGACGCTGGCAGGAGCCGGTCGGCGTCGACTGGCACGCTGATGGCATGACCGCGTGGCATCGGCCACGCCCGGACGTCGCGCTGGAGGTCGGCCGGCGGGTCGCCGGCGATCATTTCATCGAGTCCTATACCTGGACCAACACCGGCGAACATGCCATCCAGCTCACCGGGTTGGCGGTCAATGTCCCGGTTCGTGACGTCTATGACGGGGCAGCGACGGCGTTGGCGCGGAGCTGTCACGCGCACCTCTTTACCGGGGGCGCGTGGTCGTGGATCCTCGCCGAGCCGATGTCCGGGACGCCGCCGCTGCTCGGCGTGATCGTGCGGGAGGGGAGCCTGTGGGCGTACTCGGTGGAAAGCCGCAACAGACATACGTCATCGGATAATCGGGGACATCTGTTGGTTCATCCCACCGATCATGCCCGCAATCCGGACGCGTTCGGTGGGCAGCCGATTCTGGCTCTGGCCCCAGGAGAGAGTCACTCGTTGTCGTGGGAGCTCGGATGGTACGACAGCCGTGAGGCGTTCCTCGACGCCACCGACGCGCCTGCGACGTTAGCCGCGCTGACCGCACCCGTTGGCACCGCCCTGCACATCGACCTCGCAGCCGGAACGAGGATCCTTCCCGGCGAGGACAACGCCGTGATCGGTGGCGGCCACGGGGTCAGGCATGTCGAGTTCGAGCGCAACGGCCGGCGGAGTCGTACGGCAGTCGCCTTCCTGGCTCCGATCCGGCAGCTCGTCGAGGCGCGGATAGAACGCATTCTCGGCGAGCACCGTCCAACTGAACGCCCGGATCCCTATCGGTACGCGTTCGTGCCCGTCGACACCCGCACCGGGCTCCGCCAGACGGAGAACGGCTGGTCCGACTGGACCGACGGCGCCGAGCGCGTAGGCATGGCCGCGCTGCTCCAGCAGGCGCGGCTGCGCGGTTGGGGAGATCAGGAGGCGATCGATGACGCACTGCTTGGATTCGCGCGCTTCGCCCGGGATCGGCTCGTCCAGCCGGACGGATCCGTCCACCGGAGCAGCCGTCCCGGCCCTGAGCAGTTGCGGCTCTACAACACGCCCTGGCTGGCGCACTTCTTCCTCGGCCAGTTCGAGCTGTATGGCGACGCCACCGAATTGGACCGCGCCGCATCGCTGCTGGAGGCCAGCTATGCCCTCGGGGTGTCCGACCACCTCTCGATCGGCCACGCCGAAGCCGTCGACTCGGTCGCGCGAAGCCTGGACAGCCATGGCGACGCGGAGCGGGCCAACTCCCTGCGCAAGGCCTTGGTCGACCACGCCGGTCGCTTCGCGGACCTGGGAACGGACCTGCCGGCGCACGAGGTCACGTACGAACAGTCCATGGTCGCGCCGCTGGTGAGCTTGCTCGCGACGGCGTACGCCCTCCAGCCCGATGACCGTCTCCTGACCGCGCTGCGCACCGCGGTTCCGTGGCTGCGCGCCTTCGGCGGGCCGCAGCCGCACGTCAGGACCCGCGACATCGGCATCCGCCACTGGGACGGCTACTGGTTCGGCATCGACCGGCAATGGGGCGACACCTTCCCGCACTACTGGAGTGTCCTCACCGCAGTGGCGCTGCGCCAACTCCCCGCACCCCTGAGAACCGACGAGAGCCGGCGGGCCGCGGACGCGATCTTCGCGGCCAATCTCGTCGACTTTGGCACTGACGGTGGTGCGACCTGCGCCTTTGTCATGCCGAGCTGTGTCGACGGCCGTCCGGCCCATCGGCCTGACCCGCTCGCCAACGACCAGGACTGGGCCCTGGCTCTCCTGCTGAGGACAGCGCCCGGTCAGCTGATCTCGATGTAGTCCAGCTCGGCCCAGCGCGTCTGGTGTTGGAATCGCAGGGTGTTCCAGCCGGCGGTCAGCGTGAGCTGGGCGGGCACCTGTGTCCAGTTGTCCCAGCCGCGGTTGGGGTAGCTCAGCGCGAACTGCGTCGACCCGTTCACCGTCACCAGGTGCTGCGCGTCGCCGTACCCGGCGGCGTAGGCCACGTACGCGGTGTAGGCCCCGGCGACCGGCGCGAACACCCGGACGTCGACCCAGCTGTCCGCGTAGTCGATCTTGGCGACCACGGCACCCTGGGACGCGCCCGCCGCGCCGGTGCGGACCTCGGCATGGTTGAGCGTGCCCCGCTCGGCCTCGTAGCGGACCCGGCTGCCGCGGACCACCGGGTAGTCGTCGGCCCAGCCCAGCTCCGCGGTGTACATGTGGCGTGCGTTGCTCACCCAGCCGTGGAAGAAGACGCGGTTGCCGAGCACGTCGGTCCCACCGGGGCCTTGGACGGCCCCGTCGAAGGTGGCGGTCGTCATCAGCGGCCGGTACGCCTTGGTGTAGGGACCGGTGAGCGACGGGGACACGGCGTAGCTGGTGAAGTAGCCGTTGCCTGTGTAGGAGCCGGCCGAGTAGAAGAGCACGTAGTGGGAGGGCCGCTTGACGAGCACGGGGGCCTCGATCACCCCGGCCTCCTCGGGCCGGTCGTTGCGGATGAGCTCGGTGCGGCCGCCGACGAAGGTGACGCCGTCCGCGCCGACCTGTTGCAGCCACAGGATGGTGGGCCGGCCGACGGCGTTGCCGTCGTTCTTGTAGACCAGGTATCTCTTGCCATCGGTGTCGACGAAGCTCGACGGGTCGATGTCGCCGCCCTCGCTCGCGTTGCAGACGAGCGGTCCGTTGCCGGCGGGCTGGAAGGGGCCGAGTGGGTTCGCCGAGGTCGCGGCGCCGATGCACATGCGCCCGGTCGCGGTGCTGGGGGCGGTGAAGTACATCAGGTAGCGGCCGTCGGGGAGGCGTGAGACGTCGGGCGCCCAGAAGCCGCCGTTGCCCGCCCAGGACGGCTTGGTGGGCAGTGCGTCGCCGCGTACGGTCCACGGGCCGGTGGCGGACGGCGCGCTCGCGACCTGTATGCGCCCGGCCGAGCTGCTGGTGGAGTAGGCGTAGAAGGTGGAGCCGACCTGGATGACGTCCGGATCGGGGAAGTCGGCGCGGATGACGGCCGTCGGGGCCACGGCGGCCCCCGCGGGTCCGGCCGACGCCGCCCCGGCTGCCGGCAACCAGGCCGCGGCGGCGCTGCACACCAGGAAGAGACGGCCGAGCAGCCGCATGGGGGACCTCCGATCATCCGTAATCACGGGTATAGGCGATTACGGCGCCGCAGGGAAGGGGCACGCCGGACGGGCGCTGTTCATGCTCGGCGACACGTTCGAGGAGCCCCGCGTCGGGGGCGGATGGTGGCGCTCGCCGGTGGCTCGCTGCACCTGTCGGTGAGCCAGCCGCACTAGGCATCCTTGATGCTGCCCGAGAGACTGCGGCACATCTTGTCGGAGCTGGCCAGCCAGATGACCCTGAACTGGTAGCCCTGGGCCTCCCGGAGCACGGTGTCGGCGCAGAACGTGGCTGTCGGGGGACCCTCCGCCCGCACGCCAAAGCCAGGAATGAATTCCACCTGCTTGGCCAGCAGGCAGACCGCATCCTCCGCCAACGCCTCCACGTCGCCTCGCACCACGGCCACGACGCCCAGCGACCAGGCGTACTCGGGATCCTGGTAGACCGAGATCGCCAGATGGTCGTTCTCGTACGCGCAGTCCACGGCATCCGCCACCAGGACGACCTGCTTGGCGAAGCTCGTCAGCCCCGTGCGGAACCTGCGCAATTCCCTCTTTGCATCCATCTCCTCTTGCGGGATGGCGTCGAGCACGAGGCCGAGGAAGCCGTTCACCCCGAGGCAGGGGTTCGTGGCGATCCGCTCGACGCCCTCGAGCGAGGGCAGCAGCGAGCGGGTGATCGGCCCGGCCTTGGGGCAGAAGCCCTTCTTGGCCGGCGGTGGGTTCTTGGGCTGCGCCTGGGGCGGCTGATCGGCGCCGGCCTGATCGCCCTGGTGCTCGCACCCGGTGAGGAAGCTGAGGGACAGGATCGCGATCAACAGCCCGCTGACGGCGAAGCGACGATTCATGGGATCAAGCGTGTGATCCCGATCGCCGGGTCGTCTTGAGTAGCCCCCTACTCAAACGCGCGCAGTGACGCGAATCACCGTCACCGGCGCCTCATCGCTGTCACAAACCCCCGGCCCGATTACGTCTTGTGAGTAGGCAAGGTTAGGGGGTTCCAATGCTTTCGTTGTTGGCCAAGCGCCGCTCGTTTCAGTTCTCCCACTGGTCGTTCATGTTCGCGGAAATCGCCGTCTGGTCGTTCGTCGTTCTGGCGGTGACCGGGGCGGTGCTGATGGTGTTCTACGAGCCCAGCATGTCCCAGGTGACCTATGACGGCTCGTACGGCCCGCTGCGCGGTCTCTTCGTCAGCGAGGCCTTCGACTCGACCATGCATCTGAGCCTGGAGGTGCGCGGCGGCCTGCTCATCCGCCAGGCCCACCACTGGGCGGCGCTCATCTTCGTGGCGGCCGTCGTGCTGCAGTTGCTGCGGATGTTCCTCACCGGCGCGTTCCGCCGCCCGCGCACCGGGCAGTGGCTGATCTGGGTGACGCTGCTGGCGCTGGGCATGGCCGCGGGCGAGACCGGCAACGCCCTGCCTGACGACATGCTGTCGGGCGGGAGCCTGTGGCTGATCATGTCGGTGGTGCAGTCCATCCCCGTGGTGGGAACCTGGGCGATGTCGCTGCTGTTCGGCCCGGACTTTCCCGGCGACAGGGTCATTCCGGTCATGTACGGGGGGCACCTGCTGGTCGCGGTCGTCATGGCCGCGCTGCTGATCGGCCGTGAGCTGCTGGTGCGGCGGCACGGCCACTCCCGGTTCGTCGCTTCGCTGCCGGCGCGGCGCAGCGCACGCCCGATGATGGCGCTCGCGACGATCGGCATGCTGATCATCCTCGGGTTCGGGTTCCAGATCGCCCCGATCTGGCTGTACGGTCCCGCCAAGCCGACGCAGATCTCGGCCGGCTCGGTGCCCGACTGGTACATGGGGTTCCTCGACGGCGCCCTCCGGATCATGCCCGCGTGGGAACTCACCCTCGGGGACTACACGCTCAGCCTCGCTGTCCTCGTCCCCACCCTGGTCATCCCCGGGGTCTTCTTCACCGCCCTGGCCGCCTACCCGATGGCCGAGCGCTTCCTCCGCTCGCGACGCGGCCGCCGCGACGCGCTGGGCCGGCCCAAGACCACGAGCCGCATGGCCCGCGAGAGGCCCGCGCATGACCTGCTCGATCGGCCGCGCGAGACGCCGGTGAAGACGGCCATCGCGGCCGCGGGCGTCACGTTCTACGGCCTGCTGTGGGCGGCCGCGGCCAACGACCAGATCGCCCACCAGTTCCACCTCACCGTCGACGCAGTGACGATCTTCTTCAGGTTCGCTGTGGTCATCGGCCCTGTCATCGCCTTCGTCATCACCCGGTCGATCTGCCTCGCACTTCGGCAGACGGATCACCACGTGGCCGAGCACGGTGTGGAGACCGGGATCATCACGCGGTCCCCGGACGGCGGCTTCCACGAGCGGCTGGCGCCGGCGCAGCAAGAGCGCCGCGAGCCGGCGATCACCTCGGGGAGATGACCGTGGCATCGATCAGGCCACAGGTGGTGATCGTCGGAGCCGGGGTCGCCGGATACCAGGCGGCGCGCACCCTGTCGCGCAAGGTGGGAGACGGCGCGGAGATCGTGCTGGTCAACCCGACCGGCGTCGCGCTGTATCCGGAGCTGCTCCCGCAGGTGATGACGGGCGTCCTCAGTCCGGATCGCGTGAGCGTGCCGCTGGCCGAGACGCTGCCGGGTGTGCGGGTGGTGCTCGGCACGGTCACCCACATCGACGCCCACGCCCGCCGCGTGCTTTACGACGGCGGCGTGCTGGACTACGACCGGCTGATCGTCGCGGCGGGAGGCGTGAGCGAAGTCGCCCAGGTCTCCGCGGTCTCGGCGCACAGCGTCGGCTTCCACAACGTCGGCCAGGCCCTCCAGCTGCGCGATCACATCCACCGGCAGCTTTCCCTGGCCGCCGCGAGCGCCGATCCCTTCGAACGCGCGGCGCACTGCACGTTCGTCGTGCTCGGCGCGGGATACGCGGGCACGGCGGCGGCCTCGGCCGGGCAGTCGCTGTCCCAGGCGATCGCCTGCCGCGACCCGCGGCTGCGCGAGCAGCCGATCCGCTGGATCCTGGCCGATCCGGCCGAGTGGCTGCTGCCTGACATGCGGCACCGCCTGTCCAGGACCACGGCACGGATGCTGCGGTCGCGGGGTGTGGAGGTCCGTACGCAAACCTCGCTCGGCCAGGTCACCTCCCGGGGGTTGCGGCTCACCGACGGCGAGTTCATCCCCACCCGCACGATCGTGTGGACCTTCGGGGTACGCCCGGATCCGCTCGTGACCAACCTCGGACTGGCGGCCGAGCAGGGCAGGATCAGGGTGGACGAGCACCTCGCCGTGCCCGGCCATCCCGAGATCCACGTCTGCGGCGACGTGGCCGCCGTCCCCGACCTCGCCAGGCCCGGCAAGATCACCCCGATGAGCGGGCAGCATGCCCTGCGCCAAGGCCGGTTGGCGGGCGGCAACGTCGCGGCCTCCATCGGGTACGGCTCGCGTAGGCCGTACCAGCACAGGATCCACGACTCCATCGTGGATCTGGTCCGGACGTGGGAGCAGCCGCTGCGTGTGGCATGAATCGCCCAGATGGTCTGACGTGTCAGATGGTGCCGGCGCCTGCCCGCGAGAGCATCTCGGACGTGGGCGGCCGACTGCCCGCGCCGCCGCCTCCGAGACGTTCCCTTCACCCAGGACAAGTTGCTCTGATCAGCGGGGGCCACTCGGCCCCCGCACTCCTGGGCCAGGGAGCGCGGGGCCGATCGACGCGAGCCTGGGTGCGGCACGCGATCCATGCGGTACGTCCGCACCCGGCCCCGACCGGCGATCCCGCGGTCGGCACGGTCTCACGAGGAGCACAGCCGATGCCAGGAAGCGATGCCTCCGATGCCCTGGTGGTCCTCGACGCCACCATCCATGTCACACCGTCACAGACCGTACGCGGAGACCTGTGGGCCGAGGACGGAAGGATCACGCACGTCGGTCCGCGCGGGACGGAGTCCCCTCCGTCCGAGGCCCGCGTGATCCAGGCGGCCGGCGCGTTCGTCGTTCCGCTGCTCGTGGACAGCGCGGTGCACGCCCGTCCCGAGGGCCGGCGCGGCGTCTACGACCTGACGCCGGGCAACCCGGCGACCTTCGCCGTCACCCGAGAGCGCGTGAGCGAGTCCCGGATCGGGCAGCTGCTGGTCATCCGGCCGCCCGACCTGCTCGCCGTCGTCGTGTCAGGACACCTCGAGGCGTGGCGGGGCGAACCCACCCGTCCGGCCGGGACCGCCGTCCCCGGTGATGAGCTCCAGAGATGGCACGGTGTCTGGGTTGACGAGTCAAGGGCGCTCGAGCAGCACCTGCTCCCCGACGGCCGGTACACCGAGACGCGCAACGGCCGGGCTGATGCTTACACAGGCAGATTCTGGGTCCACGACGACCGCATCACCTACCTCGACGACACCGGGTTCTGGGCCTTCGGGGAACTGCTCGACGGAGTGCTTCATCACGCCGGGTTCGTCATGCGCAAGCGACCGATCGCCGGCTGACGGGGCTCTATCAGGGGGTGGCGGGGGCGATCTGGTTGTTGCGGATGTGTTCGTAGACGATGGAGGTGCGGACGTCGGCGACTTCGGGGCGTTCGGTGAGCTTGTCGATGACGAAGGCGTACAGGCTGGCGTTGTCGGGGACGGCGACGTGCACGATGAAGTCCTCGGACCCGGTGGTCACGTAGAGGCCGAGTGTGTCGGGCAGCCGGCTGACCCAGTTGCGGAAGCCTTCGATGTTGCGTCGCGACGGCGGGCGCACCCGGATGGCGATGAGGGCCTGGACCGGGCGTCCGATCGCGGCCAGGTCGACATCCAGGATCGTGCCGCGGATGATCTGTCGCTGGCGCAGGGCGCGGGTGCGGTCGAGCGCTGTGGTCGGGGAGACGCCCACGGCCGCGGCGAGGTCGCGGTTGGTCTTCCGTGCATCTGACTGCAGTTCCCGCAGGATCGCCTTATCAAGTTCGTCCATGACCGCTAAAACCCCACTCTCTCCGATACATATACGGATCACTTGCCTGTCGATCGCATGGATGAATACTCTATCGCATCGATTCCGTATGAACGATTAGAGGATGGTCATCATGTCCGATGCGGACAGCGCCGCGGGAGTTGTCGGTTTCGCGCCCGGGGAGATCGACCCCACCGCCCCGACCCGGGCAGCACGCCTGAAGTGGGTGGTCATCGTCAACGACGGCCTGCCCGCGGGCCGTGCCGTCAACGCGGCCGTCTGTGTGGCGGCCGCGACCTCCGACGCGGTCGCCGGACTCCTGGGGGACGACGCGATCGACGCCGACAGGCACGCACACCCGGGGCTGCCCTGGGCGGGCTGCTCGATCCTGGTCGCCGATGCGGCCGCGTTGCGTACGATCCGGGCCAAGGCGGCCGCCGCCGACGGCTGTTTCGTGGCCGACATGCCCGCCGCGGCGCAACACACCCGCGTCTACGCCGACTATCTCGCCACCGTGAAAGAGACCCGAGCCGAGGACATCGACTACTACGCCGTCAGCATCGTCGGGCCCCGCAACCGCGTCGACAAGATCGTGGGCCGGCTGCCCCTGATGCCCTGATCGCGGTAGCGCAAGTAACACTGCTCTGATAGCAGCTTGACACATCGCCTTTATCCAATACATTGGTATCGGCGCTACCGTGATGTGAAGGAGCAGCACTGATGTCTGTCGTCCTCATGACCGGAGCCGCCACCGTGCGCCGAGCTGCTCACCCCGGCGCGTTTCTGACCTACTGAAACCAGAGAAGGAGAACACGGTGCCCTCCAACCAGAACCGGGTTGCCGTCGTGACCGGAGGATCCCGCGGGATCGGCCGCGCCGTCGCGCTGAGGCTCGCCGCCGACGGCCAGGACGTGGTCGTCGCCTACGCCGGTAACGAGACCGAGGCGAAATCCACGGTCGCGGCGATCGAGGAGACAGGCGGCCGGGCCGTAGCCGTCCAGGCGGACGTGGCCGACGAGAACGCGGTCACGACCCTGTTCGACACCGCCGAGCAGTCGTTCGGCGGCGTGGACGTTGTCGTGAACGCCGCCGGCATCATGATCCTCAAGCCGGTCGCCCAGCTGGACCTCGACGAGTTCGACCGCATGCACCGCACCAACGTCCGCGGCACCTTCGTCGTCGCCCGCGAAGCGGTCGGCCGGCTGCGTGAAGGCGGCGCGATCATCAACTTTTCCACCTCGATCACCCGGCTCAATCTGCCCAGCTACGCCGCGTACGCCGCGAGCAAGGCGGCCGTGGAGGCCCTCGGCCCGATCCTGGCCAAGGAACTGCGCGGCCGGGACATCACCGTCAACGCCGTAGCGCCTGGGCCCACGGCGACCGCGTTGTTCCTCGAGGGCAAGAGCGACGACCTCATCCAGAGCATCGCCAAGCAGAACCCGATGGAACGGCTCGGCCACCCGGACGACATCGCCCAAGTGGTGTCCCTGCTCGCCGGCGACGGCCGGTGGATCAACGGGCAGACCATCTTCGTCAACGGCGGCGCCGCGTGACGAACCGCAGGTCGGGCGACAAGGACCTGGTCGAAGGAGGCGAAGCCATGTCACCTCGACCCTTTCGACGCGCCGCGACGGGCGTGAGCCTGATCGCCGCGCTCGCCCTGACAGCCTGCTCGACCTTTCAAGAGCCGATCACCAACGCCGGCAACGTGCAGCCGGGCGCCACGCGCAATGGCGGCCAAGTCGCGACGCTCGGCGTACCCACCGAGATCGTCAGCGGCCTCAAGGCACCGTGGGGGCTGACGTTCCTCCCTGACGGGTCCGCGCTGGTGTCGCAGCGGATCACCGGTGACCTCGTCCGAGTCCCGGCCGGCGGCGGCACGCCGCAGACAGTCGGCGCGGTGCCCGGTGTGGTGGCCAGCTCCGAGGGCGGCCTGCTCGGCATCGTCGCCTCACGCGACTTCGCCACCGATCGCACGGTCTACGCCTATGTGTCCGGGGCGCAGGAAAACGCCATCGTCGCCCTGCGCATCGCCGACGATTTCCGATCGCCACCTGGGGCGGAACCGACGCGCGTCCCGGTGACGACCGCATCCTGCGCGTCGACGTGCAACCCCGTTGAGCGCGCGCACAGCTAGTGGTGCCAGCCGGTGACGAATCATCCTCACCCGTACGACACGCCACGAATCTCGGCGACGGTCCGTGGTTCGCCGACATGAGGAGGACGCGGCCGATGTACATTACGGCTATGCCCGCCAAGGCCCCCCGCGAACGCATCATCGAGGCCACGGCGACGCTCCTCTCCGAAGGCGGCCGCGATGCCGTCTCCACGCGCACCGTCTGCGCAGCAGCCCGAGTGCAAGCACCAGCGATCTACCGGCTGTTCGGTGACATGCAAGGCCTGCTCGACGCCGCCGGCAGTTTCGGCCTCGCCACTTACCTGGCCCAAAAGGCCGCGCTCGAGGACACCGACGATCCCGTCGAGGATCTCCGCGTCGGATGGGATCTCCACGTCGAGTTCGGCCTCGCGCAGCCGGCCTTCTACACCCTCATCTTCGGCGACGTACGCCCCGGCCACGAATCCCCGGCAGCGGAACAATCCGCCGCCATCCTCGCGCACAAGGTCAACCGCGTCGCCCAGGCCGGCCGGCTTCGCGTCACCGAAGAACGCGCCGCTCAGCTCATCCACTCCACCGGCAAAGGTGTGACGCTCACGCTCATCGCCACACCACCGGAGAAGCGCGACATGACGTTGTCGACGATGGCCCGCGAGTCGATCCTGGCCACCATCACCACCGACCCCGTCACCGCGGCCACCTCCACCGGTCTGCTCAACGCCGCGGTCTCGCTCCAAGCTCACCTCGACGAGGCCACCATCCTCACGGACGGGGAACGCACGTTGCTCGGCGAATGGCTGAGCCGCATCGGCAAGAACTGAGGCGATGCTGTCATTCGACAGCGGCATCGGCCGTTTCTTGGCCGGGTCGAGGAGCGCCCTGGCGGTGTTCATGGACGCACAGGCAGAGCGGTCAGGGCGCGCATCAGGCCGGGCTTCCAGACGATCTGCTCGGCGGGCACCGCCAGCCGCAGCCCGGGCAGCCGCAGGAGCAACGTATGCACAGCGATCTGGGCCTCGGCGCGGGCGAGTGCGGCGCCCAGACAGTAGTGGATGCCGTGCCCGAAGCCCAGATGGGCGTTGTCGCCGCGGTCGAGCCGCAGGTTACCGGGGTCGCCGAAGCGACGCGGGTCGCGGTTGGCCAGGGCGTTGACCACCTGAACGGCTTCCCCGGCGGGGATGGTGACGTCACCGATGCGGGTGGGTTCGAGGGTGAAGCGTAGCGGGGCGATCTCGGCCGGGCCGCTGTGGCGCAGCAGTTCCTCGACCGCGACGGCCATCGCGTCCGCGTCGCCGCGCAGCCGGTCGGCCTGGTCGGGATGGGTGAGCAGGAGAAGAACACCATGGCTGATCAGGCTGACGGTGGTCTCGTGCCCGGCCATGAGGATGCTGATCGCGACCGAGGTCAGCTCTTGTTTGCTGAGCCGGTCGCCGTCGTTTTCCTGCGTGCGGACCAGCGCGGACAGCAGGTCGTCGCCGCCGTCGCCGCGCTTGGCCTCGATCAGCTCGGACATGTACGCCACCAGGGCCCTGGCGCCTGCCGCCATCGCCTCCAGATCGCCGGCGGTCATGGCCTCGCCCCAGGCACGCCAGGTGCCGCGGTCGGCCTGGGGCACGCCGAGAAGCTCGCAGATGACCTGGACGGGCAGCGGGTAGGCGAAACGTTCGATCAGGTCGATCTCGTCGTGCCCGCTGAAGTCGTACCCGGTGAAGTCGTGCCTGGTGAAGCCGTCGATGAGCTCGTCGACGATCTGCTGGATGCGCGGGCGGAGCCGCTCCACCCGGCGGGCGGTGAACTCGCGCGAGACGAGCCTGCGCAGCCGCGTGTGGTCCGGCGGGTCGTAGGCGCCCATGGTGCGCGTCAGGTACGGCCGCACGTCCTCGGGTATCCCGGCGACGGCCGCCACGTTCAGCTTGGTCTGGCGGGCCATGTCGCTGCTGAGCCGGGGGTCGGTCAGCACGGCGAGGCTCTCGTCGTATCCGGTGACCAGCCAGATCGGCGTGCCGTCCAGGTAGCGGCCCCGGGTGACGGGGCCGTGCTCGGCGAGGCCGGCCAGGAAGGCGTCGCGGTCGGGGGCGGCGAACAGTTCGGCGAGGTCGGCGTTCACGTGGTCGGTGGTCATGCGAGGGTCTCCAGGATTCTGACTGCGGTGTGGACGCCGTTCTCGGCGCGGATCCGTGCGCCGAGGTTGTCGGCGCGTTCGGCCATGCCCTGGTCGGTGGCGGCGGCCGTGATGGCGGCGGCCAGGCTGTGCGGGGTGAGCCCGCGTTGCGACTGGGGTGCCGGGGCGACGCCCGCCGCGTGCATCCGCGAGGCCCAGAACGGCTGGTCGGCGACGAACAGGCAGATCACCTGCGGGCGTCCGGAGGCCAGGGCGGCGCCGGTGGTGCCGCTGCCGCCGTGGTGCACGATCGCGGCCATGCGCGGGAACAGCCAGTCATGGGGCGCCTGGTCCAGCAGGAGCATGGTGTCGGGCAGGTCGTCGAGGTGGATACCGCCCCAGCCGGAGACCAGGACCGCGCGGACCCCGGCCAGCTTGACGGCCTCGGCGACGATCCGGCCGACGCGGCGCGGGTCGGTGCCCGCCATGCTGCCGAAGCCGATGTAGACCGGCGGCTCTCCGGCCCGAAGGAAGGCGCTCAACTCCGCCGGCGGCGTCCACCCCGGGGCGGCGGGCAGGTACCAGAACCCGGTGGTGTGCACCCAGGACGGATAGTCGAGCCGTGGCGGCAGCACGTGCGTACTGAAGGCCTGCAGCACGGTGACCGGGCTGCCGTCAGGGGTGCGCAGCACGTCGTGCCGTCCCCGCCGCCGGGGCAGGTGCAAGGTCTCGCGCCGGAACCGGTCGGCGACGCCGGCGACGGAGGTCCGCAACAGCAGCCTGGTGGGCAGGTACGAGGCCCGGTTCAGCGCCCGGGGTACGGTGACGCCGGCCAGCATCGGGTTGGGGAACGTGCCGGTCGGCACCCACACCGGCTGCATCGCGGCCGGCACGGCGGGCACGCCCAGGCGCTCGGCGATGTGGTGGCAGGGAAAGCCGGGCGGGTGCACGATCACATCCGCGCCGCCGTCGGCTGCGGCGGCCATGTCGGCCATCACCTGGACCATCAGCGGCTTGGTGCGTTTGATGACGGTGAGCGCGGCCTTCTTGCCGCGCAGGCCCCGGTAGTTGGTCTCGACCGCCTCCCGAATGTCCGGGTTGTTGATGAGCCGGTTCGGGCCGTCGTCCAGCGCCGCGAACGGCTGGCCGTACGGTTCGGCCAGGGACGCGGGAGCGGCCGGGGCACCCAGCACCGCCTCATGTCCGGCCTGACGCAGGGCGTGGGCAAGCGCGGCGTAGGGTTGCACGTCGCCGCGGGTGCCGTGGGTGAGGATGAGGACCTTCATCGGCGTTTCCTGTCTGCAGGCGGGCCGGCGGCCGCACCTGCTCATCGACATTCGTGGATCTTGCTCGCCGACCAGGCTTCCCGGCACACCGTCGACCCGCCACAGGCCGATTCCCTCCAACATAGCGAAATTTCGGAAATTTCTGAAGACTCACAGCGGTTCGCTATCCTGCTGCATGGAGGTGGCGTGTGAGCGACAAGCAGGAGCAGTGGCTGGCGGCCGAACGGCTGGCCTTGGCGCTGACCGAGGGCGGGATGCAGCGCATGTCCGCGCGGACGCTCGCGGTGTTCCTGTTCACCGACACCGAGACGGTCACTATGGGCCAGATCGCCGAGCGGCTCGGCGCGAGCGCGGGCTCGGTCTCCGGCGCGGTCAAGACGCTGCTGTCGGTCGGGCTGATCGAACGCCTGCCCGCTCCCGGCAGCCGGCGTGAGCACTATCGGCTGCGCGACGACGCCTGGCCTCGGCTGTTTTCCACGCAGAACACCGTCGTCCAGGTCATGTTGCAAGCCGCAGACACCGGTATCGCGACCACCGAGCCGGGCGATCCGGCCCATCAGCGGCTGGCGCGGATGCGGGACTTCTACCAGTTCCTGCTGGGCGAGCTGCCGTCGCTGCTGCAGCGCTGGCACCAGCGACAACTGCCGCGTCCCTGATCGAACGCGGCGCGCCGGGGATGGGCTGCTCCACCAGCCGAGGGCGTCGCCGTCCTCGTCCCCATGCTGCGCGCGTTGGACGGTAAGACCCGTTCTCATGGAGTTCTTAGACGGACTTTATGGCAGTTTTCGCTGAGGTTTATGACGATGGGGCGATGGAGCGCGTGCCGCAGGAGGCTGGTGCGGCCGAGGCTCAGGGAGCCGTGGCCGGGAGGGCTCGGCGGTTCGTCGTCGGGGGTGGCGCACTTGTCGTTGTGGCGGTGCTGGCGTACTGGCTGGGAAGCAGCGGTGGGAACGGCGAAGCGGCCGCGCCCCGTCCGAGCGCGACGCCGACGCCCAGTGCGACGCTCGCGGTGTCCGAGGTCTTCAAGAGGGTCGGGCCGTCGGTGGCGGTCATCCAGGCCGGGAAGTCGCTCGGCACCGGGGTGATCGCGGCTGAGGACGGGACGATTCTGACGGCGCACCACGTCGTCAAAGGAACCAAGGACGTCACCGTGACGTTCGCTGACGGCACCAAGACGAAGGCCGTTGTCATGTCGGCGAATCCCAAGCGTGACGTCGCGACCCTCAAGCCCGCGGAGCTGCCGGAGATCATCGTCCCGGCGACGCTCGGCGGCGGGGTGGCCGTGGGTGCGCCCGTGGTGGCGATCGGCAATCCGCTGGGCCTGACCTACAGCGTCTCCACCGGTGTTGTGTCGGGCCTGAACCGGAGGGCCGAGGACGGCGACCTGAGCGGGCTCATCCAGTTCGACGCCTCCGTCAACCCGGGCAGCTCCGGCGGGCCCCTCCTGGACGCTCGCGGCCTGGTCATCGGCATCGTCGTCTCGATCGCCGACCCGGGAGGCGACGAGGCGTTCGCCGGCATCGCGTTCGCCGTGCCGATCGGCGTGGCCCTGGGTGGTGGCGAAGGCGACGGCCCGCCGGGCGACGGGCCCCTGATTTGACCGACGAGAAGGAACACCATATGACCTCGACCAAGTCCCCCGAGTCGGCTCATCCGCTCGAACATGTGCTGTTCGAGGTCAAACGTACGATCGTCGGGCAGGACGTCCTGCTGGAGCGCATGGCCGTCGCGCTGATCGCCGACGGCCACCTGCTCGTCGAGGGCGTGCCGGGCCTGGCCAAGACGCTCGCGGTGCGGTCACTGGCCGCCGCGATCGCCGGGAGTTTCCAGCGCGTCCAATTCACCCCCGACCTGGTGCCCGCCGACCTCGTGGGCACGCGGGTCTACCACCAGCACTCCGGCGAGTTCAAAACCGAGCTCGGCCCGGTGTTCGCGAACCTGCTGCTGGCCGACGAGATCAACCGCGCCCCCGCCAAGGTGCAGAGCGCCCTGCTGGAAGTGATGCAGGAGCATCAGGTGACGATCGGCCGTGAGACGTTCCGGGTGCCCGAGCCGTTCCTCGTCATGGCGACGGAGAACCCGATCGAGTCGGAGGGCACCTACCCGCTGCCGGAAGCGCAGGTCGACCGATTCATGATGAAGGTGGTCGTCGACTATCCGACGCAGGCCGAAGAGCAGGCGATCGTCGACCGGGCGCTGCGTCCGCCGGAGTCGCCGCAGCCGATGGTGACGGCCGCGGAGCTGATCGCGATGCGGGCCCGCGCTCAGGAGGTGTACGTCGATCCGGCCATCGTCGACTACGCGGTGCGGCTGGTCGCCGTGACGCGTTCCCCCGCGACGGCCGGGCTCGGCGAGCTGGAACGGTACGTCACCTACGGGGCGAGCCCGCGGGCGTCCATCGCGCTCGTCACGGGCGCCCGGGCGCTGGCGTTCCTGCGCGGCCGCGACTACGTCCTGCCGCACGACCTGTCCGAGCTCGCGCTCGACGTGCTGCGCCACCGCCTCGTGCTGTCGTACGAGGCCCTCGCGGACGACATCGACGCCGACACGATCATCACCAGGGTGCTCGGCGCTGTCCGGGCGCCCGACGTCGTCCTGCAGAACCGCTGAGCCCATGGCCACCGCCCCCGAGAGGCTCCTGCTCCGCCTGGAGTGGAAGGTCGTCCGCAGGCTCGACGGCCGGCTCCAGGGCGCCCACCGCACCGCGCACCGCGGCTCAGGGATCGACTTCACCGGGTTGCGCGCCTACGCCGACGGCGACGACGCCCGGCACATCGACTGGAACGTGACCGCACGGCTGGACGAGCCGCACCTGCGTGTGTTCACCGAGGACCGCGAGCTGACGGTGTGGCTCGTGCTCGACCGGTCGGCGTCGATGGCGGCCGGCCAGCCCGGGCGCGGCAAGCACGACGTGCTCGCTGAACTCGCGCTCGTCCTCGCCCGGCTGTTCGGCCGGGGCGGCAACCGCGTCGGCGCCCTGCTGTTCGACACCGGGATGCTGCGCGTCGTGCCGCCCGGCACCTCCCGGCGGCACGCGCTGCGGATCGGCGCCGAGCTGGAACGCACGTCCGCGGCAGACGGCGGCGCGACCACCGACCTGGCGGAGATGCTCGATGCGGCCGGACGGCTGGCGCGCCGCCGCGCGCTCATCGTCGTGCTGTCGGACTTCATCGGCGACGGCGACTGGGAGCGCTCGCTTCAGCGCCTGGCCCGGCGGCACGAGGTCGTCGTCCTGCGGATCGTGGACACCGCCGACGACGTGCTGCCCGAAGCCGGGCTGATCGTGGTCGAGGATGCCGAGACCGGCGAGCAGCTCGTCGTCGACTCCGCCGACCCGTTGTTGCGGGTCCGCTTCCGCGAGGCCGTCGACGCCCGCGACGCCCGGCTCACGGCGGGCATGCGCCGGGCCGGGGTGCCCGTCCACCGCATCGACACCGACCGCGACCTGGCCGAGGCGCTCGTCGAGGTCGTCGCCCGAACCCGGGACCGGTCGCCGTGAGCGAGCTCATCTCATGGGAGGCCTCATGACCCTGTCCTCCCCGCTGCTGCTGGCCGTCGGACTGCTCGTCACGGCGGCGCTCGCCTGGGCCGCCGTCGTCTCGGCACGCCGGCGGACGGCAGCGCTCGCCGCGGCCGGCGTCATGGTGCCGGGCGGGCGCCGGGTGTACCTCGGAGTCGGCCTGACGATCGCCGGCGTCGGGATACTCGGGATCGCCACCGCCGGACCGACGGCCATGGTGCCGGTCCCGCGGACGGAGGGCACGGTCATCCTCGCCATCGACGTCTCCAACAGCATGGGCGCCGACGACGTAGCGCCCACCCGGCTGGCGGCCGCACAGCGGGCGGCCCGCGCGTTCGTGGCGGCGCAGCCTGACAGCGTCGACATCGGAGTCGTTGCGTTCGAACGCGGCGCGCTCACCACCGCACGGCCCGACGCCGACCACTCCATCGCGCTCAAGGCCATCGACCGGCTGAAGATCGCCGGCGGCACCTCGCTGGAAACGGCCATCACGGGGTCGCTGTCGGCGATCATCGGCAAGCAGGTGGCCATCGGCCGCGACGGCACCGCGCCCGACATCGGCTACTGGCCGTCGGCGACGGTCGTGATGTTCTCCGACGGGCAGAACCGGGGCCCCGACGTCGAACGTGCCGCCACCGTGGCCCAGCAGGCAGGCGTCCATATCCACACCGTCGGCGTCGGCACCACGGCCGGGGCGACGGTGCAGGTCGACGGCTTCCACCTGCAGACGTCGCTCGAGGAGGACGCCCTCACCGTGATCGCGGAGACCACCGGCGGCGCCTACCACCCAGCTTCCGACGCCGCGCGGCTCAACGGGATCGCCGACACGATCGACCTGCGGCTCACCGTCTCCGACGAGCCGCTGCCCCTCGCCGGCGGGCTGATCTGGCTCGCCCTCGCGCTGCTCACCGGGGGAGCGGCGCTCACCGTGCTTCGGTCTGGACGGGTGATCTGAATGTCGTTCTCATGGCCGTGGGCGCTGCTGACCGTCCTGATCATCCCGCTGATCTTCGCCATCCGCTGGTGGGCGCGACGCCGCCGCCGGCGGGCCGCCGTGCGCGTCACCTCGATCGCGCTCGTACGCAGCGCCCTGCCCGGCCGTACGCGCTGGACGCGGAAGATCCCCGCGGCGCTGTTCGTAGCCGGGCTCGCGCTGCTCGCGGTCGGCGCCGCGCGGCCACAGGCGTCAGTACCGGTGCCGCAGACGTCGGCGACGATCCTGCTCGCGCTCGACACCTCCGGCTCCATGTGCTCCACGGACGTCGACCCCAACCGCATCACCGCCGCGACGAAGGCCGCCACGGACTTCATCGAGTCGCAGCGCGGCGGGCCGCGCATCGGCCTGGTCACCTTCGCGGGCAACGCAGGCCTGCTCGTCCCTCCCACCGACGACACCGACGCGTTGATCGCGGCGCTGGACAACCTCACCACGTACCGCGGTACCGCGATCGGGCAGGCCATACTCACCTCGATCGACGCGATCGCGGACGTCGACCCGTCGGTCGCCCCCACCGGCGCGAAACCCACCAGCAGTGGCGAAGGGTACGCCGGTGCCGCGATCGTCGTGCTCACCGACGGCGCCAACACCCAGGGCGTCGCCCCCCAGACCGCCGCCCTGGAGGCGGCCCTGCGCCGCGTGCGCGTCTTTCCCATCGGCTTCGGCACCACGAGCCCGGCCCCGATGGTCTGCGGCAACTCCCAGTTCGACGGCGGCTTCGGCGGCTGGGGCGGCGGCCGCGGCGGATTCGACAGGGGCAGCCGCAATATCCGCATGATCGACGAGCCCGCGCTCAAGCAGATCGCCCAGACCACCGGCGGCTCCTACCACCGCGCTGAAAACGCCGGCCAGCTCCAAAGCGCCCTCGACGCCCTCCCCGGCAGCTTCACCGTCATCCGTCAACGGGTCGACACAGCCGCCGCCTTCGCCGCCGGCGGCGCCATCCTCATCACCGGAGCCCTGTCGCTCTCCCTCTGGTGGAACCGCCCCCGAACCCCGGCCCGCTGACGGTACGCCGATGTTCGCCTGCGCGAGGCATCCGTCACGAGAGCGGCCACTCGGCATCACAGGGTGGACGTCAGCCCTTCCGCGATCTTCTTCAGCTCGGCCGTGACGGCCTCGACGCCAGAGAACTCCTTGACATACATGGGGCTGACCATGATCTCGGCCCACTGCCTGTCGCCCATTCTGAGGAAGAGAGTCGGGGTGCCCTTCATGCCGTCCTCACCGACGTCCTGCACGACCAGGTAGCCGCCCCGGTCGCCGATGGCCACCTCCTCGCCCTCCCCCTCCTCGCGATATCCCTGGATCCGGTCGTCGACCTCCTGGACGGCCTCCCCCTCGTACATGTAGATCTGGACTCGATAGGAGCCTCTGTCGTCGCCCTCGTAGTTGTACGCGGTCGAGTACCTGTCGCCGAAGTCCACCGACCATTCGGACCACTGCAGCCGCTCAGGCAGATATCCCACCTTGACGTGCCCGAACTCCCTCCCGTCGCCCAGGTTCCCGAGGTCCGGCGGTTCGGACCGCAGAGGCGGAGTGTCGTCGATGGCAGGCGGTTCCGGTACTGCGGAGATCGTGGCCTGCTCGCCGGTCGTGGCGACTGAACCGGCGGTCAGGTAGGCGACGGGCGCGACGACGACGGCCACGGACGCGGCCACCGCCGCGGCCTTGGCCCTCCTCCTCCGGTTCCGGTGGGAGTGCACCACCCGCGTCAGCAGGTCGGGCGCGGCCTGCAGCCTCGCGGTCTCGTCCGCCATGAGCCGGCGGATCTCGTCCTCAAGCGTGGGCATTCTTGATCACTCCTTCCACTGTTTCCCTGCCGAGCGCCGAGCGGAGCTTGGCCAGGGCCTTCGACGCCTGGCTCTTGACCGTGCCGAGCGCGCATCCGAGCACCTCGGCGGTCTGCGTCTCGCTCAGGTCCTCCCAGTACCGCAGGACGATCACCGCGCGCTGCCGGGGCGGCAGGGCGCGCAGCGCGTCCATGAGCACATGGACCAGGTCGGGGTCGCCGGCGCGGGCCGACGTCTCTGGCGGGCTGTGCATGGGAATGATGCTGAGGATCGCCCGGCGGCGGGCGCGGCTGATGGCAGCGTTGATGATGACGCGGCGCACGTAGGGCTCCGGGCTGTCGTGGCGGACCCGGTCCCAGTTCTTGTAGGTACGCTCGAGCGCCGTCTGCAGCAGGTCCTCGGCCTCCGTCTCGTCGCCACAGGCGAGATAGGCGACCCGCAGCAGGCTCGTGGCACGTGCGGCCACAAAGGCGCCGAAGTCATGCTCCGCGCCGCTCACGGCTGTCTGTCCGATGTCACGCCTCCTAATACGCTTCGGCCTTCCGCGACGGTTGCCCGCTGACGCGAACCCTTTCGCGGGCAACCGTCAGGGCAGCCCCAGGCGTATGGATAGTCGTGACTTCGAATCCATGGAGCAAACTGATGAGGTTCGCGACCGCGCCGGCTCGGCGGCTGATCGCTCTCGGCGTCGGCCTGGCCGTGGGCGCCACCGTCCTGAGCGCACCCGCGGCTGCCGCTCCCCCGGAGGGCGCCTACTGGCACACCAGGGCACTGATGACCTCCACCCACCCCTGGCGGTTCGGCACCAAGTCGGACCCCTATTCGCTGGTCCAGCAGCGGATCTCGGAATCGTGGAGCGCCCCCGACGGCAGGAGGTGGTTCGGATACCGGGAACTGGGGACGCAGCCGGCGACCGCGGCGGACAAGAAGGCGTGGCAGCGTGACGGCTCCCCCTCCAAGTGGAGCGAATCGATCGACGGCAAGACCGTGAAGTTGTCCACCGAGCCCTCCAAAGGTCGCATGGTCCCCGTGCGGGAACGGAACCAGTTCCTGCTCGCCGGGCAGTGGCTGACGTACGACGAGGTTCAGCGCCTGCCCGCCGACCCGAACCGTCTGAAGGACTGGCTCACGAAGGCGGGCCAGGTGAGCCGGCTCCAGGACATTTCCATCCCCGGGTGGCTCACGTCGACCCTGCCTCAGCTCCTGCACGCCCTTCCCGCTCCGAAGGAGGTCCGCGCGGCGGCCTTCCAGGCTCTGCTGACAATGCCGGGCGTCCGCGCCGACGGCAATGCGAAGGACAACCTGGGCAGATCTGGCGCCGTCGTCGTGATCGACAGATCGAACGGGACGGGAGAGAAGGCGACCTCCGTCCAGCTGAGGCTGATCGTCGACACCGGCAGGATGGTGTTGCTGTCACAGGACCAGACGGTCATGCTCAACGGCAAGGCGTTCGCGCAGAAGTCGTTCAACGAGACGCTGGTCGAGGTCGGCTGGACCAACTCCCAGCCTGCCGTGCCGGCTCTCCCCTGAGGCGTGTCCGCGCTCACGGGCCCAAATTTGCGGTCTGGCCCGGCCGAGCACGGCGCGGACGGCCTGCCCCCATCGGGCGCAGGCCGTACCGCACCCTGCCACCTACGCGTCAGCCCGCGTGGACGCGTAGCCCTCCAGCCGCTGTAATGCCTGCCGGGCCGCACTGACCACGAGGATGCTCACCAGCAGGACCGTGAACATCACGAAGTACACCGTGTGTTCCTGAAGCTCGGCCCTGTCCGCGGCCCAGACATCGAGGACCGCGAAGGCTATGAACCAGCCCATCCAACCGAGGACCGAGGTAGCCAGCAGACCGACGTGCCGTCTGGTCAGCGCGATGACGGCGATGACGCCGAGCGCGAGCTCGACGGTCTTGGCCGTCCACAGGGCCGCGGGCACCCATTCGGCCCCCAGGCCGACGGTGGCTTCCAGGTAGCGGGTGATCTGGGGAACGCGGTCTTTCCAGCCGAGCGGCAGTTCGGCGAAGTTGCACACGCCGAACGCCGCGAGGAACACCCCGATGGGAACGAAGATCCGAGGCCAGCCGGCCTCCCTGACGTTGAGCAGTCTTTCGACCATGAGAATTCACCCCGTTTGTGTTGCTTGGACCCCCACTTCCTTGGACTCCCGCCAGGCAACGCCGTCTCTCGGAGTTGATCTCGAATACCTAACAAATCACCACATTTGCCACTTCTGCCGCAGGCGTGTCGGCCATCGGCTGCTGAAGCCGACAGGATGTCGTCGCATCCCCGTCAGGCGCGGCTCGGTGCCGGCTCCGGTTCGGCGAGGGGCGGCGCTGCGCGGCGGGGGAGCAGCAGCGGGGTCGCCAGCAGGAGCACGCCGGCCAGGCCGATGGCCGTACGCGGGCCGAGCAGGCCGCCGAGCACGCCCCAGACGGCCGTCAGGAGGGCGGTCGAGGCCTTGGTCGTCACCGCCCAGGCGGACAGCATGCGGGCGACCCGGTCGGTCGCGGTGCGCTCGAGGCGGTAAGTCGCGCAGATGGGGTTGAAGACCCCGCAGCAGAAGATGAGCCCAAGCTCGACGCCCATCACCAGCAACAGCCCTCCGGTGCCCGGCCCCAGGAAGGCCAGGCCGACGGACCAGAGCGCGCGCAGCGCCCCGGCCACGACCAGGACCTGGTGCTGCCCGAACCAAGTGACGAGCGGCCGGGCCAGCCGCGCACCGATCAGCCCACCGATCGCGGGCGCGGCGAAGGCGAGGCCGTACTGCCACGGTGCGAACCCAAGTTGGCCGAGCATCAGGACGGCCAGCAGCGGCCCGGTGGCCATCACCAGGCCGTTGAAAAGGGCGGTGTTGAACAACAGCCGGCGCAGCGTCGCGTCGGCGAGGATGTACCGCCAACCGTCGAGCAAGGTCCCCGGCCCGCATGCGCGCGGCCTCCCGGCGCTGGTGCCGCGGCTCGTGCCCGCCCATCGCGCCGATGCCCAAGGCCGAGAGCAGGTAGCTGACCGCGTCGGCCACCACCGTCGCCACCGGACCGAGGAGCCCGATCGCCGCGCCGCCCAGCGGCGGTCCGATGATCGTGGTCGTCCAGGCCGTGGACTCGAATCGGGCGTTGGCGACCAGCAGGTCCTCGGCCTGCAGCAACGTCTTCAGGTATGCGCCGGAGGCGGCGCGGAAGGTGATGTCGGCCGCCGCGACGACGACCGAGACCAGCAGGAGCTGAAGGAAGGTGAGCACGCCGAGCGCGAACGCGATGGGGATCGTCAGCAGCGCCGCGAACCGCACCAGGTCCATCGCGATCAGCACCGGCCGCTTGCGGCGGAACTCCACCCACGGGCCGAGCGGCACCGCCACGGCCGCGCCCACCACAGCCCCCACGCAGGAAGAGCGCGGAGACCTCGGCCGGTCCGGCGTGCAACACCTGGATGGCGATCAGCGGGAACGCGCCGAAGGCCAGCCACGTACCGAGCGCGCTGGTCCCGTACGCCCCCCAGAGCCACCCGAACTGCCGCCCCAGCCGGTGCCCGCTCCTCATGCCCGACGCCCCTCACTATCCACCCGCACAACCGATCCGCGATCGGAAGCATCAAAGCGCGCGCCATACCCAGGGATCAAACAACTGCAAGGCCCTTCGCCACAACGAACGGTTGTGTTCATAAGGTATGGGCATGGACCTCGACACCGTCCGGACGTTCGTCGCCGCCGCCGACGCGGGGCAGTTTCAGGAGGCCGCCGCCGAGCTGGCGATCACCCAGCAGGCCGTCTCCAAGCGCATCGCCGTGCTGGAGCGCAACCTCGGCGTGCGGCTGTTCACCCGCACCGCGCGCGGCGCGGAGCTCACCATCGATGGGCAGGCGTTCCTGCCCCACGCGCGCGAGCTGCTGCGCGTCGCCGAGCGTGCGGTCGCGTCCGTGCGCGCCGGCAGCCGTCCGCTGCGCGTCGACGTGATCGCCTCGCGCAGCGCGGCTTCGGGCCTGATGCGCGGCTTCCACCGCGCGTACCCCCCGAGATCGAGCTCGACGTGGTGATGCTGTTCGATATCGAGAAGGCCGTCGCCGCCATTCGGTCCGGTGTGATCGACGCGTCCTTCCGCGCCGTCGCCGTGCCCGGCCGGCCCCTTCCCGACGACATCGAGTCCGTACGGGTGCTCGACGAGCCGCTCCAGCTCCTCACCGGCCCCGCCCATGCGCTGGCGTCCGCCCGGTCGGTGACCCTGACCCAGCTCGCCGGGCACCGGATCTGGATGCCCGGCATCGTCCCCGGTACCGAGTGGGCCGCCTACTACGACGATCTCGTCGCCGAGTTCGGCCTCACCATCGAGGCGACCGGCCCCAACTTCGGCTCCGACGCGCTCCTCGACACCATCGCCGACACCCCGGCCCTGGCCACTTTCATGGGCGAGCAGACCCGCCTCGTCTGGCCCGCCGGCCACGGCCTGCGCCGCATCCCGGTCACCGACCCCACGCCCGTCTACCCGCACTCGCTCTTGTGGCACCGCGACAACCCCCACCCAGCGCTGGCCACCCTCCGCGCCCACCTCGCCGCCACATCCCCCGGCCGCGAGGCCGCCGGGGCCTGGGCGCCGGGCTGGGTGATTCCGCGCTGAACGCCGCCGCGCCTATCCGGCGGAACCGACGACAGGACGCATCTCGCCACGCTGCAGAGCCGCATCCAAGTGGCGATCGTGGTTGGCGGAGAGCGGAAGCGCATGTGATCCCGTCTGCCGGAAGGGACGGCACGATGTGGGCATGACGTTGTCGACGGTGTTCACGGAGATGCTCGGCGTGCGGCATCCGATCGCGCTGGCGCCGATGGGTGGGTCAGCCGGTGGCGCGCTGGCCGCAGCCGTCTCTCGCGGTGGCGGGTTCGGGATTCTGGGCGGCGCGTACGGGGACCCGGAGTGGCTGGCACGTGAGGTCCCGATCGTCGCGGGCACCGAAGGGCCGTGGGGTGTCGGATTCCTGACCTGGGGCATCGATCTCGCTGCGGTGGAGCTGGCGCTGAGCTACGGCCCCAGCGCTGTGATGCTGTCCTTCGGCGATCCGAGCCCATACGCGGAGCATGTCCGCCGGGCAGAGGCTCTATTGATCCTCCAGGTCACCGATCTGGAGGAGGCCAAGCGGGCCGTGGACCTGGGCGCCGATGTGATCGTGGCTCAGGGAACCGAGAGCGGCGGGCACGGAGCCGCGCGCGGGCGGTCCACCTTGCCGTTCGTGCCCGCGGTGGTGGATCTCGTAGCTCCGGTGCCGGTACTGGCAGCGGGCGGGATCGCCGATGGGCGCGGTGTGGCGGCGGCTCTCGTGCTGGGTGCTGCCGGAGCACTCATCGGCACCCGCTTCCAGGCCACCACCGAGGCCCTTGTCCATCCCTCGATCACCAAGGCGATCCTCGAGGGGCGGGGTCAGGACACCGAGCGGAGCACCGTGCTGGACATCGCACGAGGCTCCAAGTGGCCGTCGAAGTACCCTGCCCGCACACTCGGCCACCCCTACCTTGACCGCTGGCGCGGCCGGGAGGCCGAGCTCGCGGCCGATCCTCAAGCCCTTCAGGACTACCAGGAGGACGTGGCACGCGGCGCGATCCCCCCGCTGCCGGTTTGGGCGGGCGAGGCCGTCGACCTCATCACCGACCTGCCCTCGGCGGAGGACCTGGTCACCGCGATGGCCACCCAGGCCGAGGACGCACTGAACCGAGCGGGACGCCGCTGATCCACCAACCGTCGGCACCGTTCCGGCTCGTTCGTCACGTGCCGCGATGAAACTACCGAGCCAGAGCGGTCACTCGGGCTGTTGAGCCCGTCTATGGTCGTTTGCTGTGCTGCTGCCGGCCGATGCATGCGCCAGGAGCCGACGCTGCGCTGTGCCCCTATCCGCTCGGCGGCGCCCATGCGATGCGGGCTGCTGCGTAACAGCATGCAAAGATGCGTCGCCCTCGGTCCTGTGCCCCCGCCCCTGACGGCGACACGGGCGCGCCTCCAGGGTCGGGCGTGGCTGAATTTTGACCGACGACCATCGACCCAAAGGTAAAAATTTCGGTCTGTCGCTATGCCATGACCCATATGGGCCGTTAACGTTACCGAAACTTTGGTTCCCCTATGACCGAAGTGGGGAGGGATGGGCGAACGCCCTGTCACGATGTTGAACGTCCTGTCGTTGTCCTCAGTGACATCTGCTTTCACCCCCATCACCCGTCTTGGTGCCGATGTGCTCCGGACAGGGACGCAGGTCGTCGGGAAGGTCTGCGACTGGGCGGGCGGGCTGCCGGCTGCGGTGCTGGCGATGCCCGCACCGCTGGTCAACCGTGGCAGGACCATTCCGCCTGCGGTTCTCTCCGCTACGGGGTCTCGTGTGGAAGTACGACCGCCGGGTGTGGCCCCGATGACCGTGGCGTACGAGCGGCGCGGAACCGGTGAGCCGGTGGTCTTGCTGCACGGCCTCGGGTCGAACCGGCAGGCGTGGGACGCGGTGGTGCCGTTGCTGACGGCCGAGCGTGACGTGATCACGGTAGATCTGCCGGGCTTTGGTGAGTCCCCCGATTTGCCCGACGGACAGCCCCGCGACCTGACCACCGTGGTGGCTGAGATGGGTGCGGTGTTCAGCGCGCTTGGGCTGGAGCGGCCGCACGTGGTCGGGCATTCCCTGGGCGGATTGATCGCGTTGCGGCTGGGCCAGGCCGGTCTCGCCCGCAGCGTGACGGCGGTGGCCCCGGCTGGGTTCTGGAGCCAGCCCGAGCGGTGGTACGCCTTTGCCGTACTGAACGCGGCCCGTCAGATCGCGCGCCTGCCGGAGCCGATCACGGCTTGGCTCTCGCAGACGATCCTGGGGCAGGCGGCCTTGACCGGCACCCTGTACATGCGCGCTGACCAGTCCGCGCCGGAGGCAGTGGCGGCGGCGCTGCGTGCGCTACGCCAGGCGATCGCGTTCCAGGCCACCATGCGCGCTGGGCGTGCACGGGACCTGTTCGTCGGGGACATCCCCGACCTCCCGGTGACCATTGCCTGGGGCACAGCCGACCGGGTCCTGCCGACGCGCCAGGCTGCGCGTGCGGCAGCCATGATCCCCCTGATGCGGATGGTGTGGCTGCCCGGATGCAGCCATATGCCGATGAACGACGCGCCCCAGCTGGTCGCGCAGGTCATCCTGCAAGCCACCGCCCCACGCTCCACGGCCGAGCGGAGTGTCGCGGACTCCAGGCCGGAGATCGCCATCCCTCGCCAGTCGACGGGCTCTCCCTCATCGGAGCGCCACGTACGTTTCGTGTTTGATGGCTAGACAGGGCCATGAATCTGTGGCACTACCTGCGACAACGCTGAGATGGAGCGCGACCGATCGCTCATTCGGCTCGCGACGCTTCAGGATGCCAAGGGCATGTCGCGTTCTTCGACGCCGGCAACCTCGCGCTACCGGTTCTAGTCAGGGCCCGGCTCGTCCGACTCGCGAACGAACGAGTTCACAGAGCTCACACTGTTGTTGTCGCTGGTTCAGCCGATGTGAGGGCTGCCTCCGTGGAGGTAGTGGCTGATCCTCAGCCGCATGGAGCGGTGCATGCCGTATGTGTCGAGCTCGTGCCGGGGTGCCCACGCCTTCGATGCCGATCTTGGTGGTACGGAATCATCTGGAGAGGAAACTCCGTAGCCGGCCCCGTTCCATGCAACCCGCGTCCGGGCTGGCGGCATCTCCTCTGGTGTGAAGCCATCTATCTGGGAGCCCGATGAGTCTTGATGAGGAGTACACCGCCTATGTGAGGGGCCGGCTGTCCTGGTTGCGGAAGATCGCTTACCCCTTGTGTCAGGACTGGCACCGCGCGGACGACCTGGTACAGACAGCGATAACACGGCTCTACGTCAAATGGCGCCAGGCGCGGGCGGCCGACGACCTCGACGCCTACGTACGGGTGATGCTGATCCGGGTCTTCCTCGCCGAACAGCGAAGGGGCTGGTTTTCGCGGGTACGGCTGACGTCCGCGATATCCCACCAGCCGCTCGAAAGCGGCGACCGGGACATGGCCATGGACATCCACCGGGCCCTCACTGCCGTCCCTCCGCGCCAGCGCGCCACCCTCGTACTGCGCTTTCATTGCGATCTGAGCGTGGAGCAGACCGCCCACGTGCTGGGCTGCTCCACCGGAACCGTCAAGAGCCAGACCGCCCGCGGCCTCGCCACTCTGCGCGCGATGCTCGGCGAGCCGGAATCCCGTCTAGCACGTGCGGAGGAATGCTGATGGATGTCAAGCAGGTGTTCGACTCGCTGGCGCGCGAGGAGCAGCCGCCTACCGCGGTGGACGTGAACCATGCCATTGGGGCAGGACGCGCCATGCGCAGACGTCATCGTGCGGCCGTCGCCGGGATCACGGCGACGGTGACGGTCGCCGCCGTCGTTGCGGCCTGGGCGGTTCGCCCGTGGCCGGGGCAGCGGGACGGCGTCGCCGTCGCTGTGCCCGCCGCGCCGTCCGCCACAGCCACGCCACGGCCCACCTACAAGGGATTCGCAGAACTGAAGAAGAAGTATCCCCCCAAGGGAAAGATCGCCTCCGTGCCACCGCTTGTCATGTGGCTGAGCGACGCACCCCGCAAGAACGAGCTCTTCCTTTGCGAGAGCGGACCGAACGGTAGCTCCTGCTCCGGATTTCCTCCACTCGCCGCCAACGAGTTCGCCCGCACGCAGGGCAAGCTTCGCGGTATAGACGTCTGGTTCGGTGTGGCCAAGGACGACGTTCACGGGGTGACGGCTGTCACAAAGGATGGGGGGAAGCTTCCAGGGAACCTCACACGAAGTGTCGGAGCGGGGCTCGGGCTATGGGCCGTGGAGTATCCCTCGGGAGCCGACGTGCGGAAGCTCGTCGTCATCGGCGCGAGAGGGGAGATCCTGCAGCGGATCAGACCCCAGTGACGAGCCTGACGGTTCACCATGGCCCGCCCGGTCATTTCGCTGCCGCCGCGCCCCCGGATCGGGTCTCGATGGTCTACCGACCATACGACCTGAACGACTCCGCCTGAAACCGCCAGATCAAGATGACGTGCCGCAGGGGTGAGCACGTGTCCCTCCCGACAACTTCATCCGGAAGGGACATTGGTCGGCCGCTGATGGCCCAGGCGATGAGGACCCAACGAGGGGCTTTGACGCGCGTCCGCTAAGGGTTTCCATGCCCTCCAGCACCTCGGCGTTGCCCTGCAACGAGTACCCCGCCTCGATCAGCAGCCGGCCCCGGACGCGGCGTGGCGGGCGACGACTGGAGGGAGACTAGGGCTGCTGGTAGAGGTCGGGGATCCCGTCGTGGTCGGAGTCGGCGGTCTCGGTCTGATGGATCCTCCGGTAGAGGCGGGCACGCAGCCGAAGGATCACTGTGGCCAGCAAGGCCGCGGCCAGTGAGCCGGCCAAGACCGCGATCTTGACCCGCGCGTCGGTCTCGCCCGTACCGAATGCCAGCTCTCCGATCAGCAACGACACGGTGAACCCGATGCCGGCCAGAACGGCCAGCCCGGCCATGTCGATCCAGGCAAGCCCTTCGTCCAGGGTGGCGCGGGTGAAGCGGGCCACCAGCCAGGTGGCGGCGAGGATGCCGACCGGCTTGCCGACCAGCAGCCCTGCGACGATCCCCATCGCCACGGGGTCACTCAGCGTGCCGGCCAGACCGTCGAGGCCGCCGAGGCCGACTCCGGCGGAGAAGAACGCGAAGACGGGCACGGCCACACCGGCGGAGATCGGCCGGAACCGGTGCTCGAAGTGCTCGGCCAGCCCCGGACCATCCGGGGTGCCATTGCGGGTGCCGGCCGGTGGTGTCCGGGATAGTACGGGGACGGTCAGCGCCAGCAGCCCCCCGGCCACAGTGGCGTGCACCCCCGAGGCGTGCACCAGCGCCCAGCAGGCGAACGCCAGCGGCAACAGCAGCCACCACGCCCGCACTCCACGCCGCACCAGTACAGCGAAGACCGCCAGCGGCACCATCGCTGCCAGCAGCGGGAGCATCGACAGGTGCGAGGTGTAGAAGGTGGCGATGATGACGATGGCGATCAGGTCGTCCACCACCGCCAGGGTCAGCAGGAAGGTGCGCAGCGCGTCCGGCAGGGAGCGGCCGATCACCGCGAGCACCGCCAGGGCGAAGGCGATGTCGGTGGCTGTCGGGATCGCCCAGCCTCTGGCTCCCGCTCCGCTGGCGACCGTCAGGTACACCAGTGCGGGCACCACCACACCGCCGACCGCCGCGGCCACCGGCACCGCGGCCCGGCGCAGGTCACGCAGGTCGCCGGCGACGAACTCCCGTTTGAGCTCCAGGCCGGCCACGAAGAAGAAGATGGCCAGCAGCCCGTCCGCGGCCCAGGTGGCCAGGTCGAGGTTCAGATGCAGCGCGGCGGGCCCGGCCTCGAGCGTCCGAAGGTCCTGGTAGGTCTGCGCCCACGGCGAGTTGGCCCAGATGAGTGCGGCGAGCGCGGCGGCCAGCAGCAGCGCCCCGCCGATGGTCTCCTTGCGCAGGATGTCGGCGATGCGTCGCGCTTCGGGCCACGTACTCCGGTTGAACAGGCGGGGAGTGCGTGTGGCGGTGGTGCCGGGCATGAAACTCCGCTCTAGGGGAGGGGTCGGGTCGCTCACTTGCCGACCAGGCTTCCCGGCACACCTGTCAAGAAGGTATCAGGACACGCAAAGAGCCACATAACGGGCCGTTCAGCTCCGCATGACTCGCTCACTTGCCGTCGGCAGGTTGCCGGGCGATCTTCTTGTCGCGCCTATTGCATGCGACAGAGCCACCCACGCCGCACCGACCGGCAGGGGCTGACGGTGTGGCGCATTCGTGCCCTGTCGGAGTTGGGAGCCAACGACCTGCTGCGATCAGGTGCTCGTGTCACCTCCGACCACGCCGAGTTCGAGTCCGCCCTCCCGACCCGGCCGTAGATCGCTATGCACGCGGGATCGACGGTAGGTTCTCGACATGCTGGACGGGCTGTACGAGATCGAGTGGGAGTCGCTGGAGCACAACTACGGCCGCACATGCCGTGTGGGCGATCAGTGGCGAGCTAGATCTGGTTGTGCCCTTCTGCAGGAGATCGTCCTGCCGTTGGGTGAGGGCCGGATGCTGCCGGTGAGGCGGGCCGCCGTGCGCTACCTCGGGAAGACCGGTCCTCGCGCCGCGTCCGTCGTACCCATCCTGCATCGAGCCCTCGCTACCGATCGCCGTCTCAGCCATGAGTCAGGATGGCGGGCCGTTCATGGAGATGAGGAGTTCCGCGACGAGATCCGGCACACCGTTGATCGGATCGGAAGATCGGCAACAGAGGAGGAGACTCGCTACGCATAGACGAAACGTATCGCCCATCTATGCGTAGCAACGCGAAGGTCAGCGGCCGGGGGCCCGCTTCTTGACCTCCTGGAGCACCCAGCCATTGCCGTCCGGGTCGCTGAAGGTGGCGTAGGAGCCGTAGTCGGCGCGGGCGGGGTGCGGGCCGGCCGCCCGCCCCTGGCCGCCGGTCTGGTGGGTGATCTCTCCGGCATCGTGGCCGTGGTAGAAGAGCCCTCCTGCGTCGTGGAAGATCTCGCTCACCTCGATGCCGCGGCCGACGAGCTCCACGCGGGCCTCCTCGAGGTCGGAGACGACGAGGTAGAGGCCCTGGACCGAGCCAGGCACAGCGGAGGTGATCCCCTTGCCGAATATGATCGAGCACTCGGAGCCGGGCGGCGTGAAGTGCACCGCGCGCCAATCCTCACTGACGGCTTTGTCGAGATCCAGACGGAATCCCGCCGCCTCGTAGAAGGCCTTGGCCCGGTCGACGTCGGACACGGGCAGCGCGATGAGTTCGAGTTTCAGATCCATCTGGGTTCATCTTTCTTGACGTCGGTGAATCGCACGCCGTGCGTCACCGGTTCAGCGGTTGGTTTCCGCCGGCGGCGCGGCACATGCCGCCCCGCCGAGCAGGTTTCTCTCTTGATCTACAGCCGTACCGTGTGCACGGCTGTCTGCGTCACGGCGGCCACTCGGCTGCCGCTCCGCCGGTCGACAATCAATAACATGGATATTTTTTATCCAGGTTCTCCTCCGGAAAGATCGCGCGGTCATGCCGCGCGGGGAAAAGGATCAGTCGCGCCCGAGTGCCTGGCGAACACGCGCGGCCACGGTGGGAGCATGTGCGTCGGCCGCGGCCTGCACGTCAGCCAGGCTCTGCTCGGCCAGCGCCTGTCGCCAGGCCGCTTCGGCCCGTCCCATGGCGATCTTGACCGCGCACGGCTCGGAGAAGCTGGAATCGGGGCATCGCTCCCCGATGGTGCCGCACTGACGGATCTCGGTACAGCGGAAGAGCGGCGCATCCCCCTCAATGGCAAGGACCACGTCCAGCACCGACACCGACGCAAGAGGGCGGGCCAGGCGAAAGCCACCCCGCGCACCCGGGACGGACTCGAGCAGGCCGGCTTTGACCAGCTGCTGCAGCAGCTTGTTCAGGTAGGACACCGACAGGTCGTGACCGGCGGCCAGCTGCGCGGTGGCCACCGGCTCGCCGCCCCCCGACCATGCCAGATTGAGCAGCGTATGCATCGCCCACTCGACGCCCTTGCCCGTTCGCATAACCTGGACATTAGTTATCCAGGTTCTGTCTGTCAAAAAATGCCTGCTCATCGGCCACGGTACGCCGCCCGGACGGTGTGGTGGTGCCCGACTCCGCCTGACGGGTCCGCGCAATCATGCCGGGCGAGCGGACTCGGTGGGACCGGCTGATGGTGGTGGGACCGAAGGACTCGCCGCAGCGACGTGGAACGGACCAAATCCCCCAACGGGCGGGTACGTTCGTCCTGCTCGATATCTTCACCACCGGCGAGGACCTGTCATGCAAGCCATCACCGTCCGAGACCGCTCCACCGGCCTGGCAGGGCTTTCCCTGACGGAGGAGCCATACCCCCACGCCGCCGAGAACGACGTCATCGTACGGGTGCACGCTGCCGGGTTCACCCGCGGAGAGCCAGACTGGCCGGCAACATGGACTGATCGCGCAGGCCGCGACCGGACGCCAAGTGTGCTCGGGCATGAGGTGTCGGGTGTCGTCGCCGAGCTGGGGTACGGAACCACCGGTCTGTCCATCGGCCAGCGGGTGTTCGGGCTGACCGACTGGGCCCGCAACGGATCGCTGGCTGAGTACGTGGCGGTCGAGGCCCGCAACCTCGCCCCCCTGCCGGCCGGCGTCGAACACACCGTGGCCGCTGCGCTGCCGATCTCAGGGCTGACGGCATGGCAGGGCCTGTTCGACCACGGCCGCCTCGCTGCCGGCCAGACCGTCCTGATCCACGGCGCCGCGGGCGCTGTCGGTTCCATCGCTGTGCAGCTCGCGCACGAGGCAGGAGCCAGGGTGATCGGCACCGGCAGGGGCGCCGCCAGAGACACGGCACTCGGGCTCGGCGTGGACGCCTTCGTGGACCTGCAGGCGGATTGCCTGGAAGATGCCGGCCAGGTCGACGTGGTGTTCGACGCGATCGGCGGCGACATCCTGGACCGCTCGGCTGCGTTGGTGCGCCCCGGCGGCACGCTCGTCACCATCGTCTCGCCGCCCATGGTCCGGCCTCGAGACGGGCAGGCGATCTTCTTCGTCGTCGAACCTGATCGCGACCGGCTCGCGGATCTGGCCCGGCGGCTGCGGGACGGACGGCTCCGCGTGATCGTCGGGGACGTGCGGACGCTCGCCGAGGCGCCCTCCGCGTTCGCCCAGCGCACTTTCGGCAAGACGATCATCCGGGTCGCGGAAGGCGATTAGCCTGTTACGTGCGGCGGACGGCTCAGCTGTCGGCGACCGCCTCAGCCAGGCGCAGGGCCGCGCGCTCGAACTCGGAGAAGTAGCCGGTCTCCGCCCACGCGGGGAGCACCGCGAGGCGGTCCGTGCTCTCGCCCTTCTTGAGCGCGTCGCGGGTGTGCATGCGCAGACAGAACGCGCAACCGTTGATCTGGGACGTGCGGATCTTCACCAGCTCGACCAGGAGCGGGTCGACAAGGCGATGAGAGCTTTGTTCTCGGTGTTTGGGTGGGGTCGACCTGAGTCTGAGCAGACCATCACCAAGGCTTGAATGCGCCCATGGCAGGTCTTCTACCTGCCGGGGCAGCGTACTCGAGCAACTGCACTCCGCCTGACCGGGACGCCACGCCAAGGTGAGTCGCGAGTCGGAGTAGCGCGCCCTTGGGGCGGAAGCCGGGACGCCTTGTGGCGCCCGTACGGCTCAAGGGTCCAAGCAGGATGGGAGAGTCATCATGATCCGAGTACGGTGTGCGGGTGGTTTTCTGGCTGCCGGTTTGGTGGCTGTGGCCGCTGCCTGCGCTCCCTCGGCAGAGCATGCGACGGGCATGGTGCCGGTCGCTGTCACGGTTTCGCAGCCACCGTCCGAGACGCTGTCGCCTCTGTTGGAACAGGCGCTTCCGAATGTCGAGGGCAAGACGTTCACCTCGGCGATCGCCGACTTCCCGCCCGGTGCACGCGCGGTGCCGCATCGGCACGGCAAGGCTTTCGTGTACGCCTACGTGCTCGAGGGCACCCTGCGCAGCCAGATCAGTGGCGAGCCAGTCCGCACTTACCGCCAAGGCGAGAACTGGGTCGAGCCGCCGGGCGCCCATCATGTGCTCACGGAAAACACCAGCCGGACAAAACCGGCGAAACTGCTGGTCGTCTTCATCTCCAACACAGGAGACGAGATCAAAGTCGACGATCGGCCAAGATAACAACCGCAAAGGACTAAGGAACCCATGAGCACCGATCATTCGCACCACCTCGAGAATCCCAACGCGACCACGCCGCCGCCGAAGATCGAACTCATCTCGTCGGTGCCATCGCCGCCACCAATGCCCGACAACGCTGAGGCGATGACAATCCGGGTCATCCTGCCGCCCGGCAGTGAGGGCAACCCGCCGCACCGCCACACCGGTCCCGCGTACGGATACATGATCAGAGGCGAGATGATCTTTGAGCTGGAAGGTGAACCGGAACGGGTGGTCAAGCCCGGAGAGACGTTCTGGGAGCCCGGCGGCGACCTCATCCACTACCAGGACGCCAATAACCTCGCAGACGCCGAAACCGAATTCGTCGTCACGATGTTCGGTGTGGCTGGGCAGCCGATGCTCATCCCGGTGAGCGCGGAAGAACTCGAAGAGCGGCGAGACCGCCGGGCGCCTCGCCCGTGACGCGCTCGGGCACGTTGAAGACACCGCCCCCTCTGACCGGACGGTAAGCCAGGCGGACACGTATGGCCAGGGCATGTTCTGTGGCGGAATGCTCGTGCTGGGCTCCGTCGCGTGGGCTCTGCTCGGCCGTTTCCGGTACGCGCCCGCGCTGCTAGGTCTGGGCCTGGTCCTGGTCAGCGGCCTGGCCGGCTACGGCTCCGCCGACGACCTGCTGTCCGGCACCGTCCTGGGCAAGCTCCCCATCGTCATCTTGTACGGCCTCCACGTGCTGACCGCGCTGGCCCTGGCCGCCACGCTGGTGATCTCTTCGCACCGGGAGGCCGCCCGTCAGCCCAGGACGCCGGCTTTCGTGGCGCTGAGCCTCGCCCTCACCGCGCTGGTGCTCTTGTGGCGCTGACGATCGATGCTGCTGGTCGAACTCGCGAACGGTGGCTCGTCAGCTTTCCAGGCGAGCGCGCAGGCGCCCCAGATCGGCCGCGATGCTCGCGTGGACCTGGCGGGCCAGCAGCGGCGTGGCCCAGCGGAAGAACCGCCCCGGCTCGCCCGAGGCGTGGATCGTGACCAGAGTGCCGTCCGGGTGGTCGGCCAGCTCGTAGCGGATCGTCATCGGGAAAGGCCGCTCCACCGCCAGTTCCACCATGCGATCGGGGTCGAGCGCGGTGACGACATAGCCGTAGGTGAAGCTCCGGCCCAGGAACCTGGCGGTCCGCTCCACCTGAGCGCCCGTCCGCAGCGGACCGGGCTGGGCAGGGCGGCTGGCGGTGATGCCGCCGGTCCACTCCAGATCGTGGGCCGGGTCGAACATGTACGCGGCCACCTCGGCTCGCGTCCGCCGCACCACGACGTGCGGGCTCACCTCGACGGGCATGCGTCCATTCTCGTACGCCGATGAGCCGGCGCGCCACGGGTCGCCGGTCAGCCGCGTGTGTCGACCGGGACGTGGAGCGAGAGGTGCGAGGACAGGGCGCGGAGGAAGTCCGGGGCGTCGAAGACCGCGCCCGCGGAGACGACGCCGGTGGTCCTGGTCCGGCCGGTGAGGATGCGGTCGACGGCCTCCACGGCGAGCGGTGCGCTGATGGCGTAGATGTCCTGACCGGCGGCGGACACGCGGCGTTCCGCGCCACCCGAGCGGACGATGACGTCGACGACGAACGTCTGCGCGGAGCGGCCGCGCTCGTCGACGGCGGCCGGTGCCAGGGGGTCAGGAGAGGACAGGTCCGCGGCCGCCTTGGCGGTCATGTAGGTGCGCACCTCCGGGACGGCCAGGTGGCTGGGAACGGTGACGACGTCGGCCATGGTGAACTCGCCGATGACGCTCTGGGGACCGAGCGGAGCGGGGAAGGACCACTCCAGGGTCGGCAGAGCGTCGTCGTGGTACTCCAGCCGTCCGCCGGTGTAGCGGACCCGGCGGCCACCCCGTCGCTGCCCCGAGACCACGCCCGAAGCGAGCGTTCCGGTGGTGGGGTGCCAGCTGCTCAGGCCGTAGGCGATGTGCGCCTCGTCCGCCGCCGTCCAGTCGCCCATCGCGGTGGTGACCAACAGGTCGCCGAGGCCGCCGTAGAAGGCCATCGCCGGGAGCACCACGGTGCCCGCGGCGCGGGCGCGCTCCGCGAAGTGCGCGAACGTGTCAACGTTCGCCTCGATCTCGGCCGCCACGTCGACATACGGGATGCCGGCGCGCAGCGCCGCCTCGACCAGCGGGGCGGCGGTCGTGGCGAAGGGCCCGGCGCAGTTGATCACGGCGGCCGCGCCGTTCAGCGCGCGGTCGAGCGAGGCCGGGTCGTCGACCGAAACCTGCCGCGCCTCGAGCCCTGGTTGGGCCTGCGCCAGCGCCAGCAGCTTGTCCTGGTCACGGCCGAGGAGCAGCGGGACGTATCCGCGCTCGCGCAACTCCGCGACCACGAACCGCCCGGTGTGCCCGTAAGCGCCGAACACCGCCACGTTCTGACCCGATCCCATGCCTGCTCCCGCGTGCTTGAAGTGATTCAGTGCGTCAATCCTGTCCCGTTGGCCCATCGGTGCCCAGCGTCCGGAACGACATGACCCGTACAATTTCCGACATGAGTTCTTTCCCGCGCTCCGTCGCGGTTGCCGCCACCGACGGGATGCTGCACTTCGAGCTGGCCCTGGCCGCCGAAGTATTCGGCTCCGCCCCGGACGCCGTGCCAGGCCCCTGGTACGACGTCAGGGTGTGCGGCACACACGCCGTCCGGGTCGGGCGGTTCCTGCTGGAGCCGGACTGCGGGCTCGACTGGCTGGCGCACGCCGACACCGTGATCGTTCCCGCCCTGGCGGACGTCGACGAGGACCCGCCGGCCGACCTGGTCGAGGCGGTGCGCGCGGCCCACGAGTCGGGCGCGCGGGTGGTCTCCCTGTGCACGGGCGCGTTCGTCCTCGCCGCCGCCGGCCTGCTGGACGGGCTGCGCGCGACCACGCACTGGGCCCACACCGAGGAGCTGGCCGCGCGCTACCCCCGGGTGGAGGTCGACCCGGACGTGCTCTACGTCGACAACGGCCGCGTGCTCACCTCCGCGGGCAAGGCCGCGGCCATGGACCTGTGCCTGCATCTGGTCCGCCGCGACCACGGCTCGGCGATCGCCAACGTGGTCGCCCGCCGCCTGGTCGTGCCGCCCCACCGGGCCGGCGGCCAGGCCCAGTTCGTCTCCACACCGGTGCCCGCCCAGGACGGCCATCCCCTGGCCGAGCTGCTCACCTGGGTGATGCGGCGGCTGGATCAGCCGCTCACCGTGGAGGACCTGGCCCGCCAGGCGAACATGAGCTCGCGCCACCTGGCCCGCCACTTCCGCTCGGCAACCGGCACCACCCCGCTGCAGTGGCTGCTGACGCAGCGGATCCGCCGCGCGCAGGAGCTGCTGGAGACCACGGACGACAGCGTCGACACCATCGCCTCGGCCGCGGGCATGGGCACCGCGACGACACTGCGCCGCCACTTCCACCGCACGATCGGCGTACCGCCGGACGCCTACCGTCGCACGTTCCGGGCGTGAGGCCGCGGTCCTCGGCTGGCACATCGGGTGGACCCACGGTATCGAGGAGTCATGACGTACGAGCTTCGTCCCATCGGAGTCGTCGAGTCGCCGTTGGTGGATCGCGCGAGCGCTCCGAAGCAGGGGGTGGAGGGCGGTCCCGAGGCTTGGCTGGCGTTCGAACCCGCAATGGCCGATGGGATTCGTGATCTTACGGTCGGCGATGAGGTGTTCGTCCTCACGTGGCTGCACCTCGCCGACCGGTCCGTGCTGGCCGTGCATCCGCGCGATGATCTGCGCAACCCGCTGACCGGTGTCTTCAGTACCCGTTCCGCCGACCGGCCCAATCCCATCGGTCTGCACCGAGTTCGGGTGCTCGCGATCGACGGGCTTCGGGTGCGGGTAACCGATCTCGAGGCCATCGACGGCACCCCGATCGTTGACGTGAAACCGGTCCTGGACGCAACGCGCTAGCGGAAGGTCGTCATTCGACGATGAGCTCGTCCACCAGCGGGTCGTCGCGCAGCGCGGCTACGGTGGCGTCGGGGTCGAGCGCCTCGGCCGCCAGGTGCACGCCGGGCGGCACGGAGCCGGCCAGCACCGCGCGGGTCGCCAGCGCCATCACCACCCCGCTCACCGCATAGGAGTCCACGGCCTTGAGCAGCACCCTCGCCGGGCCGGGCGGCGCACCTGGATGCGGGCGGGCGGTGAACAACATGACGTAAAAGGCGCCGAAGTCGGCGTTGTCCTGCTGGGAGGCACGCACCACGGTCTCCGCGTGCGGCGCAAAGGTGGCGGGGCGGGTGTCGTCCGCATCGGCCCAGACGGCTGCGAGGGCCTCGGGCAGGCGGTTGGAGACGAACACGTTGTAGGAGCGCACCTCGTCGGCGCCGGTGTCCGCGGCCAGGGTCTGCGCCTCGGTGGTGAGGTACGGCCACGCGTGCACCGGCACAGGGAAGCCGGGCAACCGCACCTGGTGCAACGGCGACAGCGTGTTGGGTGCCACCCGGCCGTCCCGCCAGGCCGCCATCGGCACCCCGAACTTCGGCCCGCGGGTCAGCAGCGCGTCCACCGCGGACAGAGGAGTGAAGACGGCCGCGCCGCCGACGTACACGTCGAGGCGGCGCAGCGGCCGTCCCTTGGCCAGGAGCCGGGGCAGCAGGCCGGAAAGCCCGGGCATGACGCCGGCGGAGAACATCGCGGTCCTGCCGGTGGCCACGTCGCGGCTGGTGAGCGCGTCCTTGGCGGCCAGTTCGCCGCCGATGTCCACATAGTCGGCGCCGGCTGCGAAGGCGGCGCGGGCCACGGTGTCCAGGATCTGGTACGTGGGTCCGGCGCAGTTGACCACGATCCGGCACCCGTCGCAGAAGGCGGCCAACTCGGCGGGGTCGTTCAAGTCCACCCGGACCGCGTGCGCGGGAGCGGTGAGCGAGCCCGCGAGGTCGGCGGCGCCGGTCAGGTTCCTGCCGCCCACGCGGAGCGGACCGAGGCCGTAGGCCGCGATGCGCTGCGCGGCCGTGCGGCCGACCGCGCCGGTGCCGCCCAGCAGCCCGATCACCGCTGGTCACCGAGGCGGGAGCGGACGGCGAGCGCCACCCCGGCCACCGTCGAGTCGGCCAGGAACTCGCGCACCGGCACGGACGTGCCGACCTCCTTGGCGAGCCGCACGACCGCCCGTACCGCAAGAAGGGAGTCCCCGCCCAGGCCGAAGAAGTCGGCGGCGCGGTCGAGCACGGGCACCTCCAGGAGTTCCTCGAAGACGTCGGCGACCGCCTGCTCGAGATCGTCGGCCGGCGGCCCTTCCCGGTGGCGGACGACCGGCTCGGGCAGCAGCCCGAGCCGCAGGCCACCATCGCCGGAGCCCGGATCGGCGGTCTCGGGCAGACCGGGCACCCGATCCCAGCCGGTGCCGTCGGCGAGGCCGTCGACCAGGGCCACGAACTCGGCGAACGCCGCGGCCACCTGATCGGTCTCGAACAGTTCGTCCACCAGTGAGAAGACCGCCACCATCTCCGGCCCCAGCTCGAAGCAGCGGACCTCGAGCGCGACCTGTGGGGTGCGCAACTGGTGGAAGTAGTCGGAGGCGACCACCTGGCCGAGCGGTCCGGCGTCCTGCGGTGGCCCGCCGCCCATGGCCGCGTCCACGCCGAGCACGCTCTGGAACACCACCGGCCCGACCGGCCGCCAGCTTCCACGGCGGCGGGCCAGCTCGCGCCCGACCTCGACACCGGTGATCAGGTTGTGCGCGGCGTGCTCACCGGATGCCGCCTGCGCAGCGGTGGCGAGCTCGGCGAACGTGGCGCGCGGATCGAGGTCGAGGGGGAGCAGCATGGTCGCGGCGAACGCGCCCACGACCCGCTGCACGTCCGGGTGCAGCGGCAGCCGGTTGAGCTGCAGCGAGTTCAGCAACATCCGGCGATGCCCGGCCCATCGCGCCAGCACCACGCCGAAGGCGGTCAGCATGGCGGTCGACGGGGTCACGCCTCGGCCGGTGCACCGCTGCCGCAGCGCCGCCCAGCTCTCGGCGCTCCAGCGATGCTCCCGGTTGCCCATGGTGACCGGCCGCACCTCCTGCGGGTCGGCGGCCAGCGGCAACGCCGGCGGCCCCGGCAGCGCGTCGAGCCGAGACCACCACCAGTCACGGTCGGCCTGCCAGGCCTCGGTCGCGGGCAGGTCCGCGAGCGAGGTGACGTAGTCGCCGAAGTGGATCTCCAAGGGTGGCAGGGCGGCGTTCCAGTCGGCGACGAAGGTGAGCAGGTCGCGGCTGAGCACGCTGGAGGACCACCCGTCGAAGACGAGCAGGCTCAGGCCCTGGTGAAGCCGGCCCGCACCGCCGGGCAGGAGGGTGAGGCGAAGGTCCAGGCCGGGACCGCTGGTGGGGTCAGGGCCGCGGGTGCTCATCTCCTGGCGTACGTCCCGCAGGACCGCCGTGATCTCCTCGGCGCCGGCCTCGCGCAGGTCGTACACGCGGACCTGGGGCACCGCGCCCGGCGCGGCCATCGGCAGGACGTGCTGGCGGCCGTCGGAGGTCACGCGGGCCCGCAGCGTGGGCTGGTGCACGGCGAGCCGTTCCAGCGCGTCCGCCAGAGCGTCGGCGGCTTCGTCGCCGTCGACGCCGGTCAGGGCGTAGTCGAGGTAGTAGTGGGCGGAGTCGTAGGACAGCTCCCACCCGTCCTGCTGCCCGACGAAGTAGCCCTGCTGGAGGGGGAGCAGGGGGAATTCGGCGTGGGGGTCGGGGCGTGGCGTGACGGTGATCGGCAGGGCGCGGGGCGTGGGCTCGCCGGACGCGCGCCGCCGTACGAGCTCGGCCAGCTCGCCCAGCGTGGTCTCGACCCGCACGTCCGACAGGGCGAGCGTGACGCCGAGCCGTTTGCGGACCAGCGCCGACATGCGGACCGCGAGCACCGAGTCGCCGCCCAGGCGCAGGAAGCCGACATCGTGCGGGATCTCGTCGGGCGGCAGGCCGAGCAGCGCCGACCAGATCTCGACCAGTTCCTTCATGGGCACTCCCATCGTCAGGTGATCAGCGGGTGGCGACGAACAGGCGCTGCGACAGCGCGGCCAGCGGGTCCTCGTGGCGGGGGAGGTCCACCTCGACGCGCAGCCCGGCGGCTTCGAGCGCGCACAGCCATTCCTCGCGGCTCAGGTACGTGCGCGTGGTGCTGGCGCGGCCGTCGAGCCGGCACGGAGGGCCGTCCTCCGTGGACAGGGCGAACGGCATGGAGGTGAGCGACTGGGGATGTTCGCGGACGGTCTCGATGAGCAGCACCCGCCCGCCGGGGGCGAGCAGCGCGGCGGCCTGGTCGAGCAGGCGGCCGACGTGCGGTGCGTTGTGCGCCATGGTGGCCGCGACGACCAGGTCCAGCTCCTTCGGCTGGTGCGGCAGGTCGCGGGCGATGTCGAGCAGCGCGTACCGCAGGAAGCCGGAGTCGAAGCGGCGTCGCGCGGTGTCGAGGAAGAACGGCGACAGATCGGTGAAGAGGTAGAACTCGACGGGCCGGGCGGCCAGGACGGGCAGCAGGTCCGCGGTGGTGGCGCCGATGCCCGCGCCCAGCTCGAGGATCCGCAGCGGGCGGGTGGCGCGCTCGGCCTGGTCCCTGAGCACCTCGGCCGCGGCGGCGTTGAGGTAGCGGTTGATCAGGTTGTCGCGGTAGACGGCCTCGGCCGTGGCGGGCTCGCCGTCGGGGTAGAGCAGCGCCTGCACGCCGATCTCGTCGCGGAGCAGGGCGGGCAGCAACCGCAGCGAGCGCAGCATCAGCTCGGCCAGTTCGGCGGGGTAGCCGAGCGCCATCCGCGCGGCCTCCATGCGGGTGCGAGCGGCGGCCAGCTCCGCGCGCCGGGGACCATGCAGGTCCTGGTAGCGGCCGGTGGCATCCCGGCTCGCCAGGCCGGCCTCGCGGAGGGCGTCGAGCCAGTGTCCGGCGATCCAGCGGTGCCGCCGGGCGGCGCCGAGGTCGTCCGCGACCGCGCCGGGCTCGTGCGCCGCGCCGTCACGCAGCCGGGTGCGCCGGTGCAGGTCGGCCGCGATGCCCAGAAGGATCAGGCGGTCCAGGTCGTGGACGGCTTCCGCCGCGCCGCCGGTGTCGGATCCGGCGATCGCGGCGTGGCCGGTGCGGTCCGCACGGTCGTTCAGGGGCGACATAGGGCGAGATCGTACGAAACAACGGTAATCATTTTCAAGATCTGGACAAAGCGGCAAAGTTGTGTAGCAATGAAAACCGTTTCCATTGTGCCGTCTCCGTGGAAGGGGTTCTCCCTTGGGTTCCGCCACCGTCGAAGAAGTGCTCGCCTGCCTGGCCGACGTACTGGAACTGCGGCCCTCGGACCTGGACCCCGACGCTCCGCTCACCTCCTTGGGGCTGGAGTCCTTCACTGCCGTGCGCCTGCGGCGGCGCCTGCTGGAGGAGTCCGGACTCGACCTGCCGCTGACGGCCTTCCTCGGGGACGCGACCGCGCGCACGATCGCCGCCGGGACCGTGCCGGACGAGTCCGCGCAGGCGGGCGAGCCGTTCCCGCTGACTCCCATCCAGACCGCCTACCTGGTCGGCCGGGACCCGGCCTTCCCCCTGGGTGGGGTGGCTACCTTCTACTACTTCGAGTACGACCGCGTGCCGCAGGAAGCACCCGAGGCCGACCTCGATCGGCTGGAGAGCGCCTGGAACCGGCTGGTCCGGCGGCACCCGATGCTGCGCATGGTCGTGGACGCCGACGCCCGGCAGCGGGTGCTCGACCAGGTGCCCGACTACGCCATCGCCCGTGTCGACCTGCGTGCCGAGACACCGGAACGCGTCGAACAGGCGCTGGACGCCCTCCGCCATGAATGCTCCCACCAGGTGCTTCCTTCCGACCGGTGGCCGCTGTTCGACCTGCGTGCGGCGTTGCTGCCGGACGGGCGCACCCGGCTGTTCGCCGGCGTGGACGTGCTCGCGCTGGACCTCATGAGCTGGATGCGCCTGATGCGCGAGTGGGGGCAGTTCGTGGCCCACCCCACCCTGGAACTGCCCGCGCCGCCGCTCGGCTTCGCCGATCTCGTACGGCGCCGGCTGGAGGACCCGGCCGCACAGCAGCGGCGCGAGCTGGACTCCGCCTATTGGGCCCGGCGGGCTCCGGCGCTGCCGGACGGTCCCGCTTTGCCTTGGACGCGCGGCCCAGCGGACTTCCGCGGCCACCGCATCACCCGGCACGCCGCCGAGCTGTCCGCCGAGGACTGGGCGCAGCTGCGCAAGCAGGGCGCGGCACACGGGCTGAGCCCCACAGGCCTGCTGCTGGCGGCCTTCGGACTGGTGCTGCAGCGCTGGGGCGCCCGCGAGCCCTTCTGCCTCAACACCACCCTCTTCGACCGCGACGACCTCGCCCTCGGCGACGACACTCCAGGTCTGGACAGCGTCGTCGGCGACTTCACCAGCACGGTCCTCGTGGAGATCCCCACGACCGACCCCGGACGCTGGTACGGCTTCGCCGGCTACGCCGCCGCCGTCAACCGGCAGTTCTGGACCGACCTCGATCACCGGGCCGTCTCCGGGATGGAGGCACTGCGTGCCGCGATCGAGTCGGGCGAGCGCCCGCGCGTGACCGACCCGGCCACCGGCTTGCCCGTGCCCACGCACACCGTGGTCTTCACCAGCGGAGTCGGCCTGGCGGGGCCGGGCGAGCCGCCCGCCGCCTGGCTCGGCACGGAGGTCTTCGGCGTTTCGCAGACGCCGCAGGTGATGCTGGACCACATCGTCTGGGACGAGGACGGCAGGCTCCGCATCGCGTGGGACGCGGTGGACGGGGCGCTGCCGGCCGGGTTCGTCGACGGGATGCTGGCCGCGCACGTCAGCCTGCTGCGGCGGCTGGCCACCGAGCCCGAGTTGTGGACGGATCCCGCGCTCGGCTGGGATCCGTCGTTCCTGGCCGACGAGGACCTTCCGGGCGGGGCGTTCGACGGGGCCGGTCCGCTCCTGGACGACCCGCTGCGCGCCGCCGCCGAGCGGCGCCCGTCCGGGCCCGCCCTGCTCGACCTGACTCGCGAGGTGACGGCGCGGGAGCTCGCCGAGCGGGCCGCCCGCACCGGCCGCGCACTGGCCGCGCTCGGGGCCGGGCCCGGCGACCTGGTGGCGGTGGCGGCGGACAAGGGCCTCGCGCAGGTCACCGCGCTGCTGGGGGTGCTGGCCAGCGGGGCGGGATATGTGCCGGTCGAACCCTCCTGGCCCGCCAGCCGGGTGGCCGCACTGTGCGAGCAGGCGTCGATCCGGATGGCGCTGCTGGCGGCGGAGGCCGACGACGCCGCATGGCCGGAGCAGGTCACCGTGCACCGGCTGGACGACAGCGGCGTCCTTCAGCATCCTGACGAGGCCGAGCCGCGGCGGCCCGCGCCCGACGACCTCGCCTACGTGATCTTCACGTCGGGCTCGACCGGGCGGCCCAAGGGCGTGGCCATCGAGCACCGCGCGGCCCGTACCACTCTCGACGACCTCGCCGAGCGCTTCCCCCTCGGCCCCGGCGACCGGGTGCTCGCCCTGTCGGCGTTCAGCTTCGACCTGTCGGTCTACGACATCTTCTCGGTCCTCGGCTCCGGCGGCGCCGTCGTGCTGCCCGATGCCGGTCGCCAGCGCGACCCCGGCCACTGGCTGGAGCTGATGGCCCGCCACCACGTCACCGTGTGGAACACCGCTCCCGCCTTGCTGGAGATGCTGGTGGAATACGCCGAGCTGGAGCCGGAGGCGGTGCGCGGGGCGCTGTCCACGCTGCGGCTGGTGTTCCTGTCGGCCGACTGGATCCCGGTGACCCTGCCCGACCGGCTGCGGGCGCTGGCCCCGCACGCCGAGGTGGTGAGCCTGGGCGGCGCCACCGAGGCGTCCATCTGGTCGATCTGCCACCCCGTCGGCGAGGTCGACCCGTCCTGGCCGAGCATCCCGTACGGCAGGGCGCTCCGCGGTCAGTCCTTCCACATCCTCGACGAACACGGTCGGCCGTCCCCGGTCGGCGAGCCCGGCGAGCTGCACATCGGCGGGGAAGGTCTGGCCCGCGGCTACGTCGGGGACCCGGGGCAGACGGCCGAGCGTTTCATCACGCACCCGATCCTGCGCCGCCGCCTCTACCGCACGGGCGACCTCGGACGCTGGCGGTACGACGGGACGATCGAGTTCCTCGGCCGGCTGGACCGGCAGGTCAAGATCCGCGGCCACCGGATCGAGCTCGGCGAGATCGAGGCCACCCTTGACCGGCTGCCGTCCGTGCGGCAGGCGGTGGCCCGCGCGGTCCCCGGGCCCGACGACCGTCCCCGGCTGGTCTGCTACGTGGTCCCCGCCGATCCTGCCGCACCGGCGTCGGACGACGAGCTGATCGAAACCTTGCGGGCGAACCTGCCCGGATTCATGGTGCCCAACCGCTTCCTGACCATGGACGCGCTGCCGATCACGGACAACGGCAAAATCGACTACAAGGCGCTCGCGAACCCCTACCAGCGGTCGGACGCTCCGGCCGAAGCCTCCCAGGCCGACCGCCACTTGGAGACGCCGCCCGCCGAGACGATCTCCGTGCGGACGGCCGCCGCCGAAGAGGACGCACCACGTGCGGGGGCGATCACGGCGACGGTGACGCGCGGGCTGCGTCTCAGCCTCACCGTGTCGCCCGACGGCGTGATGGAGCTCGTCGTGGAGGGCAGCGCCGAGGGCGACGGGCTGCCCAGGCTCGTCGCCTCCTCGCAGCCAGGCACCGCCGCCGGGCCGCGCTCCGCCGCGTCCGCCGCTGGGCAGTCCGCCTTGCCGCAGTCCGCTGTGCCCGCCGCCGGGCCGCTCTCGGCCACGGCCGCCACCAGGGTGCCCCCCGTCACGGCCGCTGCCTCGCCCCATCAGGAGCCGCCGCCGCTCGCCGCTCCTGCCGCGGGGGCGGATCCACAGGTGGAGCGGGCCGTGGCCCGGGTGTTCAGTGAGCTGCTCAAGACGCCGGTCGATGTCACCACGCCCTTCTTCCGGCTCGGCGCGTCGTCCCTGACCATGGTGCTCGCCCACCGCACGCTGCGAGCCGAGCTGGACGAAGGGCTGACGGTGGTGGACATGTTCGCCCGGCCGACGGTCCGGGAGCTGGCCACGTTCATCACCGCCCGAAGGGAGGCGTCCGGCGCCAGGCCGGCACCGCCCCTGGACGGCGCAGCGGAGCCGGAACCCGCGTCCGGGCGGGCCGCCGCTCGCCGGGCCGCCCGGGCGCGTGCCGCGGAGCTGGCCGGATGAGCGCCGTGCCGAACCCGCCCGCACCCGATCAAGGCGAGTCCGGGCCGGTCGCCGTCGTCGGCCTGGCCTGCCGCTTTCCCGGGGCACCGGACGCCGAAGCGTACTGGGAGCTGCTGCGCGACGGCCGCGAAGGGCTGACCAGGTTCACCGACGACGAGCTGACCGCTCGCGGCGTGCCGAAGAGGCTACGGGCGCACTCGGGGTTCGTCCCGGTCGGCGGGGTCATCGAGGGCCAGGCGGACTTCGACCCCGAGCCGTTCGGGTTCAGCGACGCCGAGGCGGCCGTGCTCGACCCCCAGCAGCGTCTCTTCCTCGAATGTGCCTGGCACGCGTTGGAGCACGCCGGCCACGGCGGCGGACGCGGGGCCGGTGCGGTCGGCGTCTTCGCCGGCGCTATGCAGAGCGCGTACCTGGCGAGCAACCTCGCCGGCCGGTGGGATCCGACCGGCGCGGGGCGCGACCCGCTCGGCAGCCTGCAGACCGCGATCTCGACCCAGGCCGACTACCTGCCGCTGCAGACGGCTTACCGGCTCAATCTCACCGGGCCGGCGGTCGCGGTGGCGAGCAGCTGCTCGACCTCGCTGGTCGCGGTGCATCTGGCCGCGCAGTCGCTGCTGTCCGGCGAATGCGACACCGCCCTTGCGGGCGGGGTGTCGCTGATCGTGCCCCAGGGCCAGGGATACGTGCACGTCCCCGGCGGTGTGTACGCGGCGGACGGGACGATCAGCCCGTTCAGTGCCAACGGCACCGGCATCGTCTACACGCAGGGCGTCGGTGTGGTGGTGCTGCGCCGGCTGGCCGATGCTCTGGCCGACGGCGATCCCGTGCTCGCCGTGTTGCACGGCTCGGCCGTCAACAACGACGGGGCCGACAAGGCAGGGTTCACCGCGCCGTCGCTGCGCGGCCAGGCCCGGGCGGTGGCCGAGGCGCTCGCGGTGGCCGGTGCGTCGCCGCGCGAGATCGGGCTCATCGAGGCGCACGGCACCGCCACCGCGCTGGGCGACCCCATCGAGGTGGCGGCGCTGCGGCGGGTGTTCGGGGACACCGGTCCCGCATGGTGCGGGCTCGGCTCGGTCAAGGGCAACATCGGTCACGCGAACTCGGCGGCCGGCATCGCCTCGTTCATCAAGGCGGTCCTGGCCGTGCACCACCGGGTGCTGCCCGCGTCGCTGCACGCCCATCCGCTCAACCCGCTGCTCGGTCTGGAGGGGTCGCCGTTCGAGGTAATGGCCGAGACGCGGGACTGGGACACGCCTTCGCTTGCCGGGGTCAGCTCGTTCGGCATCGGCGGCACCAACTGTCACGCCGTGCTCGGACCGGCCCCGCAGCGTGCACCCGTCGCCGCCGACCCGCGGCCCCAGCTGCTGGCCGTCTCCGGCGCCACCGCCGAGGCCGCGGCCGCCACCGCCCGGGCCGTGACGTCCCGAGCCGAGCCCGACGAGGCCGATCTGGCCTACACGCTGGCGGTGGGACGTTCCGAGCTGGCCTATCGGGTGGCGGGCATCGGCACGGCGGGGCTGGCCGCCGCGACCCCCGTCAAGGCGGACGGCCCGCGCGTGGTCTTCGCCTTCCCCGGCGCGGGGAGCGCCTATCCGGGGATGGGCGACGGGCTCTACCGCGACGAGCCGGTCTTCGCCCGGGCCGTCGACGAGTGCGCGGAGCTGCTGCGCCCGCTGCTGGGCGCTGACGTCCGCGATGCCATGGACCCGGGGATCGCCGAGGAGCGCGTCCGCGACGCCGGCTTCGGGTTGCCGGCGATCTTCGCCGTGTCGTACGGGGTCGCGCGGCTGCTGGCCTCGTGGGGCGTGCGGCCCGACGCCGTCGTCGGGCACAGCCTGGGCGAATGCACGGCCGCGGCGGTGAGTGAGGCGCTGCCTCTTGCCGAGGCCGCCAAGCTGGTCGCCGCCCGGTGTGCCGCCGCGGCCAGAGCCGCCGGCGGCGGTGCGATGCTCGCCGTTCCGCTCGGCGAGAACGGTGTACGCGAGCTGTTGTCCCGCCATCCCGGCCTCGACGTCGCCGCCGTCAACGGCCCGGCCGCCTGCGTGGTGTCCGGATCCGCCGCAGCCGTGGACCGGCTGGCGGACGAGCTTCGCGAACGTCACATCACCGGCACGAGGCTACGGGTGGACGCCGCGATGCACTCACGGATGATGGAGCCGGAGCTGCCCGGGCTGGCTGCCGCGCTGGCCGATCTGACCGGCGGGGCCCCGGTTGTGCCCGTGTTCAGCACGGTCACCGGCGGACCGATCGGCGCCGAGCTGGCACAGGCCGGTCACTGGACGCGGCAGCTGCGCGAGCCGGTGCGGTTCGCACAGGCGCTGCGGGCGGCGGTCGGTCCTGAGGGGGACACCCTGGTGGTGGAGATCGGCCCAGGAGCCGCCCTGTCCTCCTTGACTCGCAGGAACGCGCTGCCCCATCTGCGGTCGGTCCTGGCGACGCTGCTGCCCGGCGAGCCCGAGTCCGTGACCCTGCGGCAGGCGGCCGGCACCCTGTGGGCCCACGGCCATTCCGTGGACGTGGCCGCGCTGTCCGCCCCCGGGCGGCGGCGGGTGCACGCGCCCGGCTACGCCTTCCAGCGCCGCCGCCTGTGGATCGACCCACCGGCGGCGGGCACGTCGCTGGAGGTCGCCGCGGACGAGCCGCTGCAGGTTCCGGTCTGGAGCCAGGTCGTGCCTGCCGAGCCCGTCGCGATCCCGGACGGGCGCTGGGCGGTGATCGGGACCGGCGCACTGGCGGACGCGCTCCGTGCCGAGCTGAGTGGGGCCACCGCCTCGGGCGATCCTGCGACCGGACTGGTCATCGTGGCATCGGAGGAGGCGGTGGCCGGCGGTGACGCCGTCTCGGCCGCTGTGCTCGCGTTCGGCAGGGCCGCGGCCGTGGCCGCCGCGCAGGCTGATCAGCCTTGCGTGCTGCTGGTGACCCGGCACGGTGAGCAGGTCGGCGGCGACCCGCCGCCCGACCCGGCCCAGGCGGCCGTCCGCGTGCTTCCCCGCGTCCTGGGCCAGGAACAGCCCGGGTTGCGGTGGGCGACGCTCGACCTGGGCACGCCGGCGGGCCTCCAAACCGAGACGCGTGCCGTGCTCCGCGAGCTCGGCGCGCTGGCGGGCGGGGAGGAGACCGGAGCGGAAACCGCCGTGCGCGGCGCGACCCGGTGGCGCCGCCGCCTGGCGCCCTGGACGCCGGCGGTCTCCGCGAATCCCGGAACGACCGCCGCGGCACCCGGCACCGTACTGATCACGGGTGGACTGGGGGCAGTGGGGCAACTGTTCGCCAGGCACCTGGCCGCACGTGGACATCGCGTGGTCGTCACCTCCCGTACGGCCGCCCGGCGCGGGACCGGGCTCGACGAGGCCGCTGTGGAGGTGCGGGTCTGCGACGCCGCCGATCCCGTCGCCACCTCGGCCCTGATCGAGGAGCTCTCCGCCGGAGAGCCGATCGAGCTCATCGTGCACGCGGCCGGCGTGGTCGCGGACGCGCGACTGGACCCGCTGCGGTCGCTCGATCCCGGGCAGGCCGCCGAGCACGTACGGGCCAAGGCCGGGGGAGCGACCGCGCTCAGCGACGCGATCGCCGCGCTGCCGGTGGAACGCCGGCCCCGGACGGTGCTCCTCATGTCCTCGGTGACCACGCTCGTCGGCGGCGTCGGCATGGGCCCGTACGCGGCGGCCAACGCCGCGATGGCCGCACTCGGCCTCGCGGCGCCTGGCCCCACCCAATGGGTCAGCGCGGTCTGGGACGGCTGGCGGGTGGCCGACGACGGCGGCGAGGCCACCGTCGTCCTCGCCGACGCGCTCGACGCGGCCACCGGCACCGAGGCGCTGGACCGGCTGCTGGCCGCCTGCGCAGCGGGCACGGTGCCCCCGATCGTGGCGGTCGCCGCGACCGATCTCAACGTGCGCGTCGCCGCGGCCGGACGGCCTCGGCAGGCCGTGACCACCGGCGACGTCGCCCGGCTGAGCCCGGCCGAGCGAGTAGTGGCCGAGGTGTGGTCGGAGCTGTTCGGCATGCCCGTGACCGATCCCGACGCCGACTTCTTCGCGCTCGGCGGCCACTCCCTGCTGGGCGTGCGGATGCTGGCCGCGCTGCGCGAACGGTTCGGGGTCCAGCCCGGCATGCGGGACTTGCTGGCCGCGCCCACCGTGGCGGGCATCGCCAAGCTGATCGAGTCGGCACGCTCGCAGCCGTACCCCACCCTGGAGATCACCCGCGACGAGGACGCCGTCGATCACGACGGCACCTTCGCCATGACACGCGTGCAGCACGCCTACTGGATCGGACGGGACGGCGGGTACCGCTGGGGAGACCTGCCCTGCCACTTCTTCCTCGAATACGACTGCCACGGTCTGGACCTCGACCGCTACGAGGACGCGTGGAACCAGGTCGTGACCCGCCATCCCATGCTGCGCGCCGTGGCCACGTCCGAGGGACGGCTGCGCGTGCTGGACGACCTGCCCCGGTACCGAATCAGGGTTCACGACCTGACCTCCATGAGCGAGGAACGCAGGACGGAGCGGCTGGCCGTGCTGCGGGAACGGCTGTCCACCAAGCCCGGCCCGCCCGATCGCTGGCCGCTCGCGCAGATCCAGGCGGCTCGGTTGCCCGGTGACGTGATCAGGCTGTTCATCGGCGTCGATGTGCTCATCTGCGACGCAGCCAGCTGGTGGATCATCGAGTCGGAGCTGCACACCCTCTACAAGGACCCCGACGCGCCGCTGCCGCCGCTGGACCTGCACCCGGCCGGCTGCGCGGCCGCCCTGGAACGGCGGCGCGACGACCGCGCCGCGCACTACTGGCGGGAGCGGCTCGACACGCTGCCCGGCCCGCCCCGCCTGCCGGTCCGCGACCCGGACGGGACGCCGCCCCGCTTCGTCCGGCGTGCCGCGCGGCTGAGCCGGGAGGAGTGGGCCGGGCTCCGGGACGCCGCCTCCCGGCACCGGGTCACGCCTGCGGCGATGCTGCTGACCGTCTACGCGGACGTGCTCGCCCGCTGGGCGGGGCCGACCGGGTTCTGCGTGACGCTGACCCTCTTCGACCGCCCGCCCATCCACCCGCACGTCAACCGGGTCGTGGGCGACTTCACCTCCTTGCTGCTCCACGAGGTGCCCGCCGAGCCCGCCGCCACCTTCGCCGAACGGGCCGCCGCCACTCAGGCCAGGATGTTCGCCGACCTGGACCACCGCGGCTTCTCCGCCCTCGACGTGCTCGCCGAGCAGGCCGCGCGGACGGGAGAAGTACGGCCGGTACCCGTGGTGTTCACCAGCGCGCTCGGCATCACCGACATGGTGGAAGGCGGAGGCCGCCTGGAGTGGGCCGGCGAGCAGGTGTACGCGCTCTCGCAGACCCCGCAGACCTGGCTCGACCACCAGGTGCTCGAACACGACGGCGAACTGCGGCTGCAGTGGGACGCACTGGACGCCGCCCTGCCCGCCGACGAGTTGGAGGCGGCGATCGCCGAGCACGTGGAACGGGTGCGCGCCCTGGCCCGATCGTCCGACGCATGGCTCCGTCCGGAACCCTCGAGCCCAGCCCACGCCGCACCATCCGCACGCCAAGCAGCGCCAACTCCGCGAGCGGCCGTCCAGGCCGGTCCGGTGCGGGACATCGTCCTGCCGCTGCGTGCCGAGCCCGGCGGCGCGGTCCGCCCTACGCTCTACCTGGCCCATCCGTCCGGCGGCGACGTCTTGTGCTACGCCGAGCTGTCCCGGCTCCTGGACCCCCGCGTGGACGTCGTGGCACTGGCCGACCCCGAGCTCGCGGGCGCGTCCGGCCCGGGACCCGAGACCATCGAGGGCATCGCCGAGCAGTACGTGGCGGCGATCGACGCCTCCGTCGGCCCAGGCCCGGGCCCCTGGCTGGTGGGCGGCTGGTCCATGGGCGGCACCGTGGCCCAGGAGATGGCCGCGCAGCTCCACGCAGGTGGCCGGCACGCTTCGCTGCTGGTGCTGCTGGACTCCAACGATCCCGCGCTGATCCGCGAGGTGCCCGGCCGCGACGCCGCCGAGATCGCATGGGAGGTCACGGTACGGCACCTGCACGCGCTGGAGGCGTACCTCGGCATCGACCTGACGATCGGTGACGTACCCGAGGAAAAGCGGATGGCGGCGGTCGCCGAGCGGCTGCGCGAGCACCGGCTGCTGGGCCGCGGCGAAGACCTCGCGGGGCGGCTGTCAGTGTTCGCCAGGCACCTGCGCGCACTGGCCGCCCACACCCCCCGGCACCTGGCTGACCCGGACACGGCCACCTTGCTGATCCGGGCGGACCGGCCGTCGCCTCGCAACTCCGGCATCGGGATGGGCGTCGACGACACCCCGCCGGGCCGCCCCGACCTCGGCTGGGGGCGTCATCTGGCCGGCCCCGTCGAGGCCGCCGGGGTCGACGCCCACCACTACGGCCTGCTGCACCCTCCGGCGCTGCCGGCCGTGGCCAAGCTGATCAACGCCGCGCTCGACCGGGCGCTGGCGCGACTTTGAGAAAGGTTGCCATGCATCCCCAGCTCCGCCGCCGGTCAGCGGCGGTCCTCGCCGCGGTCGCCCTCCTGACGGGCTGCGCCGCCACGAAACCGGCCGTCACCAGCTCTCCACCGGTCGGCACCAGCACCGCCACCGTACGCTATGCCGCGCCCGGCTCGCCCTCCAACGCCGTCGCCGATCCGCACGGCCTGCTGCCCGGCGAGAGCGACGTGGTGAGGATGGCCCTCACGTACGACGTCCTCACCGTCCCCCGCGCCGACGGCTCCAGCCGGCCACGCCTGGCGACCGCGTGGAAGCCCGACGCCACCCTGACCAAGTGGCGGATCACCATCCGCGACGACGCCGCGTTCTCCGACGGCCGCAAGGTCAAGGCGGCCGACGCGCTCTTCTCGCTGCGCCGCATGGGCAAGAAAGCAGCGGAGAACTTCGGCCGCATGGCCATGTTCGACCTCGACGCCTCCAAGGTCATCGACGACACCACCTTCGAGCTGGTGACCAAGAAGCCCTACGCCGAGGTCGGCAAGGCACTGGAGGGCGCCACCTTCGTCGTGCCAGAGGGCAGCGACGACTTCACCAAGCCGGTCCCCGGCTCCGGGCCGTTCCGCCCGACGAACAAGGGCGGAGCGCAAGCGGTGGTGTACGAGCGGAACGACGACTGGTGGGGCCCCAAGCCGCCAGCCAAGATCATCGAGGTGCGAGCCGTGCCCGATCCACAGGCACGGGCCCAGGCCCTGCTGTCGGGCCAGGTCGACCTGGCCGGAGGGGTGCCGGCCACGCTGGCGAAGCAGCAGGAGGGCAACAGCACGGTACGCCTGCTCCGCAGGCCGGGCGCGACCCTGTATCCGCTCGTCATGCGGATGGACACCAAACCCTTCGACGACCGCCGCGTACGCGAGGCCGTACGGCTCGCCCTCGACCGCAAGCAGCTCCTCGACACGGTCTTCCTCGGCTACGGCGAGATCGGCAACGACCTCATCACCCCCAAAGACCCGACCAGCCCGGCGAACCTGCCGCAACGCGCCCGCGACCTCGCCCGCGCCAAGCAGCTGATGTCCGAGGCCGGGCTCGCCGACGGCGTCGACCTCACGCTGCACACCACCACGGCCTACCCGGGCATGGACAGCGCCGCCACGCTGATCTCCCAGCAACTCGCCGACATCGGGATGCGGGTCAAGGTGGCCGTGGAGCCGGCCGACACCTACTTCTCCGCTGTCTACGCACAAAAGCCCTTCTACCTCAGCTACCTGGGCGGCATCCCGTTCCTCGACGTGGTGAGGGTGACGCTCACGCCCGGTTCGCCCACCAATGAGACGGCGTGGAAGGACCCGGCCTGGTCCGCGGATCTGGACAAGGCCTTGGCCGAGCCGGACGACGCCAAGCGGCGCGCACTGCTCGCGGACCTGCAGACCCGGCTCCGCGACCAGGGCGGCTACGCCATCTGGGCGCTCAGCGACCGGCTCGACCTGGCCAAGGCCGGGCTGAGCGGCGTGCCCGAGGGGATCGGCTTCGCCTCCGCGTTCATCGACCAGGTGAGCCTGGACGGCTGACGTGCGCAGGATGCCGCGACCGGCCGGCGCGCTGGTCAGGTGCGGGTTGCTGCTGGCCGCCGCCTCCGCGGTGATCTTCCTGTGTACGGCGGCGCTGCCTGGTGACGCCGCCGACGTGCTCGGCGGCGGCCGCACCACCCCGGAAGAGCTCGCCCGGTTGCGAGCGGAGCAGGGGCTGGATCGTCCCCTGCACATCCGCTACCTGGACTGGCTGTCGGGAGTGCTGACCGGCGAGCCGGGCGCCTCCCTCATCACCGGCCGTCCGGTCGCCGAGCTGGTCGCGGAACGCGCCGGTGTGACGCTCGCCCTGGCGGGGGCCGCGCTGGCGGTGAGCGTGCCCCTCACGGCGGCCCTGGCCTGGGCCGCCGTGAGCGGGCCCCGGTGGCTGCGCTCCGCGGTGAACGCGCTGATCGTGGCGGGTGCCGCCCTGCCCCAGGCCGTGGTGGCGGCCGCGCTGGTCGCCTGGTTGTCCGCCGCCTGGGGGTGGTTCCCGCCGGTGTCGATGTTGCCCGTCGGAGAGCCACCCTGGCACCGGCCCGACCTCCTTGCGCTTCCCGCACTCACGCTCGCGCTGCCGACCGCCGCGTACGGAGCCGCCCTGCTCCGTGGCGCGATCGCGGACGTGCTGGCCCGGCCGTACGTCCGCGACGCCGAGCTCCGCGGCCTGTCGCCGGTCGCGATCGGGCTCCGGTACGTGCTGCCCATGGTCGCGGCCCCCGCCACCCGCCTGCTCGCGGTCATCCTCGGCGGGCTGGTGGCGGGCACTGCCGTGGCCGAGACCCTGTTCGGACTGGCCGGGCTGGGCGAGCTGCTGGTCACGGCCATCTCGACGAGGGACGTGCCGGTCGTCCAGAGCGTCGCGCTCCTCGCCGCGGCGGTCGTGGTCGCCGGCCTCCTCGCCGCCGACACAGCCGCCCCACGCCGGCACCCGAAGGCGGCTCGCCCATGAAGCGTCAGGGCGGTCCCGCGAACGGCTCGGCTGCGACGTCTTCGCCCGGCGCTGTGCAGGACGCGGCCTCGACGGGGCCGGTCAAGCGGCGTGCCATGCCGGCCTTGGGCGTCGTGGCGGGGGCCGCTCTGCTGGTGGCGCTCGGCGGGGAGGCGATGGCGGGGCACGATCCGACCGCGATCGTGGCGGCACCATGGGCCGGGGCCACTCCCGGGCTGCCGCTGGGTGCCGATGGGCTGGGACGGGACGTGCTCGCCCGGGTCCTGGCCGGTGGACGGGACCTGACCCTGACGTCCCTGGCCGCCGCCCTCACGGCCTCAGCCCTGGGCGTGGCAGGCGGACTGTGGGCGGGATGGAGCCAGAGCCGGGTCGCCCGCGCCGTCGCCGGCGCCGCCGACCTGCTCTTGGCCCTTCCGCTGCTCCTGCTCGCCTTGCTCGTGGTGGTGGCGTTGCCCGGCCCCGCCGCCGTGATCATCGGCACCTTCCTCGGCGGCACGCCGCTGACGCTGCGCATCGTCGCCGACGCCACGGCAGCGGCCAGGCATGCGGGCTACGTCGAGGTGGCACTGTCGCGGGGGGAGCGCGGGGCGTCCGTGCTGCTGCGCGAGGTCCTGCCCGCACATGCCGCACTCGTCGGCGCGGACCTCGGCCAGCGGCTGGTGCTGGCGGTGCAGCTCACAGCCGCGCTCAACGTCCTCGGCTTCGGACCGGCGCCCCCCGCGCCGGACTGGGCCGCCATGCTCCGCGAGAACCTCCAGGGCCTCGCGCTCAACCCCGCCGCGACGATCGCGCCCACCGTCGCGCTGGCGCTCCTCGCCGGCAGCGTGGCGGCGCTCTCGCACGCCCTCGCCCCCCGGGACGGACTCTCGTGAGCCGGCCCGGGCTTACCGTCCGCGGGCTGACCGTTGCCGACAGGACCGGGTCGGTGATCGTCGACCGGCTGGACCTGCGAGTCGCCCCGGGCGAGGTGCTGGCGCTCATCGGCCCGTCCGGTACGGGCAAGACCACCGTGTTGCGGGCCGTGCTCGGTGCGCTGCCCGGCGGGCTGACCCTGGCGGCGGGCCGGATCGAGTGGCACGGAGCTCCCGTACGGGCCCCGCGTTGCTGGCGGCGGCGGACCGTCGGTTTCCTCAGCCAGGACCCGGCCTCGGCGCTGCATCCCCTGCTGGACGCGCGCGCCGCGGTACGCGAGGCGCTGCCCAGAGCGGCGCGCCCCGGCGGAGCGGAACGGGCCCTCGCCGCAGTCGGCCTGGACCCGGCCGACATCGCCGCTCTCCGTCCGCACCAGCTCTCGGGCGGACAGGCGCAACGGGTGGCGCTCGCCCGAGCCCTGGCGGCCGATCCAGAGCTGCTCATCCTGGACGAGCCGACCAGCGCGCTGGACCCCGCCGCGCTCCATCTCGCACTCGAGTTGGTACAGCGACGCCGTGGCGACGGCCGCTCGGTGACGCTCGTCGTCTCGCACGACCTGGGCATGGTCGCCGAACTCGCCGACCACGTCGTCCGGCTCGGCCCCGCGAACGACCCCCAAGCCCCGGGGGACGCCGCACCGTCGCCGGATCGCCGCCGGACGGTGGCGGCGGATCCGGACGTCACGCGGCCGGCCGGCAGGCCGGTGCTGGAGGTGCACGGGCTGGCTCTGGCGCAGCCGCCGGGTGGCACGCCGCTGCTGTCGGAGGTGGATCTCGCGGTCTCGGCGGGGGAGTCCGTCGCCGTGCTCGGGCCTTCCGGCTGCGGGAAGACCACGTTGCTGCGCGTCCTCGCCGGGCTGCATCCCGCCGAGCGCGGACACGGCACCGTGCTGGAAGAGCCGCTGCCCTGGGCAGTGACCGAGCGTGCCCCGACGGTGCTACGGGCGCTCGCGCTGGTCGGGCAGAACCCCCTGGACACGCTCAACCCGGCACGCACCGTGGGCGCGGCGCTCGCCCGCCCTCTCCGCACGCTCCGCGGTCTCCCCAGGAAAGAGGCCCGTGCCGAGGCACTCCGGCTGCTGGACACGGTCGGCCTCGCACCGGAGCACGCACACCGCTACCCGGCCGCGCTGTCCGGCGGGCAACGCCAGCGAGTCGCCCTCGCCAGAGCGCTCGCCGGGAACCCGGCGGTGCTGCTGGCCGACGAGATCACCGCCGCCCTGGACGCCCGCACCGCGGACCTGGTCCTCGACCTGATCGACACATTGCGCCGCGACACCGGCCTCGCCGTCGTGGCGGTCACCCACGACCCGGCGGTGGCCGCCCGCGCCGACCGCGTGCTGCGCGTCGAAGACGGCCGACTGACCCCATCCCTGTCCGACCACCATGACCGGAGGCGTTCCGTTGACGTCCTATGAACCTCTGCTCGCCCACCCGTGGATCGCCCGCGTGGACCGCACCGGCACCGGCGGGCTCATCGTCACCGCCGACCCGGCGGCCCTGGCCGTACACCATGAGCCGGGACATCCGCCCGTGCTCGGCGACCTGGTGGCCGAGCACCTCGAGCACTGGGGGGAGGTCTACGACTGGACCTACCGCTCCGGAGAGGGCACGCACCGCCCCGACCTCGACCTGTCCGGCTGGCGCGCCACCGACACCGGCGAACCGCTGCCCGCCGACCACATGGCCGAGTGGGCCGACCGCACCGCCGAACTGGTCCTGCGGCACCAGCCCTCCCGGGTGCTCGAACTCGGGTGCGGGACCGGGATGCTCCTGCACCGCCTCCACCCGCACCTCAAGGGGTACGTGGGCACCGACATCGCCGAACACGTCGTGACCCGCCTGGACGGACTCGGGCTGCCCGGTGTCACGGTCGTGCGGGCCGCCGCCCACGAGATCAATGGCACCGCGGTCCGCACCGCCCTGGCCCGCCTGGGCGAACGGCCGGATTGCGTGCTGCTGAACTCCGTCACCCAGTGCTTCCCCAGCGTGGACTACCTGGCGGGCGTGCTCCGCGACGCCATCGACCTCGTCGCCCCCGGAGGGACGGTGATCGTGGGCGACGTACGCCACTCGGGGCTGCTCGAGGAGCATTACCGCACGCTCGAACACATGCCTGCCGGCGGGGGACCTGGGGCCGATACGGAGCTGCTGTTCGATCCCGCCACGCTGGCGGCCGTGGCGGCCGGCGCGAACCGGCACGTCACCCTCAGCTTCTTCGCCAAGACCCTCACGGCCGACACCGAGCTGACCCGCTATCGCTTCGACGCCGTCCTGCACGTCGATCCGCCTGCGGCCCCGGCCGCCGCCGTCCGCGCCTGGGACTCCCTGGGGCCGGACCCGCTGGCCGCCCTGGCCGGGCTGGCGCGCCAGGGCGATCCCGTCAAAGTGGTCGGCATCCCCAACGGCCTGCTCAAGCTCGCCGAGACCGCCCAGTCGGCGGCCGATCTGCGTGCCGCGACGGAGGGCACGCGAGCAGTCGTGCTCCTCGACCCCGACGACCCCATGCGGCTGCAGGTCGCGGTACCGGCCGCGGCCGCCGCCACACCCCCCGACGCGCTGGCGGGGGTGGGCAGGCCGCATGAGCCGCTGGGCGCGTTCGCCCGCAAGCGGCTCACCGAGGTGGCCCGCCGGGAGCTCAGGCGTGCGGGGCTGACGGTTCCCGAGGACCTGACGGCCCAGGTCCCCAGCGGACCGGGCCGCGATGTCGTCAGTCTGGCGCGGGACGCGGCCGACGCCGACCGTGCCGGACGCGTCGCGCTCACGCGGTTGGTGCCCGGTGCGCGCGAGCCGGTGTCCGACGACGCGCTCGCGCACCTGCCCGCCGCCATCCGCCGTTTCGACGAGATCGCGCTGCGAGCGCTGACCGGGCTCGTCGGCGGCGTCATGCCCTCCGGCACATCCGGGACGACCGAACAGATCATCGCAGCGCTCGGCGTGGCGCCCCGGCACGAATGGATCGTCCGGCGCTGGCTGGAGGTGCTGAGAACCGAAGGGCTCCTACGCCGGGATCCCGACGGCCGGTTCGAGACCGTGGCCACCGAGCCCGCGGGTGAGGACGACGGGGCAGGGTTGGACAGCGCCTGCGCCGCGCTCGGCTACCTGGAGCAGATGGCGATCTTCTTCAGGACCGCCCTCGCCCGCCTCCCGGAGCTGCTCCGCGACGAGATCATGGCCCAAGCGCTGCTGTTCCCCGACGGAGACCTGCTCACCTCGCTCAGCAAGGACCAGAACAACGTCAGCAACAGGTACCTGAACGCCGCCGTCGGGCACGTCCTGGGCCGCGCGGCGGCCACTCGCGCCACGCCGCTGCGGGTCGTTGAGCTGGGCGCGGGCGCCGGGGGCAGCACCGCCGCCGCGCTGGACGGGCTCGGCGACGCGGAGGTGGACTACCTGTTCACCGACGTGTCCAGATTTTTCACGATGACGGCCGAGGACCGGTTCGGCGACCGGCTCCGCTACGCCCTGCTGGACATCAACGCCGACCTCGTCGCCCAGGGAGCGGCGCGGGGTGGCGCGGACGTGGTGGTCGCCGCCAACGTGCTGCACTGTGCACGGCACGCGGGACGGTCGCTGCGGTGGATCCGCGAGCTGCTGGCCCCTGGCGGCCTGGTGGTGGTGACCGAGGCGATCCGCGAGCACTACCTGGTGCTCGCCACCATGCAATTCCTGCTGTCGCCCAGGGAAGGAGAGCCGGATCTCGGCGCCGGGGACCGCCGCGGCGGCACCGGGCGGGTGTTCTTCACCGGCAGAGAGCTGCCCGCCGAGCTCGCGGAGGCCGGGTTGCGCCCCATCCTCGAGCTGCCGGGGTCCGGGTCTCCGCTGGCCGCGCCGGCCCAGCACCTGTTCGTCGCCGCCAAGCTCTGACACACCGGTACGGCGAGCGGGACCTGTGGGCCCGCCCGCCGTACCCGCAGCGGGATCAGCCCAGTGCCACCGGCAACCCGGCGCGGAACATCTCCTGCTCCAACCAGACCGCGGCCCGCACCCCGTCGGCCGCGCTCGGCCCGACCAAGGTCACCGGTTCGGGCACCGCCTTGAGATGCGCGGCGTCGCCGGCCGCGTAGACGCCGGCCACGCTGGTCCTGCCGTACTCGTCCACCTCGACGCACCCGTCGGGCAGCAGCACGCAGCCGAGCTGGACGGCCAGGTCGGTGTTCGGCCGGGTGGGCGCCCGGTGATAGACGGCCTCGCGCGTCAGCGTGGTCCCGTCCGCGAAGCTCAAGGTCAACGCGTCCAGCTCACCTTCGATGCCCACCAGCGGCGTCTCGATCACGGGGATGCCACGGGCCTTGACGACGGCGGCCACCGGTTCGGGCATGGTGCTCGCACCGTTCGTGCACAACACCACGTCATCGCTGTAGCGATCGGCGACATAGGCCGCCAGCATCGCGTCGAACCCGTTGCCGATGACGGCGAGCACTTTTCCGTTCGTTTCGTAGCCGTGGCAGAAGGGGCAGTGGAACACGCTCTTGCCCCACCGTGCGGCCAGCCCCGCGACCGCGACGGGCTCATCGGTCACCCCGCTCGCCAGCATCAACCGGGACGCCTCGACCTGATCGCCGTCGTCCAAGGTCACCGTGAAGCGGCCGGACTCCCCCTCCGCCGAGGTCACCCGCCCCTTCCTGAGCTCCACCGTCGGATAGGCGGCCACCTCGGCGCGGCCGTCGGCCAGCAGGCGTGCGGGTGAGCCGCCGTCCCGGCCGAGGAACATGTGCATCTCCGCGGCCGGTGCGTTACGCGGCCGACCGGCGTCCACCACCAGGACGCGGCGCCGCTGCCGGCCGAGAACCAGTGCCGCGCTGAGCCCGGCGGGCCCGCCGCCGACCACGACCACCTCGTACATCACGCGCCTCCTCTGTCGATGACATACATGCCGAGTTCCTCCGGACCGGTGTGGGACGCCACGAGGCCGTGCTCGCTCAGCTCCTCCTTGAGCCGCTGCCCGTCCAGCACCCACCAGGCGTAGTCCACCTGCAGCTCGCCGACGAGCCGGTCATCGTGGTAGGTCCGGTACGTCATGTGCCAGGTGAGCCGGTCCGGCCCGGCGGGCTCGGCGCGGCCCCATCCTTCGTATCTGCGCCGTCCGAGGCGGACGTCGGCGAATCTCGAGTCCGGCACCGCCATGGCCTGCGTGGGCGGCAGGAGGTTCAGCACCGCCCGGCCGCCGGGGAGGAGCCGCTCGGCGAGCAGCGCCCAGATCTGCCGCCGCCCGGCCGGGTCGAAGTGGCCGATGACGCTCATGGCGACGACGGCGCCGAGCCGGTCCGGCAGTTCGGCCTCCAACAGCCCCTCCGGCAGCACGGTCACCCGGTCGCGCAGCTCCGCGGACTCGTTCACCCGGGCCAGCAGGACCGACCGCGACCCCGGCGACGGCTCGACGGCCAGGATCTCGGCATCGGCCACCGCCGCGGCGATCACCCGCGTGCCGTGCCCTCCTCCGGCGCCCACGTCCACGATCGGGCCTGACACGCCGCGGAGCGCCTCAGCGAGCGCCGGACTCGTCGCCTCCCAGGACGGCGCGATCATCACGTCGATGAACTCCGCCGATTGTTCGTATTCGTCCGCCACTCGCACCCCTCATGTAGACAAATCGATAATCATTACCATTTTGCGATATGTGGCCTGATCGTCAAGGGCGAAGTGTGCAGGGCCGCCGGTTCACCCGCTGGGGCGGGAGGAGTAGGGGAGCAGGGCCATCTCGCGAGCGGTCTTGATGGCCTTGGCGATCCGGCGTTGCTGCTGCACGGTGACGCCGGTGACGCGGCGGCTGCGGATCTTGCCCCGGTCGGAGACGAACTTGCGCAGCAGGTTGGTGTCCTTGTAGTCGATGCGGTCGGCGTGCAGGAGCGGGTTGGGCTTGCGGCGCGGGGCGTGGGGCTTCTTCACGCGTTCTCCCTGAGAGTGAGGATGGCGGCGAACGGGTCGTGGAAAGCGGTCCAGGCGTCGGGGCCTGCGCTCTCCTCCGCCTCGGTGAGCAGGCAGGAGTCGAGCAGTGCGTGGAAGCGGCCGACGTCGAGGTCGGGGCCGGTGAAGACCAGGTGCTGGACGCGGTCACCGCGCTCGGGGTCCCAATCGAGGGTCGCGGCCAGCCGGCGGGCGGGGGAGACCAGGTCCCAGGCGGCCTCCGGCAGCGCGGCGAGCCAGGGGCCGGCGTTCTCGGCCGAGACGATCCCGGCCACGGCGTCCCAGGCCAGCAGGTGGTCCGGCTGGGTGGCCAGCCAGAAACGGCCGCGTGAGCGTACCGACTCGACCACCAGCTCGTCCACGGCCTCGAAGAAGCGGCCGGGGTGCAGCGGGCGGCGGCTGCGCCACACCGTGGTGACGATCTCCTCCGTCTGGGCGTCGCAGGGCAGTTGCGCGGTGGCGGGATCGACTCGTTCGGCCAGTTCCGCGGTGCACACGGCGGCACCGGTCACCAGCGGCAGGGTGTGGAGCGTGTGGATCGGGCTGATGGGGGCGAGGTGGGCGAGCACCCGGCGCGACAGGTCTTGGTCGTCTTCGTCGCCGCCATGCAGCACCAGGCCGGTGGCGTACTCCAGCTGCCTGGCCAGGACCTCCGCCAGGTAACGCTGGTCCCCGGCGGCCGCGGGCTTGCCTGCTTCGCTGAGAGGTTCGCCGCGGGTGATGTCGCCGGGCATGGCCGCGGCGTCCAGCGCGGTCAGAACGGCGGTGAGCCGCAGCAGGTCATGGGCTTCGTAGCAGTCGACGGCCTCGGCCACTGAGCGCGGTTCCACTGAATCCCACAGGTCCACGATCAGCAGGCTCGAGCGGGGCGCCAGGGCGACGAGCCGGGGGAGCAGGTCCTCGCGGACGGTGCAGGTGATGCAGCCGTGGGCGAGACGAACCTCGGCGGTTTCCAGCAGACCGGTGGCGTCGCGGACGCTGCGGTGGACGCGGTCCTGGACGATCTCGCGCAGATCGTGGTGGACGGCGATGGATCCCGGATGGTCGGCCAGCAGCCGCTCGACGGTGGCGGTACGGGCCGCGCCGTGCAGTCCCGACACCAGGACGACGGGGGTGGGCACTGAGCCTCCAGTTGCGGTGATGAAAATCGTTGTCGTTATCATGGCACATCGCCGCAAGCAGAAAGGAACCGCTGTGGCCAGAAACGAGCTCCGCCCCGTGATCAAACTCCGATCCACGGCAGGCACCGGCTACACCTACGTGACCAGAAAGAACCGCAGAAACGACCCCGACAGGCTCACCCTGCGCAAGTACGACCCGACCGTCCGCCGGCACGTGCTCTTCCGGGAAGAGCGATGAAGAAGGGCGGAAGGATCTGATGTCCGCATACTGCCAGCTCACCGGCGTCAAACCGGTCTTCGGCAACAACGTCTCCCACTCCCATCGCCGCACCCGGCGACGCTGGAACCCCAACATCCAGCGCCGCCGCTACTGGCTGCCCAGCGAGGACCGCTTCGTGCAGCTCACGGTCAGCGCGCGCGCGATCAAGACCATCGACAAGATCGGCATCGAGCAGGCCGTCGCCCGGATCCGGGCCCGAGGAGAGAAGGTCTGATGGCCAAGAAGAGCAAGATCGCCGCCAACGAGCGGCGCAAGGCCGTGGTCCAGCGTTATGCGGAACGGCGGGCCGAGCTGAAGGAGATCATCCGCGTCGGCACCCCGCAGGAACGGGACCAGGCCATGCGCGAGCTCGCCCGCCAGCCCCGCGACGCCAGCGCCACCCGCGTCCGCAACCGCGACTCCGTCGACGGCCGCCCCCGCGGGCACCTCACCAAGTTCGGCCTCTCGCGCGTGCGCTTCCGCGAGATGGCCCATCGCGGGGAACTGCCCGGCATCACGAAGGCGAGCTGGTAGCCGTGGCCGTACCCAAGCGCAAGACGTCGCGCAGCAACACCCGGCACCGCCGCAGCCAGTGGAAGGCCACCGCGCCCGACCTGGTGCCGATCACCGTGAACGGCCGGGAACTACGCGTACCCCGGCCGCTCGTCCGCGCCTACCAGCGGGGATTGATCAGCGTCGATTGAGGTGATTCGGTCACCGGATGCCGGCAACTCCGGGCTGGTCTTGTCCAGCCCGGAGTTGCGCGATGCGCCTGCGCTTGAACACACAGCGTTAACAGGCGGGTTTGGCGAGTAGCGACTCCGGGGCATGCCGACGTGTGAGAACGCCGGTCCTTCGCCGAATCGAGGCGGTGATATGTCTTCCGAGCTCCCGGACTCACGTGTTCCGTCCGAGGTGGAGCCCGCGTCGAGGTGGTCTCGGCGTACGTTCATCGCGACGGCGACGGCGACGGCGGCGACTCTCGGCGGTGTGGCCGTGGCGTGCGATCTGGTGCCGGGGCTGTCTCCGCTCGGAACCGAGCCGGCCGAGGCGCCGCCCAGCGGTCGCGTCTCGCTGGTGGTCAACGGTGAGAGGCACACCGCGACGATCGACAACCGCACCTCGCTGCTGGATCTGCTGCGCGAGCAGCTCGGGCTGACGGGCACCAAGAAGGGCTGCGACGCCGGCGCCTGCGGGGCGTGCACGGTGCTGGTCGACGGCCTGCGGGTCAACGCCTGCCTGACGCTGGCGGTGCGGCTGGAGGGCGCGGCGGTCACCACCGTCGAGGGCCTGGCCGACGGCGGCCGGCTGCACCCTCTGCAGCAGGCGTTCATCGACGAGGACGCCTTCCAGTGCGGCTACTGCACCCCCGGCCAGATCATGTCCGGCATCGGCTGCATCCGAGAGGGCCACACAGGCTCCCCCGAAGAGATCCGAGAGTGGATGAGCGGCAACCTCTGCCGCTGCGGCTGCTACGTGAAGATCGTCAGAGCGGTTGAGCAGGCGGCCAGGAGGGCCTGATGCATCCCTTCTCCTACGTCAAGGTCTCCGACGTCGCCGGCGCGCTCGCCGCCGGGCGCCGTGGCGGCCGCTACCTCGCGGGCGGCACCACGCTGGTCGACCTGATGCGCGAGGGTGTCGAGCGTCCCTCCACGCTCGTCGACATCAGCGCCCTTCCCTTGCGCGAGGTCTCCGCCACCGCGCGCGGGGGCCTGCGCATCGGCGCACTCGTACGGATGGCCGAGGCCGCCGCCCACCCCAAAGTGCGCGCCACCTTCCCCGTCATCTCGCAGGCACTGGAGCTGAGCGCCTCCGCCCAGCTGCGCAACATGGCCACCGTCGGCGGCAACCTCATGCAGCGCACCCGGTGCACGTACTTCCGCGACGTGACGGCGGCCTGCAACAAGCGGGAGCCGGGCTCGGGGTGTGCGGCGCTGGGCGGATTCAACCGTACGCACGCGATCCTCGGTGCTTCCGATCACTGCGTGGCCACCCACCCCTCGGACGTCGCCGTGGCGTTCGCGGCGCTGGAGGCGAGCGTCCACCTGCAGGGCCCAGACGGGCAGCGCAGCGTCGCCCTCGCCGACTTCCTGCTGCCGCCGGGCGGCACACCCCAGCGGGAACAGGCCGTGCGGCCAGGCGAGTTGGTCACCGCTGTCGAGATTCCGGCCCTTCCGCGCCCGCTCGGCTCCGGCTACTTGAAGGTGGCCGACCGGCAGTCGTATCAGTTCGCGCTGACCTCGGCGGCGGTCGCCCTGCACGTGCGCGATGGTGTCATCCGGGAGGCGAAAGTGGCCGCCGGAGGCGTCGGCACCGTGCCGTGGAAGCTGCCCGCCGTTGAACGCCGCCTCATCGGCGAACGGCCGTCGGAGGCGCTGTGGGCCGAAGCGGCCGAGCAGGCGGCCGACGGAGCTCGCCCGCTCAAACACAACACGTTCAAAATCGAGCTGCTCAAGCGCACCGTCGAACGCCAGCTGCGCATCGTGGGAAACGCCCCATGAGCCGGCAAGCCGTCGGGGCGCCGCTGTCCCGGGTGGACGGGCACCTGAAAGTGACCGGACAAGCGAAGTACGCCGCCGACCACCCCACCGAAGGGGTCGTACACGCCGTCATCGTCGGCAGCACCGTCGGCCGCGGACGCATGACCGGCATCGACACCCGCGCCGCCCTCGCCCACCCCGGTGTCCTGACGGTGATCAGCCACCTCAACGCGCCCAAGCTGGCCTACAGGCCCAATCCGAGTTCGAACAACCCGGAAGGCGGCGAGCGGCTGCACGTCTTCCAGGACGACAAGGTCCTCTTCCACGGGCAGCCGGTCGCGGTCGTGGTGGCCACGACGCCGCAGGCGGCTCAGCACGGCGCGAGCCTGGTCGAGGTCCGCTACGACGCCGAGAAGCCGGCAACGGACCTGACCGGCGCCCACGCGCACGAGCCCGTGACCTACGCGCGCGGCGACGCCGACCAGGCCGTGGACTCCGCCACGGTGCGGCTGGAAATGACGTACCGCACCGCCCGCAACCACCACAACGCGATGGAGCCGCACGCCACCATCGCCCGCTGGGACGGCGACCGGCTCACGGTGTGGGACAAGACCCAGTGGGTCGTCGGCACGCAGAGGGAACTCGCCGCCGTGTTCGGCATCGAGCTGGACGCGGTGCGGGTCATCTCGCCGTTCGTGGGCGGGGCGTTCGGCAGCGGCCTGCGGGCCTGGCCGCACGTCACCATCGCGGCCCTCGCCGCGCGCGAGGCCGGCCGTCCGGTCAAGCTCGTCCTCACCCGCAAGCAGTTGTACGCCGGAACGGGCCACCGGCCCGCGTACGCGTATCACCTGCGTCTGGGCAGCGACCGGCGCGGCCGGCTGACCGCGATGGTCCACGACATCACGGCGGAGACCTCGTCGTACGAGAACTTCCGGGAGAACGTCCTGGCGGCGGGGCAGGCGCTCTACACCATGCCCCACGTCCGCCAGGCGTACCGGACCGTGCCGTTGGATGTGAACACCCCGCTGTACATGCGCGGCCCGGGTCACGCCACGGCGGCCTACGTCATCGAGTCGGCCTTGGACGAACTCGCCCACGAACTCGGCATCGATCCGATCGAACTGCGCCGGCGCAACGAACCCGCCAAGGACGAGTCGAACGGGATGCCTTTCTCCACCCGGCGGCTGCGCGAGTGCTACACCGTCGGCGCCCGCGCGTTCGGGTGGGACCGGCGCGCCCCCAAACCCCGCTCCACCCGCGACGGCGACTGGCTGATCGGCATGGGCATGGCCGCCGCCGCCCACGGCACCCTGCGCAACCCGGCCCAGGCCCGGGTCCTGCTCGACGCACGTGGCGTTGCGCGGGTCGAGGCGGCGACCAGCGACATGGGCCCCGGCACGTACACCTCCATGACCCAGGTCGCCGCCGACGCCCTCGGGCTGCCCGCAAGCTCCGTGGATTTCCGGCTCGGCGACTCCACCATGCCGACGACCCCGGCGCACGGCGGCTCGCAGACCACGGCCAGCGTCGGCTCCGCCGTCCAGGACGGCTGCGACAAGCTGCGGCGCCAGGCGATCGAGCTGGCCGTCGGCGACGAGCGATCCCCGCTGCACGGCGTCGGCGCCGGCGACGTCGCGGTCGGCGACGGCCGGCTGCACGTCAAGAACGACCCCGCGCGCGGGGAGACGTACCAGCAGCTCCTGGCCCGCAACAACCGCACCCGCCTCGAAACGCTCGGCGCCTTCGCCCCCGGGGAGCCCCGGTTCTCCACGTACGCCTACGGCGCCACGTTCGCCGAGGTCGCCGTGGACCGCCGCCTCGGCCTGGTCCGCGTCCGGCGGATGCTCGGCGTCTACGACGTGGGGCGGATCATCAGCCCCAAGCTCGCCGACAGCCAGGCACACGGTGGCATGGTGGGCGGCATCGGCATGGCCCTGCTGGAGGACACGGTCACCGACCACCGCGACGGCAGGATCGTCAACAGCAATCTCGCCGACTACCTCGTCCCGGTCAACGCCGACGTCTCCGACCTGCGGGCGATCTTTCTCGACGGCGAGGACCGCGAGGCCGACCCCATCGGCGTCAAGGGCCTCGGTGAGGTGGTGCATATCGGGGTGGCGCCCGCCATCGCCAACGCCGTCTTCCACGCCACCGGCCGCCGGGTCCGTGAGCTCCCCATCACGGCTGAGGCTCTGCTGTGAACACCGGGATACAACGAACTCAGCCGGCAGGCTGGGTAAGGCCCGGCACCACGTTCCGGATCAGAGGCGAATGTGGGCGGCGATCGGTAGGTGGTCGCTGCCCGTCCTGGGGAGCGATCGGAGCTCGGTCACCGTCATCGCGCGGGTCAGGATCTGGTCGATGCGTGCCAGCGGGGCCCGGGCCGGCCAGCTGAAGGCGAAATCGCGAGGTGGGGCGGCCATCAGCGAGAGGACCGGGCGCAACCCACGGTCGTCGACGCTGCTGTTGAGGTCGCCGAGCAGAAGCATGCGATCAACGGGCTCGGCGGCCAGCAACGCGCCCAGCCGGCGGGCGCTCTCGTCCCGGCGTACGGAGTCGAATCCGCCCAGACCGATGCGCACCGAGGGCAGATGAGCTACGTAGATCGCGATGTCGCCGTGCGGGGTGCGGGCGACCGCCCGCAGTCCGCGGTTCCAGTCAGGGCCGACGTCCTGCGGGCGGATGTCCACCGGGGCCACCTCGGCAAGCGGGTGGCGGGACCAGAGGCCGACCGTGCCCTGCACGGTCCGATATGGGTAGTCGGGGCGCAGTGCGGCGTCCCAGGCCGGCATGGTTGCGGGTACGAGCTCCTCCAGGCCGATCAGGTCCGGCCGGGTCGCGATGAGCTTGCCCGCTGTGCCGGCCGGGTCGGTGTTCTCGTCACTGACGTTGTGCTGCACCGCGACCAGGTGATGGGGCTGCTCCTCTTGGGGCAGCACGTACCCGCCGAACTGGGCAAGCCACGCGATGGCGGGTAGCAGTGCGGCCAGCGCGCTCACCGCGGAGCGCCGCCACCAGGCCAGGCCGAGCAGCACGGGAACGATCAGCACGAGCCACGGCAGAAACGTCTCGACCAGGCTGCCGAGGTGACCGATCCCATTCGGCACGACCCGGGGGAAGGCCAGGACGGTGGCGGTCAGCGCCGCGAGTGCGAGCACGACGACACGGAAGATCGGCACAGCGCGATCTTCGCAGGCTTCCGCCCGTCCGGCATCACCGATCACTCGATGCCGGTGCGAGCCAGGCGTTCGGTGTGGGCCGAGTGTGCGGCCGGCCAGCCCGCCGCGGGGGACGTCTCCCGGGCCAGGCCGTTGAGCGCGGAGCGGACCACGCGCTCGGTCTGAAGATCAACCGCCCGGGAGCCCTCGATGTGGACCAGGCCGTCGGCGAGCAGCACGGCCAGTCCGTGGATCGCCGCCCAAAGCACGAACTCGGCTCCCGGGCGCGCGGAGGCGGGCAGGGCGCCGGCCTCCGCGAGCCGGTCGAGCTCCGCGGTGAGCACGTCGTGTGGGTGGGTGGAGATGGACGCATGCGGGCCGGTGGCGCCGCCGCGCAGGACGAGCCGGGCGACGGCCGGGTCTTCGAGAGCCCAGCTCACATAGCCGCGACCCAGGGCGATCAGGCGCTGTTGTGGGTCGTTCCGCTGGTCCGGCGCCTGCTCGCACTCCTGTCTGAGGTGTTCCCCGAGCCAGGCGAGCGTCCGCTCGGACAGGGCGCGGACCAGCGCGTCCCGTGAGGCGAAGTGGTGGTAGGCGGCGCTCGGGCTGACGCCGACCTGTGCCGAGGCCTCCCGCAGGGACCAGCCATCGGTCCCGCGCTCGCGTACGAGTGCCTCGGCGGCGTCCAGCAGCGCGCTGTGCAGGTCGCCGTGGTGATATCGCCCTTTAGCCACCACTCGATCTTAACACCGCTCAGATCCCTGCTACGCTCAAAGGGATCTCAACACTGTTCAGATTGGAGCCGGGTCATGTGCCCCACCGATTCCCCGCTGACCCCGAATGCCTCGCTGGCCGGCGAAAGTGACCTCCCCGACGTACGGATGAGCCCGCCGCCGATCGTGCGAGGCGAGCCCGTCAAGGTGTCCGACGGCGTGTACGTCATCTCCGACAAGCGCGTCGAGCTCGTCCCGAATGTCGGCATCGTCGTGGGTGAGCACGCCGCGCTGGTCATCGACACCGGCATCGGCCCCCGCAACGGCGCGTACGTCCTGGAGCAGGCCCGGCGCCTGGCCGGCGAGCGGCGCCTGTACTTGACCGTCACGCACTTCCACCCCGAGCACGGGTTCGGGGCGCAGGCGTTCAAGGGCGTCGCGACGATCGTCTACAACGCCTCCCAGCGCGCGGAGTTGCACCGCAAGGGCGCCGCCTACATCGACCTGTTCAAGGACCTGAGCCCCGCCGTCGCGGCCGAACTCCAGGACGTCGAACTCGTCGATCCTGACCTGGTCTACGAGGGCGAGGCCGAGATCGACCTGGGTGGACGCAGGGCGGCACTGCGTGCCGTCGGGCCGGCGCACACGGGCTCCGACCAGGTCATCCTGATCGACGACCGGGTGCTGTTCGGCGGCGACCTGTTCGAGACGCGTATCTTCCCGATCGCGCCGTACTTCCCGCCCTACGACGTGGACGTGGACGGCGGGCGCTGGATCGGCGTGCTCGACGAGCTGATCGCCCTCGACGCCGAGATCGTCGTGCCCGGCCACGGCGAAGTGGCCGGCACCTCGCTGATCCGCGACGTTCGCGACTACCTCGACCACGTGCGCGGGGAGGCCGCGCGGCTGCGGGCGGCCGGCGCCTCCGCGGACGAGACGGCGGCGACGATCGACAAGGAGGCCCGTGTCCGCTGGGCCACCTGGGAGCGGCCCGAGTGGATCGGCTTCGCCGCCCGCGCCTTCTACGACAGCGCCGGGGGCGGCTGGGCCGCGAGCACGGGCTCGGCGGCGACGCCCGCACCGCCCTCATGACGCTCCTGGCCGGCTGCATCGGATACCCTCAGGCGTCGCAACCAGAACCGGAGAACACATGAGCAGCCCCGACCCGGTGATCGCCGCGGTGCGCAGCGAGCACGACCGCCTGGCCGCACTGGTACGCACGTTCGACGAGGCCGCGCTGGCCCGGCCGTCCGGCGCGGCCGAATGGGACATCTCGCAGGTGCTCAGCCACCTGGGCAGCGGCGCCGAGATCACGCGGGCCACCGTCCTGGCCGCCCTCGGCGACGGGCCGAGGCCCAGCCGCGAGGAGATGGAGAGCATCTGGCAGACCTGGAACGGCATGACGCGCAGGCAGCGCGCCGACGGGTTCCTCCAAGCCGACGAGGCCCTGGCCACGCTCTATGAGTCGCTGGACGCGTCCGCCCGCGAGAACCTGCGCATCGACATGGGCTTCCTTCCCGCACCGGTAGGCCTGGCGACCGCGGTCCGGCTGCGGCTCAGCGAGCTGGCGCTGCACTCGTGGGACGTACGCGCCGGCTTCGACGAGCGCGCGACGCTGACCGCCGGCACCGCCGAGCAGCTCCTGCACGGAGAACCCGACCTGATCGGCTGGATCGGCAAGCCGTCTGGGGATGCGCACGCAGTGGTCGTGGTCACCACGACCGAGCCCGCGTCGGTCTTCGCGCTCCGCCTGCAGGATCGGATCAGCGTGGACTTCGACGTCCCGGACGCACCCGATGGCACGCTCACGCTGCCCGCCGAGGCGTGGCTGCGGCTCGTGGCGGGGCGGCTCGGGCCGTCGCACACCCCTGAGGGCGTCGTCGCCACGGGCGCCGCCGACCTCGACCTGCTGCGCAAGGTCTTCCCCGGCTACTGATCCGACAGTCAGGCTTCCGCGACCTGCTCTCTGGCGGGCGCGGTGCTCTGCCGCTCGACGAGCACGCCGGGAAGCAGCCGCTGGGCCGGCTGGGCGTTGGGGGCGGCCAGATGGTCGATGAGCGCCTCGACGGCGGCGCTGGCGATCTCCGTCGCGGGTGGGGTCGCCGTTGTCAGCTCCGGGTCGGTCGACTCGGGCTCGCCGTTGGAGCACATGATGAAGGACAGCCGTTCGGGGATCGGCCGGTCGAGGTCGCGTGCCTCGTGCATCGCGCCGAGAGTGGCCTCCCAGTTGTAGCCGATGACGGCCGTCATGTGCGGCGCGTCGTCCAGGAGTGCGCGGAGCGCCGCCCGGCCTGCGCCGACCGTGTGCTCGCTGGTGATGACGGTGCAGTCGACCGCGAGGTCGGCGCAGGATCGCCGGACGGCGTCGGCGAAGCGCACGGCTGCTCCGATCCCTCGTACGCCCTCCTCGTACGGGGCGTTGAGCAGGCCGATGGTCCGATGTCCGAGACCCGCGAGATGCTCGACCGCGACGCGCGCGATCTGATCGAAGTCGGCGTCGACGTAGGGGATGTGGCCGGGCTCGCTGGTGCGGCCGATCAGCCCGACGGGGATGCCGGCCTGTTTGAGGAAATCCACGCGTTTGTCGGTGAGGGTGACCTGCATCAGCAGGAACCCCTGGATGAGTCCGGCTCGAGCCAGCTGGCGCAGCTCGTCCATGTCGTCCTGCCCGGTCGTCCAGAGGACGACGTGGAAGCCCCGCGCACGGGCGGCGTCAGTGGCGGCCAGGACGTATTCCAGGTCGGAGCCGACGATCGTCCGCGGCTGGGAGGGGAAGACGATCGCGATGATGCGGCTGCGCCCGCCGGCCAGGGCGCTGGCCATGGCGTTGGGGGTGTAGCCGAGCTGCTCCATGGCGTCGAGCACCTTGCGGCGGGTCTCCGGGCGGATCGACCGCGCGCCGGTGAGCACATGCGAGACGGTGCCGGTCGAGACACCGGCGAGGCGAGCGACATCAGCTCTGGTGACCATGCGTGAAGTGTCCTGGGGGTCGGGGGACAGGAACCATGGGTTACCACATGTTACGTAAATGTTACCGGCTGACCAGTTCAGCGTTCCTGGGAATCATACCTATCTTTGACTCGCGTCAATTTCCCGTTGGCGGGCCTGTCTCCCTGCTGTCAGGCTCCTCCACCGGGGAACGCCGGGGCGCCTGCCGGCCCCCGCGCGAATTTCAAGGGAGTCACAGATGCGACGGACCAAACTGATCCAAACGCTCGCGCCGTTGACCGCTCTCGCGCTGCTGTCGAGCGGCTGCCTGAGCGACGGAGGCTCGAAGGCGACCAGCGGAGCCGGCACGGGGAACACCAGCAAGACCGTGGAAATCATGACCGGCATGACCGGCGACGGCCTGAACGCGCTGAAGATGTCGCTGGATCCGTACGCGAAAGAGCAGGGCATCACGATCAAGTGGTCCCCGTCGGACAACTTCAACCAGCTCATCGTCACCCGCGTCCAGGGCAACAACCTGCCGGACATCGCGCTGTTCCCGCAGCCCGGCATCATGAAGGACCTCGCGGCCAAGGGCCGGCTCGCCCCGCTCGACGACCTCCTCGACATGCCGACGCTGAAGAACAGCATGACGCCCGGGACGCTGGAGGCCGGCAGCAAGGACGGCAAGCTCTACGGCCTCATGGCGAGCATGAACGTCAAGAGCCTGGTCTTCTACCCCAAGCAGGCCTTCGAGTCCGCCGGGTACGAGATTCCGACGTCCATCCCCGACCTGCTGGCGCTCACCGACAAGATCCGCGCGGAGGGCAAGACCCCCTGGTGCCTCGGCATCGAGTCCGGGCCCGCCACCGGCTGGCCGGCGACGGACTGGATGGAAGAGCTGGTGCTGAAGTACGGCGGCACCGCCAAGTACGACGACTGGATCAATCACAAGATCAAGTTCGACTCGCCACTGGTCCGCCAGGCCGCCGGCACCTTCGAGAAGATCGCCTTCACCGAGGGCAACGTCCTGGGCGGTCGCAAGTCCATCGCCAGCAACAACTTCGGCACGGCCGGCAACCCCATGTTCCGCAACCCGCCTGGCTGCTTCATGTACAAGCAGGGCAACTTCGTCGCCGCCAAGGGCTTCTTCCCCGACGACGTGGTGGCCGACATCGACAACCGCGTCGGCGTCTTCGGCTTCCCGCCCGCCACCGCCGGCGGCGACAACCCCGTCGAAGGCGGCGGCGACCTGGCCGGCCTGTTCAGCAAGGACAACGAGTCCGCCAAGAAGCTCCTGCAGTACATGAGCACCAAGGACTTCGGCGTGGCCGGCGCCAAGACCGGCGCGTGGCTGTCCCCCCACAAGGACTTCGACGTCGCCAGCTATCCCACCCAGACGATCCAGAACATCGCGAAGATCGCCTACCAGTCGACCGGCATCGCCTTCGACGGCTCCGACGCGATGCCAGGAGCCGTCGGCTCCGGCAGCTTCTGGAAGGGCATGACGGGGTGGATCAGCAACCAGCAGAGCCTCGACCAGGCACTCAAGGCGATCGACGACAGCTGGCCGGCGAGCTGACGGCATGACGGACCCCCGCGGTGCGCGCGGCGGACGCAGCCGCGCGCACCGTCCCTCAGGCGCAACGGGTACGCCCGGGAAAGAAGCAGAGCCATGCTGATCAAGACGATCAACGCCGTTCTCGCCGTCCTCGCCGGAGTGGGTGGCGCCCTGGTCCTGTTCTGGGTGCTCAACCGGCTGGTGGGGCTGCTGCCCGGCAAGTGGGAGGATCGCCTCAAGCCGTACGTCTACATCGGCCCGGCCTTCCTCGCGATCAGCCTCTACCTGATCTACCCGGCGATCCAGACGATCCACTTCAGCTTCGCCAACGCCGACAGCACCGCCTACGTCGGGCTCGACAACTACACCTCGCTGCTCGGGTCGGCCGGCTTCCGCTCCACCCTGGTCAACACGCTCCTGTGGATCGTCATCGTGCCCGCCGTGACCATCGCGCTGGGGCTCGGCATCGCCGTCTTGTCCGACCGGCTCAGGCCGCGCGCGGAGAAGCTGGCCAAGACGGCCATCTTCATGCCCATGGCGATCTCCGCGGTCGGCGCCGGGACCATTTGGCGCTTCGTCTACGCGACGAACCCGCCCGGAGAGCCGCAGATCGGCGTGCAGAACGCGATCGTCACCGCCCTCGGGTTCGACCCGGTCAACTGGCTGCAGATCACCGACTTCAAGTTCAACAGCCTCGAGCTCATGGTGATGCTGCTGTGGGCGCAGGTCGGCTTCTCCATGGTCCTGCTCTCGGCCGCCATCAAGGGCGTGCCGGCCGACACGCTGGAGGCGGCCAGGATCGACGGGGCGAGGGAGCGCCAGATCTTCTTCAAGGTGATCGTTCCGCAGATCCGCGGGACCATCATCACGGTCTTCGTCACGGTGACGATCGGCGTCATGAAGCTGTTCGACATCGTCTACGTCATGACGAACGGCGACTTCGACACCAACGTCATCGGCGTGCAGTTCTTCAACGAGCTCTTCACGAACTTCAACAACGGCCACGCGGCCGCGATCGTGGTCATGCTGATGATCGCCATCATTCCGATCATGATTTACCAGGTGCGCCAGTTCCGTACCGAGGAGGCCGGGCGATGAGCATCACCGAACGACCCGTGACCCGTTCCGCGGGCTCGTCCCCCGCCCACCGGCAGACCGCCCCGCGCCGGACGCGCCACCAGGGAGAAGCCACCCCGGTGGCCAAGGCCACCGTGATCTTCGTCTGCACCCTGTGGGTGATCCCGACGCTGGGCCTGCTGATCACGTCGTTCCGCACCAAGGACGACGCCAACGCGCTCGGCTGGTGGACGATCTTCACCGACCCCGCGTCACTGGGCCGCCTCACGACCCAGGCTTACAGCGAGGTCATCGCGCAGGCGAACCTCGACCAGGCGTTCGTGAACAGCTTCGCGATCGCGCTGCCGGCGACGTTCATCCCGCTGCTCATCGCGGCGTTCGCGGCGTACGCGTTCGCGTTCATGAGGTTCCCCGGGCGCAACACGCTGTTCATCGTGATCGTCAGCCTGCTCGTCGTGCCGAACTACGTGGCGCTGGTGCCGGTCCTGCAGCTCTACGGAGACTTCGGCATCAACGGGACGTTCCCGGCCGCGTGGCTGGCGCACATCGGCTTCGGCATGTCACTGGCGATCTACATCCTGCGTAACTACATGGCGACGCTGCCGCAGGCGGTGCTCGAATCGGCCAAGATCGACGGCGCCAGCCACTTCACCATGTTCTGGCGGCTCATCATGCCCATGTGCGTGCCGGCGCTCGCGTCGTTCGCGATCTTCCAGTTCCTGTGGGTCTGGAACGACCTGCTCATCGCCCTCGTCTTCATCGGACCGGGCGAGAACGAGCCGATCACTATCGCAGTCAAATCGCTCATGGGTCAGCAGGGCCAGGGCTGGCAACTGGTCACCGCGGGCGGCTTCATCTCGATGGTGGTACCCATCCTGTTCTTCCTCGCCCTGCAGCGCTTCTTCGTCCGCGGCCTCACCGCCGGGTCCGTCAAAGGCTGACGTTCCGCCGTACCCGCAGCTCATTTCCGTGACCTGAGAGAAAGATCCTTATGCCCACACCACCCGCTGCCCCGCCGCACGAGGAGCCCTGGTGGACCTCGGCCGTCGTCTACCAGGTCTATGTGCGCAGCTTCGCCGACTCCGACGGTGACGGAATCGGCGACCTGCGGGGCTTGCTGAGTAAGGTGGACTATCTGAGCCATCTGGGCATCGACGTCGTCTGGCTGTCCCCGATCTACCCCTCCCCCCAGGACGACGGCGGCTACGACGTCAGCGACTACCAGGGCATCGACCCGCTCTTCGGGACGCTCGCGGACTTCGACGAACTGCTCGCCGCGCTGCACGCCAGAGGCATCAAGCTGATCATCGACCTCGTCGTCAACCACACCTCGGACGAGCACCCGTGGTTCAAAGCCTCCCGATCGGACCCATCCAGCCCCTATCGCGACTGGTACTGGTGGCGTCCGGCACGTCCCGGGAAGGTCCCCGGCAAGCCCGGCTCTGAACCGAACAACTGGCGGTCGGCCTTCTCCGGCTCGGCCTGGGAGTTCGACGAGGACACGCAGGAGTACTACCTGCACCTCTTCTCGCGCCGCCAGCCCGATCTCAACTGGGAGAACCCCCAGGTCCGCCAGGCCGTCCACCAGATGATGTGCTGGTGGCTGGACCGCGGTGTCGACGGCTTCCGGATGGACGTCATCAACATGATCTCCAAGGACGTCCTTCTGCCCGACGGCCCGCCGATCCCGGGCGAGGACTTCGGCGATGGCGGCCCGTTCTACCTCTGCGGTCCACGCCTGGACGAGTTCCTCCAGGAGATGCGCCAGGAGGTGTTCGCCGGCCGCGGCGATCACGTGCTGACCGTCGGCGAGATGCCGAACGTCACGCTGGAGCAGGCCCGCGCCATCACCGATCGCCACTCGCCCCGCCTCGACATGGTCTTCCAGTTCGAACATGTCCAGGTGGACCAGGGGCCGGGAGGGAAGTTCGACCTGCTCCCACTGCGCCCGGCGGACCTCAAGGCATCCCTCAGCCGGTGGCAGGAGGGGCTGGCGGGCACCGGGTGGAACACCCTCTATCTCGGCAACCACGACCAGCCGCGGCTGGTGTCGAGGTTCGGTGATGCGGATGAGCTGCGCGTCCCCTCGGCCAAGGCGCTCGCCACAATGCTGCACCTGCACCGCGGCACGCCCTTCATCTTCCAGGGGGACGAGCTCGGCATGACGAACTACCCCTGGCGCGAGGCGAGCGAGTTCCGCGACATCGAGTCGCTCAACCACTACCGCGATCGGGTGGAACGTGGCGAGAATCCCGAGACGGTTATGCAGACCTTGCGCCGGATGAGCCGGGACAACGCCCGCACGCCGATGCAATGGGACGCTTCGACGCACGCCGGGTTCAGCACCGGCACCCCATGGCTGAGCGTTCACCCCGATCACGCCGAGGTGAACGTCGCACGGCAGCTGGACGACCCGGATTCCGTGCTGTCTCACTACCGCAGGCTCATCGCCCTGAGGCATGAGGAGCCGGCCGTCTCCAGGGGAGATTTCACCCTGTTGCTGCCGTCGCACGAGCAGGTGTACGCCTTCATGCGCCGTCATGAGGGGACCGAGGTGCTGGTCGTGACGAACCTCACCGGTGCGGAGGCCAACGCCGGATCGCTGCCCGGCGCTCTCGCCTGGCTGGAGGCCGAGCTCCTGCTCATGAACTATCCGGGCGTGCCTACCTCATGGCGGCTGCGCCCGTTCGAGTCCCGGGTCTACCGCCGCCGCTGACGACGTTCATGTCGCGTTCTCCGTGCCAGAGCTCCGCTGAGGAAGCAGGGCCTCCGCGGCGGTCCAAGCCCGGGCGAGCCCGAACTCGGCCAGGCCGCGGATGAGGTCGCGGAAGGCTTCCTCGGTGGCCCCGTCCGCCTGCGCCAAGGCGGCGTGCAGGCGCATCGACTGGCCCAGCGTCTGGTAGAAGACGTCCACGGTCAGGCAGGCGATGGCTCGCTCGCGGATGCTGAGGTGCGGGCGGGCCCAGCGTTGGGCGAGCTGGTCCTCGGTGAAGGCGGCCAGCCCCGGGTCCACGGCCTCGAGACCGTGGATGGCGCGGGCCAGCGCTCCGGTCAGCGGCACCGGCTTGACTGGGTCGGTGTCCTGCGCCGGGGGCAGGCCGAGTTCGGTCAGGCGCTGGAAGGCTGGGACGAGGATGGGGTAGCCCACGTAGGGAGCCAGGTGGCGGTAGAGCTCCCTGATGGCCTCGGGGTCGACGCCGTTGGACAGGGCCATCTGGACGTGCATGGCCAGGGGCAGGTCCAGATGCGGGTGGCACAGGTCGGCGGTCAGGCAGACGAAGGCCTTCTCGCGCATGGTCAGGTGGGTCAGCCCCCACAGGTTGTGGCCCGCGCCGACAGCGAGCTGGGCGAAGACGGGGTCGAGCGCGACGAGGGCGTCGGCTCCGGCGAGCTGGGTCATGGGGTGCTCCGTTCAGGACAGGTCGCGGGTCAGGACAGGCCCAGTGCGCGCAGCCGCAGGGCGTCGAGGGTGTATTGGGGGACGATGCGGCCGAGCGTGCTCATCAGCCGTGACTTCTTGCCGACCGGGTAGCGCGAGCGCGGCTTGCGG
>NZ_JBQQBQ010000047.1:0-81286 GCF_052245915.1 Nonomuraea sp. 10N515B
TTTTGTGGCGACGAGGGTCTGGCGAGTGGGCTGGGGACTTGCGGTTCCCTTCCCCACGCTCGGCTGGTTCAGGATGATCGGACGGCTACGGCGCCAGTGTCCACTTGTCCATGTTCCAGGTCACCGACGACTGCGCCGGGTTCGGCACGACGCCCTGGAGCTTCTCGTCCCACGCGAGCAGGCCCGGGTGGGCGAACAGCGGGATCGTGGCGAGGTCCGCCCAGAGCAGCTTCTCGATCTCGGCGACCATGGCGGGGTGCTTGGTCTTGTCGACCTCGCCGTTGAGCTTCTTGATGAGCTCGTCGACTTCCTTGTTGGAGTAGCAGCCGTTGTTGTTCTCCTTGCCGGCCTCGCTGCACTCCTTGGCCGTGGTGTACGTGGAGCTCCACTGGCTGACCTCGGCCGAGCCGCTCCACGCGAACAGGGCGACGTCGTAGGTGTTGGTGGCCAGTGGTCCGCCGGCCTCGAAGAACTTCTCGTCACCGGCGTCGACGATCTTGAAGCCGGCCTTGCCGCAGGAGTCCGCGATCAGCTGCACTTCCTGGGTGCGGCGGGGGTTGGGCAGGTTGTGGCCGATCTTCACTTCCATCCCGGCCTTGCCGGCCTTCTCCAGCAGCGCCTTGGCGCCCTCGACGTCGGGCTGGGCGTAGGTCTCCGAGCCACTGCCCTGCGCGACGGTGGCGTACTCGGCCTCGAACGGGAACTTGGTGCGGACCTGCAGCACCTGTGCCTGCGGCGCGAGCGGCTTGATCAGGTTGTCCACGATGAGCTGCCTGGGCACGCACTTGGCGAACGCCTCGCGCAGCGTCTTGTCCTTGAACGCACCCTCGAAGTTGAAGTCCAGGTGCTCGTAGGTGTACTGGTCGCCGGGTTTCACGGTGACGCCCTGCATGCCTTCGAGCTGGGCGAGGAGGTCGGGGTTGGGCTGCGGCTCGATGAGGTTGACCTCGCGGTTCTGCAGAGCCTGGGCCTGCTCCTCCTGCGAGATGACCCGCATGACGATGGTCGGCGTCGCCGGCTTGGGGCCCCACCACTTGTCGTTGGCGGTGAGGGTCAGCGACTGGCCGGGCTCCATGGCGGAGATCTTGTACGGGCCGGCGGCGGGGAAGAGCGACATGTCCTTGATGCCGCCTTCGATGACCCAGCCCTCGTTGTAGAACTTGATCACCGCCTCCAGTTTCTTGGCGTCCTGAGCTTGCACCGCGGCGATGAAGTCCGCCTCGCTCATGCCCGCGGCCTTGTAGGCCACGTGGGCGGGCAGCAGGTCCGCGGCGCCGGGGCCGTTGCTGTCCCAGTCGGCGAACGGCGCGGAGTACTCGAAGGTGAACTTCTTGTCGCCTGCCTTGCACGCCGGAGTCTTGGTGAGCTCGACGCCGCTGGTGCCGTCGACCTGGAAGCCCTTGACCTTGCCCGACTTGGCCGCCCAGAACAGCAGGGCGTCGTCACAGTCGACGGGGGTGCCGTCGGACCACACGGCACTGGAGTTGAACTCGTAGTCGACGGTCAGCGGGTCGTCGGAGCTCTTGGTGTAGGTGCCGAAGTCCTTGTCCGGGGTCACGACGCCGTTCTCGCCGTAGTACCAGAAGCCGGCCAGGACCCGCTGCATGGCCGTGCTGTTGACGAGGTTGTTCACCGCGGTGCTGTTGTAGGAGTTGAACTCCTGCTCACCGGCATAGGTGATGGTCTGCGCCGCGGGGTCCGAGGCCGAGGCCGAGGGCTTGCTCGCCCCGTCGCCGGTCTGCCCGCAAGCCGACAGCAGAAGCGCGCCTCCTGCCACCGCCGTGAGGAATCTCCCAAGTCTCCGCCTGTGGGACACGACAGCTCTCCTTTGTCCGAACCAGGGTCAACGCCGCTAGTTAGTGCGAAATAGAATCATTGACTAATGTTTCGGACAAATTGCCTGACAGTAATGTTGCAGAGTTGAGATCTATGTCAACCCGTTCCGTAATGTCCCTCTTGGGGAGGCCTGCAGGTCGAAAGGCACCTATAGACAGGAAGGCATGACCTATGCAAAGGTGTGCGACTACAGCCATCGGCGTCCGAAACATTCGCCTGGGCGTATTGTGGTGCGCCCTCGGTAAGGCGGCTTTTCCGCTGCCATCCTGGTCTGCCATTTACAGATATGGCCGTTTAGAGATTTAGCGGAACCTTCACTTCTCGCCCCTTCATGAGCGCCGGCATCGCACCGCGCACACCCGGCGCGCGGCATGATCGCGGCGCGGCTCCGTACGGGTGGACCCGCAGGTCTTCGCCACGAGGTTCACCGCGCGGACGTCTGCCTGCCCCCGGGGGGCGACGCTGTTGTCATTTCCGCATGTCGACATAGGCGCGAGACCCCTTCAGGGAAGGACGCCCGCCCATGACGATCTCTCTTGACACCGGTCGGTACACGGTCGACATGGCCACCACCGCCGCCGACCTGCGGGCCGCGCAACGACTGCGGTACGAGGTCTTCGCCGAGGAGATGGGGGCGCGCCTGGACAGCCCCGTCTCGGGCCTCGACGCGGACCGGTTCGACGCTTACTGCGACCACATCCTCGTCAGGGACGGCGCCGAGGTCGTCGGCACGTACCGGCTGCTGCCTCCGGGCCGGACCGACCGGCTCTACTCCGACGGCGAGTTCGACCTGCGCAACCTCGCCCCGATCAGGAAGGGGCTGGTCGAGGCCGGCCGCACCTGCGTGCATCCCGACCACCGGGACGGCGCGGTGATGGCTCTCATGTGGGCCGGCATCGCCCGGTACATGACGGACGGCGGCCACCAGTGGCTGGGCGGCTGCTGTTCGGTGCCGCTCGACGACCAGGGCGCGGTCGCGGCGGCCGTCGTCGACCAGGTGCCGCTCGGGCCGGAGGAGTACCGGGTCACGCCGCGCGAGCCCTGGCGCGGCCGCCGGGGCGGGGCCCGCGGCGACCGGTTCGTGCCGCCGGCGCTGCTGCGCGGCTACCTGCGGCTGGGGTCCTGGGTGTGCGGGGCGCCCGCGCACGACCGGGACTTCGGCACCGCCGACTTCTTCGTGCTGCTGTCCATGGCCCGCGTCAACCACCGCTACCTTCGCTACTTCCTCGGAGAGACCGCGCAGGGAGCGTCACGGTGAGCGGCATCGCCCAGGTCAACCCTTGGCGGCCGGTCGGCCCGTGCACGACCGCCACTTGCGTGACGGGCCCGGCCGCCGCCGCGGGGATGCTGCGCCGGGTGGCGCGGCTGTCGGCGGCCCTGCTCGTGATCCTCGCCGGCCTGCCGGTGTCTCTGGCGGCCTTCCGGGCACCCGCCCGCGTGCGGACGGCGATCACGAGGGCGTGGGCCAGGCTGCTGCTCCGGGCGCTCGGCATCCGGGTCGAGGTCCCGCCGGGAATGCCCGGCGCGGAGGGGCTCGTTGTGGCCAACCACATCTCCTGGCTGGACCCGCTCGTGCTCGCCGCGACGGTGCCGTCGCGGCCGCTCGCCAAGCAGGAGATCGCCGGATGGCCGGTCGTCGGACGGCTCGTGGCCGGCTCGGGGGCGCTGTTCATCGACCGGGAGCGCCTGTACGCGCTGCCGGGGACCGTCGCGGCGGTCGCGGGCGCGCTGCGGGCCGGCGACACCGTCGTCGCCTTCCCCGAGGGGACGACCTGGTGCGGGCGCGGGATGGGCCGGTTCCGGCCGGCGGTGTTCCAGGCCGCCATCGACGCGGGGGCGGCGGTGGTCCCGGCGGCGCTGTGGTATCACGAGGGCGGCGCCACCTCGACCCGCGCCTGCTTCGTCGGCGACGACTCGCTGCTGGCCTCCATGCTGCGGGTGGCCGCCACCCGGGACCTCGCCGTCGAGGTGACGCTCCTCGACCCCGTACGGCCCGCGCCCGCCGACCGGGCGGCGCTGGCCGCGCTGGCCGAGGGCCGGATCCGCGCACACGTGCTCGACGACGCGCACGCCGGCTGGGCGGCGAAGGCAGCCTTCAATACGCTCGTGCCCGCCGCAGCAGGCGGAATCGACCTCGCTCAGCCGGTGCGTTCCCCGTGACGGCCGTGACGGCTGCTCACGCGGGCACGACGTGGCCGACGCGGAAGAAACCGTCCGGGTCATACGCCCGCTTGACCTCCCGCAGCCGCCGGTAGTCCGCCGCGCTGTAGGCGGCCGCCGTACGCCGCGGGTCGGACAGGAAGTTGAGGAACGTGCCCCCGTTGGCGTACGGCCGCAGCTCCTCGGCCAGGCCCGGCACCGGCGTGTCCACGATGACCGACAGCCTGGTGCTCCGGTGGCTGACCGGGCCCGCGTCGGGTCCCGGCCGGCCCAGCGCGCCGCCCCAGTGCCGGATCTCCACGGTCTGCGCCTGCTCGGCGGCCCGCACCACGATGTCGGCGACCTCGCTGGGGACCGTGTCGAACATGTCCATGTGCCGGTTCGGGGTGCCGCCCATCGCCGCGTCCGCGTACGCGATCGTGCGGGTCTCGTCCAGCAGCGCCGGGCCGGCCGCCCGCCACAGCGGGGCCAGCAGCCGCCTGCCCTCGGCGGCCTCCCCGGCGTGCACGACCTTCAGCATCGCCACGTGCCGGCCCGGCAGCGGCCCACCGGCGGGCATGCGCTTGAGGACGACGGCGGTGCTGATCTCGTCGGGCGCGTCGTCGATCCAGGTCCGGTACGCGTGCAGGAGGCCGGCCGCCGCCTCGATCGGGAAGTACGCGAACCCCGCATACACCTGCGAGACCGGGTAGAGCCGGAACTCCAGCGAGGTCACCACGCCGAACCCGCCGCCGCCCCCGCGCAGCGCCCAGAACAGCTCGGGATGGCTGCTGGCGCTCGCCGTGACGTGCCGGCCGTCGGCCAGCAGCACCTCGGCCCGCACCACGCTGTCGGCGGCGAACCCGTGCTTGCGGGCCAGCCAGCCGAGGCCGCCGCCCAGCGTGTACCCGGTGACGCCGACCGACGGCGCCGACCCCGACAGCGGCGCCAGGCCGAACGGCGCGGCGGCGGCCAGCACCGCGCTCCAGCGTGCGCCCGGCCCCACCCGGGCGGTCCGGCGGACGGGGTCCACCAGCACCGACGCCATCGGCGAGGTCCTGACCAGCACGCCGCCGTCACCCGCGGCGTGCGTGCCGTGGCCGGTCGACTGCACGGCGAACGGCACCCCGTGCGCCCGCGCGGCGAGCAGCGCCGCCCGCACGTCCGCCGCCCCGTACGCCTCGGCCACCAGGGCCGGGCGGGCGTCCACGGCGGGGTTGAGCGAGCGACGCAGCTCGTCGTAGGCGTCCTGGCCCGGCAGGTGCACGGGGCCGGTGAAGCCCGGGAGGGCGATCTCGTCCCGGAGGGTGACGGTGGACGGCTGGCTCATCTTTCTGCCCTTCTCTGCGGTGATCTGTGATCACTGTGCTGGAGGGCGCTTACGGTCCCGTTCTCGTGGCCTTACCGCGCCCCTTAAGCCGTGAAGGACTCCAGGATCTTGCCGCCGCCGGGGAAAGGAATCCGCCGGTGGTCGCCGCCCGGGCTACGCCTGCGGTCGTACGAGCGTGCCGCCCGCTCCAGCGGGAGGGGTATGAGGCTCCGACGGGATCTTCTAGGTTAGGTAAGGCTAAGCTAATATGCCATCCATAAGGGCAAGACGCGCAACGAGGAGAATTCATGGCCATCCCCCCGCCACGCACCCTTGCCGCCGCGCTCGCCGTCGCCGCCGTCCTGGGCGTCAGCGCCTGTGGCGGCACGGCCTCCCCGCCCGCCGCCCCCGCCTCGTCGGCCCCGGCCTCCGCCGCGGGGCAGGGCCCCTGGACCTGGACCGACGACCGGGGCAAGAGCGTCTCCCTGCCGCAACGGCCGCAGCGCATCGTGGCCCAGTTCGACTCGGCGGCCGCGCTGTGGGACTTCGGTGTGCGGCCCATCGCGGTGTACGGCCCGCACCGGCTCAAGGACGGCAGCCGTGACCGGGCGGTGGGCGAGGTCGACATCACGAAGGTGGAGTCGATCGGCAACGCCTTCGGCGAGTTCAACGTCGAGAAGTACGCCTCGCTCCAGCCCGACGTGCTGGTGGCGGGCATGTACGAGAAGGACAAGCTCTGGTACGTCCCGGCGGAGTCCGTCCAGGCGGTCGACCAGATCGCGCCGTCCGTGGGCGTGATGCACAGCGGCAAGCCCCTGCTGGAGATCATCCAAAGGTACGGCCAACTCGCCGCCGCGCTCGGCGCGGACCAGAAGGCGGCCCCTGTGGTCGAGGCCAGGAACCGCTTCGACGCCGCGAGCGCCGCGCTCAAGACCCTCGCCGCGGCCAAGCCGGACCTCAAGGTGATGATCGTCGCCGGGGCGCCCGACGCCCTGTACATCGCCTACCAGCCCGACCATCCCGACCTCACATACTGGGGCGAGCTGGGCCTCAACGTCGTCTCGCCGCCCAAGCCCTCCGAAGGCGGCTTCTGGGAGGTCGTGAGCTGGGAGAGCGCCGACAAGTACCAGGCCGACGTGATCCTCGTGGACGCCCGCGCCCAGGCGATGACGATCGAGGAGATGGCGAAGAAGCCGACCTGGGCCAAGCTGCCCGCGGTCAAGGCGGGGCAGCTCTACCCGTGGCGCGCGGCCGAGCGCTACAGCTACTTGGGCTACGCCAACGTCATGGAGGAGCTCAAGACCAACCTGGACAAGGCCCGCGACGACGTCGTCAGGTGACGGGCACGATCTCGGCCCGGGTCAGCACACCATCCTCGATCGTGAGCAGCCCGATCGTGCCGTGCGGCTGGCGGCGGCGGTCGGTGGGCGAGCCCGGGTTGAAGATCCGCAGGCCCTCGCCCGACTCGTCGAGCGGGATGTGCGAATGCCCGAAGACCACCAGGTCCGCCTGCGGGAACCGGCGCCGCAGGCGGGCCACCCGGCCCGTGGCCGGGCCGCTGTCGTGGATCATCCCGATCCGCAGCCCCTCCAGGGTCAACTCCAGCGTCTCGGGCGCGTCCACGTCGGGGCCGTCGTTGTTGCCCTTCACCACGTGCACCGGCGCGTACGCGGCCAGTTCGGCCAGCACCGAGGCGACGCAGACGTCGCCCGCGTGCAGGATGACGTCCGCATCGCGCAGGTGCTCGGCGACCCTGGGCGGGCACGAGCGCCAGCGCCTGGGCGCGTGGGTGTCCGACAGCGCGACGACCTTCATACGCTCCTCATGCCCCGTCCGCGCGACCCAACCTCAGCTCGCCGGCGCGCCGACAGCCGGTCGGGCGAGCCCACTTTGGCGGCCAATGTCGTGGCCGGGCACCGAAAAAAATCATTGTCAGGACAGGCGATCTGCTCGGTCTTCAAGATAGTGCCGCTCCGGCAGGCTGGTCGTCAGCCGGGCCGCCTCCCGGTATCCGTTCACCGCCGCCGCCCGGTCGCCCGCCATCTCCAGCAGGTGGGCGCGTACCGCGGCCAGCCGGTGGTGCCGCGTCATCCGCTCGTCGGCCGCCAGGCCGTCGAGCAGCTCGAGCCCGGCCCTCGGGCCGCGCACCATGGCCACGGCGACCGCGTGGTTGAGCGTGACGACCGGGTTGTCGTCCAGGCCGGACAGCACCCCGTACAGTGCGAGGATCTGCGGCCAGTCGGTCTCCTCGGCGGTGGGCGCCTCGTCGTGCACGGCCGCGATGGCCGCCTGCAGCTGGTAGGGCCCGAGCACGGTCGTCGACAGCGCCTTCGTCACCAGCTCGACGCCCTCGTCGACGAGCCGCCGGTCCCACAGGCTCCGGTCCTGCTCGGCGAGCGGGATCAGCCTCCCGTCCGGCCCGGTCCGCGCCGGCCGCCGCGCCTCGGTCAGCAGCATGAGCGCCAGCAGCCCGGCCACCTCCCCGTCGCCGGGCAGCAGCCGGTGCACGGCCCTGGCGAGCCTGATCGCCTCGCTGGTCAGCTCGGTCCGGTGCAACTCCGGTCCGGAGGTGGCGGTGTAACCCTCGTTGAAGATCAAGTACAGCACGTGGAGCACCACGCGCAGCCGGTCGGCCCGCTCGGCCTCCGGCGGCATCGCGAAGCTCGCGCCGGTGGTCTTGATACGCTGCTTGGCCCGGCTGATGCGCTGCGCCATCGTGGCCTCCGGCACCAGGAACGCGCTGGCGATCTGCGCCGTCGTCAGCCCGCCCACCGCCCGCAGCGTGAGCGCCAGCTGCGAGGGCTGCGAGAGTGCGGGATGGCAGCACAGGAACAGCAGCGTCAGCGTGTCGTCCTGGTCGCCGGTCCGCTCCTCGCCCGGCGCCGGCGCCACGAACGCGTCGGCGGGCACGCTGACCGCCACGCTCTCCTCCCGCCGCCGGCGCGCGTGCTCGCTGCGCATGTGGTCGACGACCCGGCGCGCGGCCACGGTGATCAGCCACGCCCGCGGGTTGTCCGGCAGACCCTGCTCCGGCCACTGCACGGCCGCGTCGAGCAGCGCCTCCTGCACGGCGTCCTCGCAGGTGTCGAACTGCTCGTATCGGCGTACGAGCACGCCCAGGACCTGCGGCGCGAGCTCCCGCACCAGGCTCTCGACGGCAGTCACGGCCACTACACCTCGTCGATGACGTGCTGCGACTCGGGGCCGGCGGAGATCATCAGCATGTATGTCACGGGCACATGGTAGTGGCGCGGCCGCTCGAGGGCCCGGCGCGTGCGCGATGGTCCGCCGGTCCGGGGGCTGTGACCGTCGTCGTGACGAGGCAGGGTTTGCGTCCGCCCTGTCATGGCATGGCCCGCCAGGGGTAGCGGGGGTGCTATGGGGGCGACAACGCGATCGTGCGCCGGGAATCTGCCACTCGAGCTCACCAGCTTCGTCGGTCGCAGGCGCGAACTGGCGGAGGGCAAGCGTGCGCTCTCGGCGGGCCGGCTGCTCACCCTCATCGGCGTGGGAGGGGTGGGCAAGACCCGGCTGGCGCGGAAGATCGCCGCGGAGATGTCACGGGAGTTCGAGGACGGGGTCTGGCTGATCGACCTGGCGCCGCTGGGGGCCTGGGACCTCCTCGCCGAAACGGTCGCCGCCGCCGTCGGATGCCCGTACCCGGATATAGATTCTCTGGCCGCGTACCTGCAGGACAAGAAGACGCTGCTGGTGCTGGACAACTGTGAGCACCTGCTCGCGCAGTGCGGCGCACTGGCGGGCGACCTGCTGTCGACGGCCCCCGGGCTGCGCATCCTGGCGACCAGCAGGCAGGCGCTGCGCCTCGAGGGTGAGCAGGTGCTGGAGATCTCGCCGTTCACGGTGCCCGAGCCGGCCGAGGCGTCCATGGAGGACGTCCTGCACAACGAGGCGGTGCGGTTGTTCGAGGACCGCGCCATGGCCGTCGTGCCCGGGTTCAAGGTCAGCGACGCCAACATCCTGGCGGTGGCGCGGCTGTGCCGGCGGCTGGACGGCATCCCCCTCGCCATCGAGCTGGCGGCGGCACGCGTGCTGATTCTCTCCGCCGAGCAGATCCTCCAGCGGCTTGACGACCGTTTCCGGCTGCTGACGACAGGGCCCACCACCGCGCCGCCGCGGCAAAAGACGCTGCGAGCGCTGTTGGACTGGAGTTACGACCTGTGCTCCGAGGAGGAGCAGGCGCTGTGGGGGCGGATGTCGGTCTTCTCCGGCGGCTGTGACCTGGAAGCCATCGAGCAAGTGTGCTCGGAGGACGGCATCGCCCGGGAGGGTGTGCCGGACCTGGTGACTCAGCTGGTGAGCAAGTCGATCGTGCTGCGCCGCGGGCAGGATTCCACCGTACGTTTCGACATGCTGGAGACGCTGCGCCAGTACGGATGGGAGCGGCTGGTCGCCTCCGGCCAGGACACGACCCTGCGGCTGCGCCACCGCGACTGGTGCCGCGACCTGGCGGCGCGAGCCGAGGCGCAATGGTTCGGCGACCATCAGATGGAATGGCTCGGCCGCCTGAGCCGGGAGCAGGGCAACGTCCGGGCCGCGCTGGAGTTCTGCCTGAGCGAGCCCGGTGAGGCCTGGGCCGCGCTCGAGATCGCCGCCGCGATGTGGAGTCACCGGCTCTCATGGAGCTCCCCGAGCGAAGGGCACCATTGGCTGGAGCGGGCGCTCGCCAAGGAGCCCGGCGCCGGGGCGGTCCGGGCCAAGGCCCTGTGGGTCGACGCGTGGCTCGTGCTGCTCCGGGGCGATCCCGAAACGGCGAAGCCGCTGCTGGAAGAGTGCCGCATGCTGGCGGAGCGGCTCGGCGACGAGGCCCAGCTCGCCGGCGCCGTCCACATCACGGGGTTCTCCGCGCTGCTGGCCGGAGACTTCGGCCGGGCCTTCACGCTGCTGGAGGAGGCCCTGGCCCGGCGCCGCCTCATCGGCCATCGGGGTCATGAGTGGGTCGCGCTCTTCCAGCTCGCCCTGACGGCCGTCCTCATGGACGATCCGCGTTCCACGAAGCTCTGCGAGGAGGTGCTGGAGACGGCCAGGCGCGCGAACGCCGAGTGGTCGGTGTCCTACGCGCTGTGGGTCACGGCTCTCGAGCGGTGGCGGCGGGGCGCTTTCTGCGACGCCGTGATCATGATGCGTGACTCCGTGCGGCTGAAGCTGCGCTGCAACGACCATCTGGGCCTGGCCCAGTGCGTCGAGGGGCTGGCCTGGGTCCTGGCCGACGACAAGCAGTACGAGCAGGCCGCCCAGATGCTCGGCGCCGCCCAGGTGGTCTGGCGGTCGATCGGAACGTCACTGTCCGGCCTCGGGCACCTGGCCGGTGCTCACGACCGGTGCGAGACCACCCTCCGCCGGCACCTGAAAGACGACCGGTTCCAGGACGCCTTCGACCGCGGCGCGGAGCTCACCCTCGACCAGGTCGCCGCTTACGCCCTGGACGAGCGGCCCGCCCGACCACCCGCACCCGACGTGACCTCCGTCCTCACCCGCAGGGAGCGGGAGATCGCCGAATGCGTGGCGAAGGGCATGAGCAACAAGCAGATCGCGGACGCCCTGTTCATCGCGCAACGCACCGCGGAGTGCCATGTCGAGAACATCCTCCGCAAGCTGAACTTCACGTCCAGGTCCCAAATCGTCAAAACCTGGGACTCTCTCCCGCCCGATCAAGAGTGACCCCGGGCCTTTGACCATGGGTTCTGTACGATGAAACGGATATTCGGCGACCTCGAGGTCCTGTCCTCCGGGTGGTGAGGTCCCGCGGAGACAGCTGTGCACAACGACATCTCGCATCACCGTCCGGCCAGACCGGGATCATGGACCGGCCCCGATCCGCTCGTCCGGATCCGGGGACTCCGCAAACACTTCGGCGGCATCCACGCGCTCCGAGGAGTGGACCTCGACCTCCACGGCGGCGACATCCTCGCCCTGCTCGGCGCCAACGGGGCCGGCAAATCGACGCTGATCAAGATCTTGGCCGGGATCCATCACGCCGACGGGGGACAGGTCGTCGTGGCCGGCCATCCCCTGGGAAGCCAGGCCGCTTCCGCCGGCATGGCCTTCATCCACCAGGATCTCGGCCTCGTGGAATGGATGAGCGTCGCGGAGAACATCGCCCTCGGCGCCGGATATGCCCGGCGCGGCGGCCTCATCTCCTGGCGCGCGGTGCGGCAGCGCGGCGTGGACGCCCTGCGGGCCATCGCCTCTCACCTCGACCCCGACCTGCCGATCGCGCAGCTGACGCGGGCGGAGCGCTCGCTCGTGGCCATCGCCCGGGCGCTGGCCACGGATGCGACGGTCCTCGTGTTCGACGAGCCGACCGCCTCCCTGCCCGCCGCCGACTGCGTCGCCCTGTTCGACGTGCTGCGCACGCTCCGTGACCGCGGCCACGGGATCCTGTACGTCACCCACCGGATCGACGAGGTCTACCGGATCGCCGGCAGCGTCGCCGTCCTTCGCGACGGACGCGTCGTCAGCCGCGGACCGCTCGCCGGCCGCCGGCCGGCCGATCTCGTACGCGACATCGTCGGCCGGGAGAGCAGGGTTTACCGGCACCGGCATCGCCGACCAGGAGAGGTCCTGCTGCGCGTTGCCGGCGTGCGTGCCGGGCAGGCGGGACCGGTCGGTTTCGAGCTGCGCACAGGCGAGACGCTCGGCCTGGTCGGACTCGCGGGCGCCGGGCACGTGGACATCGGACGCGCGCTGGCGGGCGCGTGCCCCCTCCTGTCGGGCAGCGTGCACCTGGCAGGGCGGCCGTACCGGCCGGGCTCGGTGTCGGCCGCCGTCGGCGCGGGCGCCGGTCTCGTGAGCGGCGACCGGCAGGAAGAGGCCGCCGCGGAGCTGAGCGTACGGGAGAACCTCCTGGCCAACCCCGCGACCCGCGGCCGATCGCCGCTGAGCCCGGTGGGAGCCCGGCGGGAGCGCGCCGAGACGATGGCGGTCATCACGCGACTGCGGGTCAGCCCCGCCGACACCGAGGCGACTTTCGCCACCCTGTCCGGCGGGAACCAGCAGAAGATCCTGCTCGGGCGCTGGCTCGGAGCCCGCAGCCGGCTGCTGATCCTCCAGGAGCCCACGGCCGGCGTCGACGTCGGCGCGAAGTCCGAGATCTACCGGCTGCTGGGTGAGGCCCTGGCGAGCGGGTTGGCCGCCCTGCTCGTCTCCACGGACTTCGAGGAAGTCGTGAACATGTGCGACCGCGCACTCGTGTTCACCCGCGGAGCGGTCACCGCCGAACTCGGCGGTGACGCCCTCACCGTCGCCGCCCTCACCCACGCGGCCACGGCCGCGCCCGCCGGCCGCCGGGCGGAGCGTTGCTGACCAGAGAGCTCGTCCGGCGGCGGCTCGCCGCGGGACGTCTCATCGGCGGCTACGGGCTGCCGGCGCTGGCCTTCCTCCTGTTCGTCGTGTTCGCACTCGTCCTGCCGGACACCTTCCCCACGATGGCCAATCTGACGGCGATCATCTCCGCCTATTCGATCATCGCTATCCTGGCGCAGGGCGCGATGATCCCCATCGTCACGGGGAACTTCGACCTGTCCATCGGCTACGGCCTCGGGCTGGGCCATGTCATGACACTGCTTCTCGTCGTCAACGCCGGCTGGCCGTGGCCCCAGGCCTGCCTGGCCGTACTCGCCGGCGGCGTCGCGGTCGGCGTGATCAACGGTCTCCTCGTGGAGTTCGCGCGCATCGACTCCTTCATCGCGACGCTCGGCACCGGCAGCGTCCTGTACGCCGTCACGGGCTGGGTGACGCACGGCGCCCGCATCTTCGCCGGCCCGCAAGGCCTGCCCGCCGGTCTCACCGACCTGTACGACTCGACCTTCCTCAACCTGCCGATAGCCGCGTTCTACGTCCTCGTCCTGACCGCTGTGCTCTGGATCGTGCTCGAGCGGCTCGCTCTGGGCCGCTACCTCTATGTCATCGGCTCCAACCTGCGGGCGGCGGAACTCGTCGGGATCCCCGTCCGCCGCTACGTCATCCTCGCCTTCGCGGGCTCGGGCCTGGTGACCGGCTTCGCGGGAATCCTGCTCGCCGCCCAGCAGCAGATCGGCAACCCGAGCGTCGGGCTGGACCACCTGCTGCCGGCGTTCGTCGCCGCGCTGCTCGGCTCCACCACGATCAAGCCCGGGCGGGCCAACCCCTGGGGCACCGTCGTCGCCGTCGCCGTCCTGGCCATCGGGCTGTCGGGCATCAGCCAGCTGGGGGCGGACTTCTGGGTGACCCCCCTGTTCAACGGGATCACGCTGCTCATCGCGGTCGGACTGGCCGGCTATTCGGCGCGGCGCCGGACACGCGCCGGCCCCGCTGCCGCCGCCGCTGACTGATGAGCCCTGAGTGATGAGATGAGCCCTGAGTGACGAGCCCTGAGTGCACAGCCCTGAGTGAGGAGCCCTGAGCGAGGAGCAGGCATGGATCTCACCTGCCACGGATTCCGGCGTGGTGCGACGGCGCTGGCGCTGGCCGCCGTGGTGACCGGCGTGGTGGCCGGCGGCTGCTCACGCGGCGCGCCCCGCCCCACGCCGGACGGCGCGCCCACCCGGGACCGGGCGGCAAGTCCGTGCCCTGACGTGACGGAAACGGCCGCTCGGGCGGTCGCGCGGGCCGAAGCGGTGAACACTGCGTGGGAGGGCCCCACCATCGGGCCGCGCGCGGTCGCCGGCAAGAGCGTGGTCTTCGTCGCCTCGACCATGACGAACCCCGGCGTGGCCGGCACCGCCAACGGGGTGCGGGAGGCCGCCCGGACCATAGGATGGCGCGTCCGCGTGATCGACGGCCAAGGCACCCCGGCCGGGATCCGGTCGGCTCTGGGGCAGGCGATCGCCCTCCGGCCATCCGGCATCGTCATCGGGGGGTTCGACCCGAACTCCGTGGCTCGGCAGGTCAAGCAGGCCGATGCCGCCGGCATTCAGCTCGTCGGCTGGCACGCCACCCCGTCACCGGGCCCCAGCGCGAATCCCAAGCTCTTCACCAACGTGACGAGCCGGGTGGAGGACGTCGCGAGGATCAGCGCGTACTGGATCATCGCCACCTCCAACGGCGACGCGGACGTCGTGATCTTCACCGACTCCTCGATCCCCTTCGCGGAGAACAAGTCCCAGCTGATCAGGAAGACCCTGCAGAGCTGTTCCGGCGTGAAGGTGCTCGCGTACGAGAACATCCCGCTGCCCGACACCGGCAGCCGGATGCCGGTGGTGACCTCCTCGCTGCTGTCACGCTTCGGCGAGCGGTGGACGCACTCGGTCGCCATCAACGACGTCTACTTCGCCGACGCCGCCCCGGCGCTGCGCGCCGCGGGACGGAATGGTGGCGGGCCTCCCTACGCCATCGGCGCCGGGGACGGGGATCCTTCGGCGTTCCAGCGCATCCGTGCCCGGCAGTTCCAGCAGGCGACGGTCCCTGAGCCGCTGAACGCTCAGGGCAGCCAGATCATCGATGAGCTCAACCGCGCGTTCGCCGGCCGGCCGCCCAGCGGGTACGTGACCCCGGTGCACCTGACCACGACCGGGAACGTGGACAACTCCACCTCATGGGAGCCACGCGGCTACCGGGAGACCTACCGGCGCATCTGGCTCGGCTAACGGCGGCCGGGTGCAACAGTGCTTATATAAGGACTCTTATAATCTGCTCATGGCGGACTCCCACGCACCCGATCCCACCCAGGAGAGCCTCTGGCGGCCTCTGCGGCTTCTCCAGGCCTCGATGGACGCGGACATCGCCCGGCTCTACTCCGACAAGCGCATCAACGGGCTCAAGCCGAGCTTCGTCATGGAGCTGCTCCGGCTCCATGCCCACGGGCCGATGACCATCACCGAACTGGCCGAGTCGGTCGGACGGACGCATTCGGCGCTCAGCCAGAAGGTGGCGGCGATGCGCGCGGCCGGCTGGGTCCGGACCGTCGCGGGCGAGGACGCACGCAGCAAGAAAGTGACGCTCACCGACAACGCCCGCGGCATCGTCGGCCGCCTGGCGGCGGAGTGGCGGGCCACGGAGGCCGCCATCGCCGAGATCGAGGCCGAGATCCCCTACCCGCTCACCCGGGTCGTCGCCGATATCGAGCAGGTCCTCGCTTGCAAGAGCTTCCACGATCGGATCGCCGAGAAGCTGGCGGAGGACCCGGCGTGGGAGTGAGGTACGCGCTGCGGGCCTCGCCGCCGTTCCGAACCGGTGGGTGGGGGAGCGGCCTCTAGTCTCGACCCCATGCAAGAGAAGGATCTTCACGCCATCGCCGCCCGGCTGGCCGAGGTGCCCGGTGTGGTGGCCGTGGTGCTGGGCGGCAGCAGAGCGCGCGGCACACACCGGCCGGACTCCGACATCGACCTGGGCCTCTACTACCGAGGGCGACTCGACGTGGACCGGCTGCGGGCGCTCGCGCGGGAGGTGACGGGCGAGCCGGTCGACGTGACCGAGCCGGGCGGGTGGGGCCCGTGGGTGGACGGCGGTGGATGGCTGACCGTGGACGGGTGGCGGGTCGACTGGATCTATCGCGACCTCGACCGGGTCCACCGGATCTGGCGGGACTGCCGGGAAGGCCGGTACGAGGTCGGCGTCCAGACAGGGCATCCGCTGGGCTTCTACTCACACGCCTACGTGGGGGAGGTGGCGCTGTGCCGGGTGCTGACCGACCCGGGCGGGGAGCTGGCCGCCCTGCGGGAAGAGGCCGCGCAGTACCCGCCGGCGCTGCGCGCGGCGCTGATCAGGGAGCTGAGGGAGGCGGACTTCGCCCTCATGATCGCCCGGTACGGTGCCGCAGGATGGGACCCGGTGTACGCGGCGGGGGCGTTGTTCCGCGCGATCGGGGCCGCCTGCCACGCGCTGCACGCCAACGACGGGGCCTGGCTGATCAACGAGAAGGGCATGGTGGCCTCGGCCGACCGGCTGCCGTCGGCGCCCAGCGGGTTCGGCGAACGGGCGCAGGCGCTGCTCGCGGCGGTCGGGCACACACCGGAGGAGATCGGCCGCACCGTCGACGACGCGGCGCGGCTCATCGCGGAGGTGCGGGCCGCCTGCGGCTCATAAGCGCCGCTGAGTCGTGCCTGGATGATCGGGAACTGCGCACCCGGCCGCTACCCCTCCTTGACCCGGGCCGACGGCGCGGCAGGGGCCTTCGGGCGGCCGACGCGGGCCACGTGGAGCAGGGACGCGGGATCGTCCACCCCCAGCCGCCGGGCCAGCGCCTCCCGCGTCGGCCCGCAGTCGATGATCTGGCTCAGCGGATGCGTGGTGTAGCCGAGGCCGGACAACGTCAGCCAGTGCCGCATGAGCAGGCGGCCCTGCTCCACCTCATCGCCGGCCGCCCCGACCAGCACCAGCACGTCCCCGTCGTAGTCCAGCAGCCCTCGCGACGCGCCGGCCAGCACCCTGGGCAGACCGAGGGGGCGCAGCGCCGGGTAGAGGGCGAGCGAGGCGCGCAGGGCGAGCGCCTCGAACCGGCTGAGCGCCAGCGCCCGATCGCTGAGGCCGTCCAGCAGGTAGCGGCGGTGCCGGCGGGTCAGGCGCAGCCAGGCACGCAGCTCCCGCGTCACCTCCCGGTCCCCGAACTGGTGCAGGTCCGCCGCGTGCAGCAGGTCCGCCAGGTCCCGGCAGGCGACCCGTCGCATCCCGGCCAGCCCGGCGGCCACGTCGTCCGGCAGCCGTCCCGGGTGGTAATCGCCCCGGTTGGCGCCCCTCGCCCGCACGTCCGCCGTCGTGAACGGCGTGCGGTACGGCTCCTCGGCCCTGTGCAGGAAGCCCACGCGCAGCGGCCCTGGGTCGGGGCGGAAGGCGATGGACAGGCCCGCGTCCGCGCACACGATCAGGCAGCACTCCACGAACGCCCCCAGGCTGAGACGCAGGTCGCGTCCCGTGGGGTCGCTGACGGGCAGCGCCCTGGCCGGATCCCAGCCGACCGCGACCTCGTCCGCCCCGTAGGCGAGCGTCCACGGCTGGGTGTTGTGCGCGCTCGGCGCACGCCAGAAGTCGGGCTCCAGCGCCCGCAACTCATTCACGAGAGGAGGTCCTTGGCGTAGAAGGTGTAGCCGTGCAGCGGGCGCCCGCCCATCGCGACGTACTGGGCGGCGGAGCCGGGGTTGGTGCGCTCGACGTACGTGCTGCGCAGCGTGTGGTAGCCGCCGCGGCGCAGCCCTTCGTGCAGCTCGCGCGAGAGCAGCCGCATGTAGCCGTGACCCTGCTCGCCGGGGACCGTCCCCTTGATGATGAGCACCGCCTCGCGGCGGTAGCGGGAGCGGGTGGCGAGCAGCCGGAGCTGCCGCAGGAGATGGAGATTGCCCCGGCATCTCGCGACAAATTCCGAAATGTCGGGCAGACACAACACGAACGCCACCGGCCGGTCCGCCTTCGTCAGGTACAGCAGCAGCGCCTCGTCCAGCAGGTACGCCAGCCCGTCCGTCTGCGCCGCCAGCTGCTCGGCGGAGATCTCGGTGTAGTAGCCGAGCTGCGCGAAGCTTGCGTTGAGCATCTCCCGCAGGATCGGCAGCTGCTCCGCCACCCGCCGGCGGTCTCCCCGGTGCACCCGGAGCCGCTCGGCCTCGATCCTCCGGTCGTCGAACGCGAACAGCTCCTTGTCCGGCACCGGGCAGATCCAGGTGTCGGACTCGAAGTGCCGGGTGAATCCGTAAGCCTCGTAAGCGGCCGGGTAGTAGGGATGGTTCCACGCGCTGTCGATGAAACCGCGCTCGCCGAAGCCCGAGGTGATGACCCCGCCCGCCTGGTTGGGCAGCAGCGACACCGGACCGAAGGCCGATTCCCTGCCCGCGGCCCGCCCGGCGGCGCAGATGCCGTCGAAGAGCTCCTCTGCCGCCTCCTCGGCGAATTCCGTCAGGCCGAACAGCTGGGTGGGCCCGCCCAGCTTGGCGTCCAGTGCGTCATCGGAGTGCAGGGTGGTTCTGGCCACGACCTGCCCGCGCCGGCGCAGCACGTACATCCGCACGCCTTGACGGAACCACGTGCGGACCTGCGCGTGCAGCGGCGGGATGAACCGCGGCTCCCCGGCGTAGAGGCGGCCGGTGAGGGAGAGGAAGTCGCGCAGGTCACGGCGGGTCTCGACGGGCTGCAGCCCCGCGAGCTCCGTCATCCGCGCTTCACCGGCGGGCCGTCGCCGTCCTCCGCCGACAGCGGCGTGAACGTCTCGATGTGTGCCATCGGGCCGCCCTCCGCCCGCCAGACGCCGTTGCTGTAGCCCTCGGGCTCGGCGTGGTAGAGCCGGATGTAGCCGCCGGTGGCGTTCTTGGTGCCGTCGGTCACCCATTGCATGAGCTTGCGGTGGTGCCGGCTGCGGGCGAAACGCAGCAGCGCGTCGCGGTCCTCGAAGAACGCCAGCGTGCCCAGCGTGAACGGGAACTCCCAGTAGACCTTGTGCCAGCGGTAGCCGCGCATCCGCTTCATGTCGCGCACCATGCGGAACCACGTGAAGGTCAGGGTGAGGATCGACAGCGGCCCCCGGTAGCGGGTGGCCCCGACGAACATGGCCGTCGCCTGCCCCTGCGGCGGCGCCTTGCTGAAATCCGTGGTCCTCATGAGTCCTTCACCAGATAGACGTTCTTCATCTTCGTGAATCCCGCGAACGGGCCCTCGCCCAGGTCGTGGACCTTGACCCTCAGGTCGGCGGCCGTCGGGTCCTCCTTGAGCGACTCGGCGAAGTCGCGCGAGACCGTGCTCAGGTGGGCGACGACGCCCTTGCGGCAGATGGCCGCCAGCTCCTCACGGTCCACGTCGCCGCGTACCTCGAGGTTGATCACCGGGCGGTACTCCAGGCCCGGCAGCTCCTCCAGCGACAGGCAGAACCGGTTGATCGCGGCGGCGTATGGATTGCCCTGGTAGAGGCCGTATTCGACGTCCTGCGGATAGAGGTTCGCGCCCATGTAGGAGATCGTCGAGTCCTTGCGCCCGAACAGGAACAGCAGCGGCAGGTTCAGCCGCTCGTCGGTCCACGCCCGCTCGTACTCCTCCGCGCCTAACGCCTCCCGCACCTCGGCGAGGGTGTACAGGCGGGCCTCGTCGCCGACGTTGTAGCGGAGCTTGGGCTGCAGGCAGCTCTTGGTGTTGATGGTGCACAGCAGCTCGCCGTCCGCGTTGACCTCCAGGAACGTCTCCAGCGGGTTGTAGTGGAAGATCATCGGCAGCCGCTGCTCGCCCGGGCCGAGCAGCCGGTCGCGCAGCGGCTGGTCGGTGGCCAGGCGCTTGCGCAGCCACACGCTGAAACCGCTCTCCGCGCCCATGCCGATGGTCAGGTCGCTGGCGCCGTAGCCGGAGCGCACCTCCTCGAAGCGTTCCTGCAGGTAGTCGCGGAGCGCCTCGGTCATGCCCTCGCCACCGACCATGCCGCGGATGCGATAGTCCCGCCACGGGAACCCGGCCTCGTCGAGGCGGTCGCGCAGGTGCTTGAGGAACGGCGGGTACGCGGCCACCACATAGTCGTAGCCGGGCCCGAAGTGCTCCAGCGTGTCGGCGATCTTCTCCAGGTCCGGCCCGGTGTTCTTGACCATCGCGATACGCGCCATGGAGGCGCCCGTGGTCGTGCCGGTGGCCCAGGCACCCATCGAGTACGCGTTGATCACGAACAGCCGCTCGCCCGGGAAGACCAGCTCGATGTACCCGGCGGCGTTGCGGTAGATGCCCTTGAGCTCGCGCGGCCCGCGTACCCAGTTGTACGGTTTGCCGCTCGACCCCGACGACTCGTCCACGATCACGCCGGGGCGGTGCAGCCTGCCCTCCTGGCAGCGGCTCTGCTCGTCGTAGACGCCGGCGTAGTTCTGTTTGGTGGTCTCGGGGAAATCCGCCAGCCGGCTGGCCTGCTCGGCCCCGTTCGCGCGCAGGAAGTGCCGGTATGCCGGCACGTCCACGGCCGCGAACTGGCAGGCCACCCTGGCGTGCCTGGCGGCGACCCGGTCCAGCGCGGGATGGTAACCACGGGCGACCAGCCGCCAGATGGCCGGATGCATCGCGCCGAGCCGGTAGGCGCCGGTCAGGGCCCAGGAATAGGCCTGGAGCCGTACCCGCCGCCAGCGCTGGCGGGGGGTGAGCGGTCCGAGGACGGGACTGAGGCGGGTCATGAGGCGTGACATTACTGATTCCGAATTGAAGATGGCTTTACGAACACTTACTTCGGCGTAGCGGCCTTTGGCAGCGCGCCGTCCAAAGGGGCATGGCCACCGTCGATTGCGGCAGGTAATCTTCCGCGTTCGCCTCTACCGTGAGGATGCGGACGGAGGAGGACTGATGATCGAAGTGTCGTGGCCGCAGGTGAGCGCGCGGCGGCTGCAACGGGCCGGGCTGAGCGCGGCACCTTGGGGCCAGGCGGACCCGGCGGAGGTCGTGGCGGTGATGTGCGGGGCGCACGCGCAGGTGATGTCGGCCGGCGAGGCGTCCGTCGCCCTGCGGCTGGACGGCGCCACGCGGAGGCACCTGCGCGAAGCGCTGTGGGATCGGCGCAGCCTGGTCAAGACGTTCGGGCCGCGCGGCACCGTGCACCTGCTGCCCGCCCGCGACCTGCCCCTGTGGGTGAGCGCGCTGTCGTCGGTGCCTCCCGGGCACGCCGCCTTCCCCGACGGCGTGCGGATGACGCCCGAGCGGACCGACCAGGTGGTGGAGGCCATCCGGGAGGTGCTCGCCGCCGGGCCGGAGATGACGATCGACGAGCTGAGCGACGCCGTCGTGGCGGCCACCGGGCCGTGGGCCGGGGACCTGGTCATGCCCGCGTTCCAGGGCATGTGGCCGCGCTGGCGGCAGGCCATGGCGCTGGCGGGGCACCGGGGCGCGGTCGTCTTCGGCCCGAACAGGGGCCGCAAGGTCACCTACACCGCCCCGCCTCCCGCCGAGCCGGTCGAGGACGGGCTTGGCGGCCTGGTCAGGAGGTATCTGACGGCGTACGGGCCGGCCACCCCCGACCAGTTCGCGCAATGGGCCGGCGGGCCGGTGAGGTGGGCGGCCCGGGGGTTCGAGGGGGCCGGGCTGGAGGAGGTGCTGTTCGAGGGGCGGCGGGCCTGGGTGGTCGCCGGCGACACGGCCTTCCCCTCGGACCCGCCGCGCGGGGTGCGGCTGCTGCCGTACTTCGACGCGTACGTGGTGGCCGGGCGGCCGCGTGAGCTGCTGTACCCGGGCGCGGCGGCACAGCGGGCGCTGGCCGGCGGCCAGGCGGGGAACTTCCCCGTGCTGCTGGTGGACGGGGAAGTTTGCGGGGTGTGGCACCAGCGGCGTTCCGGCAGCAAGATCGACGTCACGGTGGAGACGCTCCGCGATCTCACACCGGCCCACCTGCGCGAGCTCGACGAGCAGGTGGAGCGGGTGGGGGAGGTGCTGGAGGGCCGGCCGCGCCTGACCATCGGCCCCGTGGCAGTGGGACCGCATGCCTGACTCCCTATTCTTCCCTGACATGCCCTATTGTAGGGAGTGTTATGGAGCAATACACCGTGGAGCAGGCGGCCAGGCGACTGGGGTTGCACGTCAAGACCGTGCGTAACTACGTGCGGGACGGGCGGCTTCCCGCCGTGCGTGTCGGCAGGCAATACCGGATCGCCAGGCAGGACCTCGCGGCGTTCGCCGGGCTGCCCGACGACCGCCCGGAGGTGCCGCGGCACGCCGAGGTGTCCAGCATCGTGCAGATCGACGGCGTCGAGCGGCGTGAGATGGACCGGATCAGCACGATGGTCATGGGATCGCTCGCGGGAGCGCCGCACGGGCTCCGCGTGGAGTTCGTGTACGACGAGGAGCGCGCCCACTTGAAGATCATCGTGCTGGGTGGGCTCGAGGAGAGCGCCCAGGTGCTGCGGATCGTCGACGCGCTGGTGCGGCAATGAGCGGCATCTACTCCTCGCCGGAGGGCGCGCGGGCGGTCGAGCGGCGCTACCGGGAACTGCTCGGCCGCTGGCCGGTGCCGGGCGAGCACGTGCGCGTGCCGACCGGGCAGGGCGAGACGTTCGTGCTGGCGTCCGGGCCGGACGGCGCGCCCGCGGTGGTGCTCCTGCACGGATCGGGGGCCACCAGCGCCATGTGGATGGGTGACGTCGCCGCTTGGGCGCGGGGGTTGCGGGTGTACGCGGTCGATGTGATCGGCGAGCCGGGGCTGAGCGCGCCGTCGCGGCCGCCGCTCGGCTCCGGCGCGTACGCCGCGTGGCTCGACGACGTGCTGGATGCCCTGGGCGTGGAGCGGGCCTCGATGGTGGGCGTTTCGCTCGGCGGATGGCTGGCGGTCGACTACGCCACGCGCAGGGCCGGGCGGGTCGAACGGCTCGCCCTGCTCTGCCCCAGCGGCATCGGCCGCCAGCGGTGGCTGCCGCTGCTGGGCGCGCTGCCGCTGATGCTGCTGGGCGAGCGGGGCCTGCGCCGCGCCATGCGCCGCCTCCTCGGCCCCGCCGCGGACGGATGGGCCGCGAACGGTTCCGCCGCGGAGGGGGTGGCCGCGAACGGTTCCGCCGCGGAGGGGGTGGCCGCGAACGGTTCCGCCGCGGAGGGCGGCGGTGATCTCGGCGCGTTCTCGTTGCTGATCCAGAAGAGTTTCCGGCCGCGCCGCGGCAAGGTGCCGGTCTTCGGCGACGAGGCGTTACGCGGGCTGGCCGTGCCGGTGCTGGCGATCGTCGGAGGCCGCGACGCCCTGCTCGACTCCCACGACACGCGCCGCCGCCTCCAGCGCAACGTCCCGCACGCCGAGGTACGCCTCCTGCCCGACGCCGGGCACCTGCTCCCCGCCCACACCCGAGAGATCATGGACTTCCTGGAGACCGCCCATGCCTGACGACGGCGTTCACCTCTGCCCGCTCGACGGCCCGCCGCTGCGTGACGAACGCGACGCGCTCGACCTCATCGGCGAGGCATGGGGGCACGGCGCCACCTGGGTCGCCGTGCCCGCCGAGCGGCTGCACGAGGACTTCTTCTCCCTGCGCACCGGCGTGGCGGGGGAGATCGCGCAGAAGTTCGTCAACTACCGGATGGGGCTGGCGATCGTGGGGGACGTCTCCCGCTTCACCGCCGCGAGCGAAGCCCTGCGCGCCTGGGTGCTGGAGTCGAACCGGGGCACCCACCTCTGGTTCGTCCGCGACCTGGACGAACTCGCGGCCCGGCGCTCCTGACGTCAGCCCTCACCGCCCGGCCACGCGTCACCCCAGTCCACGTCCCTGGCGCGCCGGTAGAGCTCGCCCTGCCGCTTGGAGACGATCACGTCACGTAGCCCGTCGTCGGCCGTGCACAGCCGCAGGGACACCACGCCCTTGCGTTTCTGCGGGTGACGCAGCACCCGGGCCTCGGCGCGCGGAGACGGGCCGGCCGTGGCGGCGACGTAGGAGAACTTCTCGTCCTCGAAGCTCAGCGTCCCCGCCTTGACCTGGCGGTGCAGGGAACTCCTGGGCAGCCTGACGGAGAAGTGGCACCAGTCGCGGCCCGGCTGGATCGGGCAGCGCCCGCCGTGCGGGCAGGGGGCGGCGATGGTCATGCCCTGCCCGGACAGCACCTCCCGGGCGGCGGCGATGGTGGCGTAGCCGGCGGGGGTGCCGGGCTCGATGATGATCACCATGGCGGCGCTGTCGGCGAGCCAGCGCACGATGTCCGGTCGGTCCCGTTCGGGGAGTTCGCCCAGCGCGTACGACATCGTCGTCAGGTCGGCCCGCGGCCGGTCCAGGCCGGGCCGGATGGCGGCGTGCCGCCACGTGGTCTCCCGCACGGCGGCCGCCTCCGACCCGCGGGCCAGGCGCCTGCCGAGGTCGATGACGTGCGGGTCGTGCTCGATGACCGTGACCTGGCGCAGGGACGGCCAGATCGCGCCCGCCGCCCAGATGGCCGCCCCGGTCCCGCCGCCGGCGTCGAGAAGCGTCGCCGGCTGGAAGCCCGGCGTCAGCGCCGCCGCCTGACGCATCGCGGCGCCGGCCGCGGCGTAGGTGGCGGGCATGCGGTACGCGGCGTAGGCGGCGACGTCGGCCTGGGTGCGCAGGTGCGTGCCCCCGGCTGACGGGGTGCGGTAGCTCTCGGTGAGGTGGGCGACCGACCGGGACAACTCCTGCGGCGAGTAGCGGGTCAGGGCCTGGTCCAGAGCGGCTCTGAGGGCGTCGGGCAGCATGGGACATTATCAACCAAGCGCTGTGCCCTTGGCGAACAGCTATCGGGCGCCGCCGAGTGGGTCGATCCCGCCGGCGTGCGGCCCGTCAGCTCGCGGAGGCGGTCCAGGCGCGGCCGGTCTGGGCGGTGTGCTCGGCGAGGATCCCGCCGATGGCCGACGTCAGCAGGTGCCGGTGCTCCTGCGGCAGTTTCCCCGCCAGCGCCTCCAGCCGCTCGCTCATCGCCTCGTGCGCCAGCGCCCCAAGCCGTTCCCCTTCCGGGGTCAGCACGATCCGGCATGCCCGGCGATCCTTCGAGTCGCGGGCGCGGGCCACCAGGCCGCGTTTCCCCGCCCGGTCCACCAGCCCCGTCAGGCTGGACTTTTCCAGGTGCAGGGACCGGGACAGGTCCGTCATCCCGACGGGCCCGTCGATGAGCAGGCAGAGCAGCTGGGCCTGCTGCGGGGTCAGGTCGTGCTCCCTGGCGACCTCGTCGAACACCTGCTGCACCAGGTGCGACAGGCGGACGAGCGCCTCGGTGAACCGCAGGAGGGGCTCCTTCGTGGTGACCACGCCACCGAGTCTAGTTGACACTAGTTGGTAGTACGAACTATTTTTCTCGCGTAACAACTATTCGTACTACCAACTAATGCGCGGCCCGCCGCAAGGAGCCCCTCATGCCCGACTACGGCCACGACCTGCTCTTCAGCGCCAACATCGTGCCGTACGCGCAGGACCCCGGCACCGTCGTAGCCCTCGCCCAGCTCGCCGAACACGCCGGGCTGGACCTCGTCACCTTCCAGGACCACCCGTACCAGCCGGCGCTCCTGGACACCTGGACGCTGCTCGGCTACGTGGCCGCCGCCACCGAGACGATCAGGCTGGCGGGCAACGTGCACCCCTTGCCCCTGCGGCCGCCCGCCATGCTCGCCCAGGCCGCCGCGAGCCTGGACCTTCTCAGCGGCGGCCGGTTCGAGCTCGGTCTCGGGACGGGCGGCTACTGGGACGCCATCGCGGCCATGGGCGCCCCGCGCCTGACCCCCGGCGACGCCGTGGCCGCGCTTGAGGAAGGCATCCAGATCATCCGTGCCGCATGGGACACCGACGCGCCCGGCGGAATTCACTTCCACGGCGTTCACCACCGGGTGGAAGGCACGCCGCGCGGGCCGCGTCCGGCCCACGACATCGGCATCTGGCTCGGCGCGTACAAGCCCCGGATGCTCCGCCTCACCGGACGGCTCGCCGACGGCTGGCTTCCCTCCCTCCCGCATCTCCGGACCACCGCCAAGATCGCCGAGGGGAACGCCGTCATCGACGAGTCGGCCGCCGAGACCGGCCGCGCGCCCGGCGACATCCGCCGCCTGCTCAACCTCGGCGAGGAGCTGCCACCCGCCCAGCTCGCTGAGCTCGCGCTGGAGCACGGAATCAGCGTCTTCACCCTCATGGCCGGCGATCCGGCTCAGATCCAGCGTTTCGCCGCGGAGACGGCGCCGGCCGTACGCGAGCTCGTCGCCGCCGCGCGCCGCACCGCCCCAACCGCAACCATGGAGGGGAGCCCCGAGGGACGCGCGCCACGAGCGGCCCAGCCCAGTGCCTCACCGCAGACGCCGCCGGCGGCCGAGCCGTCGCTGGGGTTCACCCCGACCCCGGACGATGGCGTGCGCCTGAGCGACGTCCGCGTCTGGGACGAGAGCACCCGGCCCACCGCGCCGCGCCCCGACTCCGCCAGGCGCTACACCCCCCGGGAGCAGGCCAACGGCCGGCACCTCATCGACGTGCACGACCACCTGCGCGCCGAGCTCGCCCAGCTGCGCGACCTGATCGGCCAGGTCGCCGCGGGAACGCTCGACGCGGACGCCGCCCGCTCGCACATCAACACCATGACCATGCGCCAGAACAACTGGACGCTCGGCGCCTACTGCGAGTCCTACTGCCGGCTCCTCACCATGCATCATTCCGCCGAGGACGCGGCCGTGTTCCCCCACCTGCGCCGCGTCGAGCCCGCACTCGCCCCGGTGCTCGACCGGCTCAAGGAGGAGCACCAGGCCATCCACAAGATCCTCGAACGGATCGACCGGGCGCTGGTGGCGTTCGTCGGGGACCCGGCCGGCCGCCTGAGCGAGCTGCGTGCGGTCGTGGACCTGCTCACCGACAGCCTGCTGTCGCATCTGTCCTACGAGGAGCGCGAGCTCGTCGAGCCCCTGGCCAGGCACGGCATCTGATGCTCGCCCCCGCGGCCGCCCGCGAGGGCCGGAGCGCACGCCACTGATACGCTTTATGCCGTAAGGAGTTCTGTCCGCAAGGAGAGTCCCGCGTTGGTCGTGTACGCCGGTCAGGGTGACGCGCGCCGTTCGATGGCGCTGCTGTGGCGCACGCAGGAGCGAGACGAGGCCCGGCCGGGGCCCAAGCCGGGGCTCAGCGTGGACCTGATCGTCGAGGCCGCCATCGCAGTGGCCGACGGCGAGGGCATGACGGCGCTGTCCATGCGCAAGGTCGGCGAGCGGCTCGGCCGCACCGGGATGGCGCTCTACACATACGTGCCGAGCAAGGGCGAGCTGGTCGACCTCATGTACGACCGGGCCATGGCCGAGCTGCCGGTCGACTACGACCTGGGCGGGGGCTGGCGTCCGGCCGTCACCGCATGGGCTGAGCACATGTGGGCCTTCTTCCTGCGTCACCCGTGGATGGCGCAGGTGTCGCAGGCGCGGCCCGTGCTGGGGCCGAACGAGTTCGCGGCGCTGGAGACCCTAATCGGCATCCTGCGCCTGACCGGCCTGCCGCCCGCCAGGCTGCGTGGCGTGGTGGCGCTGCTGTTCGACTTCGTGCGCGGGGCGGCCAGGACGGTCGCCGAGTCGCGCCAGGCCCCGTCGGAGACCGGGGTGTCGGACGAGGAATGGTGGCAGGCGCGCTCGGCCCTGCTGGAGGAGGTGGCCCCCGGGTTCGCCGCGCGCTACCCGCTGGTCAGCTGGGTGGAGTCGGAGGACGACACGCTCGGCGAGGGCGAGCCGTGGCTGCGGCACCGGGCCCGGCAGACGTTCACGGTGGGCTTGGCCGTGCTACTCGACGGCGTCGAAACGGCCGCTGCCGGCCCTTGAGGAAACGGTTTCGGCGCCCGCTGGGCGCGCCATCCTAATAGGGTGCACATCACTGATCTTCCCCACGCCCTGTACGCCCGCCGCCTGCGCCGCCAGGTCATGTCGGGCCCGCTGCCGCAGCACGTCGGCCTGATCATCGACGGCAACCGGCGCTGGGCCAGGCAGAGGGGACTGGCCAACCCGAGCATCGGCCACAAGTACGGCGCCGACCACATCGAGCACGTGATGACCTGGTGCGAAGGACTCGGCATCCGGCACCTGACGATATTCCTGTGCTCGACGGAGAACCTGCAGCGGCGAGGCGACGAGGAGGTCGCGTTCCTGCTGCGGGTGATCGAGCAGATGGTCGCCGACCGGCTCGACCGGCCGGACGCCCGCTGGCGCGTGCACGTCGCGGGCCTGCTCGACATGCTGCCCGACACCACCGCCCGCGCACTCAAGAGCGCCGTCGAGGCGACCCGCACCTGCGCCACCGGCTTCCACCTCACGCTGGCCATCGGGTACGGCGGCCGCCAGGAGGTCATCGACTCCCTGCGCGAGCTGCTGTACGAGCGGGCCGAGGCCGGGCAGTCCATGCTGGACCTGGCCGCCACGCTGACCGCAGACGACATCGCCAAGCACCTCTACACGGCCGGGCAGCCCGACCCGGACCTGGTGATCCGCACCAGCGGCGAGCAACGCATGTCCAACTTCCTGCTCTGGCAGTCGGCCTACTCGGAGCTGTACTTCTGCGAGGCCTACTGGCCGGCCTTCCGCGAGATCGACTTCCTGCGGGCGCTCCGCAGCTTCGCGGCCCGGCAGCGTCGCTTCGGCGGGTGACGGCGTACCCTTGATGTACCGCCACCTGCTGAGGAGTCAACACGTTGCCCGGAACGAACCCGCGTGAGCTCGGCCTGCTGGCCGACTGCGCCAACTGCTTCGGGCTGTGCTGCGTGGCGCTGCCGTTCTCGGCCTCGGCCGACTTCGCCGCCGACAAGGCCGCCGGCGACCCCTGCCATAACCTGCGCGACGACTTCAGCTGCGCCATCCACGCACAGCTGCGGCAGCGCGGCTATCCGGGCTGCACCGTCTACGACTGCTTCGGAGCCGGGCAGAAGGTCTCGCAGGTCACGTTCGCGGGCACGAGCTGGCGGCAGGCGCCGGAGACCGCTGGGCAGATGTTCGCGGTGTTCCCGGTCGTGCGACAGCTGCACGAGCTGTTGTGGTACGTGGCGGAGGCGTTGACGCTGGAGGCCGCCGGGCCGATCCACGCCGAGCTGCGCGAGGCGCTCGACGAGACCGAGCGGCTCACCCGCGAGAGCGTCGACGCGCTGAAGAAGCTCGATCTGGTGGCGCACCGGGCCGGGGTCAACACGTTGCTGCTGCAGGTGAGCGAGCTCGTCAGGGCGGGCTGCCGGGGGAAGGACCGCAGGGGCGCCGACCTGGTCGGAGCCCGGCTCAGGGGCGCCGACCTGCGCGGGGCCGACCTGCGCGGCGCCTACCTGATCGCGGCCGATCTGCGCGGCGCGGACCTGCGGCAGGCCGACCTGATCGGGGCGGATCTGCGGGGCGCGGACCTGGCGGGCGCCGACCTCACCGGCAGCATCTTCCTCACCCAAGCCCAGCTCAACGCGGCCAAGGGCGACGCCGCCACCCGCCTTCCCCCGGCGCTCACCCGCCCCTCGCACTGGCCCGGCACACGCGGCGAGCCGAGACCGCAGCCCCGCCCCGGACGGGGACGGGGCGCGCGGCGCGGGACCGGAGGCCGCGCCCGCCGCCGCTGATCAGAGGTGTCTGCGGAGGAAGCCGAGCTGGTGCAGGAGCAGGCCCTCGAAGACGTCGGGGTCGGACGTGGGCGAATGCGCGACACCGGTCAGCGGCAGCAGCTCGTGCGGGCGGCCGGCCGCGAGCAGCGCGGCGGACAGCCGCAGGGAGCCGGCCGCGAACACGTTGTCGTCGGCCAGGCCGTGGATCAACAGCAGCGGCCGGGTCAGCCGGTGGGCCTCGGGCAGCGTCGAGCAGGTCTCATAGCGTTCCGGGTGCCGGTCGGGGTGACCGAGGAAACGTTCCCGCCAGTGGGTGTCGTAGAGGCGCTGGTCGCTCGTTCCGGCTCCCGCCACCGCGGCGTGGAACACGTCGGGCCGGCGCAGCACCGCCATGACGGCCAGCGTGCCCGAGTAGGACCAGCCGCGGATGGCGACTCTGCTCAGGTCCAGGCCGGGATGGCGGGCGGAGGCCGCGTGCAGGGCGGCCACCTGGTCGTCCAAGGGCGGGCCGAAGATGTCGCCGTGGACCTCGCGTTCCCAGGACGGGCCGCGTCCCGGGGTGCCGCTGCCGTCGGTGATCAGCACGGCGAAGCCCTGCTCGGCGAACCACTGGGAGACGAACGTCATGGGCGCCTGGTCGGCGGTGACCCGCTGCAGGGCCGGGCCGGCGTAAGGGTCCACCAGCACGGGCAGCTTGGGGTCGCCCGGCCGGTGCCAGGAGGGGAGCAGCAGGTGGCTGCGGAGCTCGCGTTCGGTGGTGGTCAGGGCGGTGGCGCGCAGGGTCAGCACCGGCCGCTCGGCGAGCGAGGCGATCGTGACGGCGGGCCGGCCGGTGCGCAGGGCTCTGGTCGTGGCGCCGGGGCGGGTGGGGGTGCGGGTGACGTGCACCAGCGTGCCGGCCCGCCACACACCGGCGTGCACGCCCGGCTCCACGCTCAGCCGCCGCAGCCCGGCCACACCCGCATCGTCCAGCCCGGTGTGGGGCCGGCGCGCGCCTGATCCCACGCCCTCTGGCTCACCTTCGAAGGGCCGCTCGCCTGTGGTGCCCGGCTGGTAGAGCCACAGGTGGGTCTCCGCCGGGTCGGTGGAGGCGGTGAACAGGATGGCGTCGCCGCTCACGCTGAGGACTTCGCGCAGCTGCAGTCCGGGCGGGGTGATCGGGACACCGTCGAGGGTGAGCCGCCGGGTGTCGTCCATGTCGGCGTGCGCCACGAGCGCGCCCGCCGCCGTACGCGCCGGCGTGCCGCCGACCAGCTGCACCCAGTGCGCGTCGCGCTGCTCGGCCAGCAGCACGGTACGCCCGGAGTCCGGGTCGGCGGCGAGCGTGCGCACGGTCCGCTGATCGCGGCTCTGCACCGCCAGGTAAGGGCCGTGCGCGTCCCAGCCCGCGGCCGTCACGTACTCGAAGGCCGTCCGGTCCCATAGGACCTCGGCACGCGTGCCGTCCAGCCCGGCGATCCACAGGGTGACCTCGGCGTTGGCGGTGCCGGCCGCCGGGTACCGGACGGCGCGCGGCGGCCGGGCCGGGTCCGACGGGTCGGCCACGTGCCACAGCGCCACGGCGCTCTCGTCCACCCTGGCCACCAGCAGCCGGGCGCCGTCCGGCGACCACCAGTGTCCGCGCGTGCGGCCCATGGACGCGGCCGCCGCATACTCCGCGACGCCGTACCGGACCGCGGGCCCGTCCGGTTCGGCGATCGCGCGGTCCTCGGGCCCGTCCGACTCGGCGATCGCGTGGTCCTCGGCGCGGTCGAGTTCGATCACGCGCAGGGCGCCGCCGCTGATGTACGCGATCCGGCGGCCCGCCGGGTCCGGGCGCGGGTCGCGCACGTCGCCGCTCGCGGGCAGCTCGCGTACGCCGCCCTTCGCGACGTCCACCACCCACAGCCGTCCCGCCAGCGCGAACGCCGCCACCCCTGCCGCCTCGTCGGTGGCGTACGTGGCGATCCCGCCCGCCGCCTTCCCGCCCAGCAGCTCCACCGGGTCGGCGAGCAGGCGCTCGGCCCCCGAGTCCAGGTCCAGCGCCCACAGACAGGCGGCGAGGTCGTCGCCGCCCCGGCTGCGGAGGAACATCACTGACGCGCCGTCCGCCGAGACGGTGAACGCGGACGGAGCGCCCAGGCTGAACCGCCGCGTCCGGGCGAACTGCCGAGGCAGGCCGTCCGCTCCCACCGACCGCGGGGCCGGGCCGTTTCCGGGCATGCCGATCATGCGTGTGTCCTCTCTTCAGGATCGATCAGAAGCCAAAAGAAGACGTACGCCAGAGGCGCACGCCTTCACGTGGTGATGCGTCAGCGGCCGCGATGAAAGGGAGACCCGCTGAACGTCCGGCGCGACAGGAGCCGCCCGCCGGGGAATCGTGCGCCTGGCCGCATGGCGGAGATCAAGCGCTGCGGCATCTTAGGCATATCTCCGGCGAATGAGCAAAGCGATCGCGGCCGAAGGTTTCCCTGGAGCAGGGGAACCGCCGGGCGCGTCCGGCGGTCCAAGCTATGGGCGACGTTCACACCGGTGACCATGTTGGAGCCGGATGACGCCGCGGGTGGCCCTTCCCGCTCGCCGGCGCGGGATGGACGTCGCCCCCACCAAATGGCCGGCCGTCAGAGCGTCGTCGGCAGCACCGGCAGGCCGCGCACCCCCGGGTCGGCGGCGAAGACGGCGCCCGCGCCGGGTTGCTCGGCCCGGTCCACGTCCAGCGCCGACGTGGTGATGAAGAGCCGGTCGAGATCCTCGCCGCCGAAGGTCACCGCGGTGACCTTGCGTACGGGCAGGCTGATGACCGCGTCGAGCCGGCCGTCCACGTCGTATCTGTGCACGGCCCCGCCCTGCCACAGCGCCACCCACACCCCGCCCTCGGCGTCGACCGTCAGCCCGTCGGGAGCCCCCTGCGCGGGATCGACGACGGCGAAAGGACGCCGCCCGCTGAGCCCGCTCTCGGGGTCGTAGTCGAGCACGTCCACCCGCCCGGTCTCGGTGTCGGCGTAGTAGGCCAGGGCGCCGCCCGGGCTGAAGCCGAACCCGTTGGAGATCGTCACCTCCGGCAGCACCACCCGCAGCGCGCCGCCGGGCTCGGCCACGTAGAACGCGCCGCGCCCGCGGGCCGCGTCATAGGCCATGCTGCCGATGTAGAAGCGGCCGTCGGGGTCGCAGCCGCCCTCGTTCATCCTGATCGAGGGATCGCTCCACGCCTCGCCCAGGGAACGCAGCGGGGCGTCCAGGTCGTCGGAGCCGGACAGCAGCAGCTCCCGCTCGGCCGCGACCACATAGCCGCCGGACACGCGCGGCCGCACGACGGCGGCCACCGCGCCCACGTGGCGGCGGCGCACCGCGCCCTGGGCGTCGAGCGCGAGCACGTCGCCGGCCAGCATGTCGACCCACCTCAGCCCGCCCCAGCGGCCGGACCAGACAGGCCCCTCCCCGTGCTCGGCGACGGGGTCGGTCACGGGGTAGGGGGCGATGGTCATGCCGGTCTCCTCGATCGCTGGCGGGCCACGTACCGATCATGCTGCCAGAGTCGGTCAATAGGCGACCGTGAACCTGCTGCCGCGGTGCCGGGGCAGCTCGGCCTCGTCCAGCAGCGCGATCGCGAAGTCCTCCATGGAGATCGCCGACCTGCCGTGCGCGTCGACGAGCAGCTCGTCGCCACCGACCCGGTAGACGCCGGTACGCTCCCCCGGCTCCAGCAACGCCGGCGGGCTCAGGTACGTCCAGTCGGCGTCCGTGGCCGAGCGGCAGACCTCGAGCTGCTCGTTGCAGGCCAGCGCGATGGGCCGCAACGCGGGCGGGAAATCGGGAGTCTCGACAAGGGGGAGCCCACCGGCTTCGGGCACGGTCAGCCCCGCCGCGCCACCGACGAGCAGCAGCCGCACGCCGGTCCGCGCCACGCCGGCCAGCAGCGCCTTGGCGGTGATCGGGAGCTCGCCCTCGTAACCGGGCGCGGGCCGGGTCGCGCTGATCACCACGTCCTGACCGGCGCTCAACGCGGCCACCTGCTCGACGTCCGAGGCGTCGCCCGCCCGCACCCGGGCGGGCGTGTGGGCCAGGCGAGCGGGATCGCGGACGACGGCGGTCACGTCGTGGCCGCGCGACAGCGCCTCGGCCACCACCCGGCTGCCTACGGCTCCGGACGCTCCGAAAATGGTGATGCGCATGGTGTTCAGGATTCCTTTCCGATGAGTACGCGGGGTGCCGCCGCCTCCGGCAGCGGTCGCGTGCGGGTGGGTTGGAGCTGGGCGGCGACGAGCGCGCCCAGCACGATGAGCGCGCCGAGCGCCTGGGCCGCGGTGAGCCGCTGGCCGAGCACGGCCCAGCCGAGCGCGGTCGCGACCACCGGGCTGAGCAGCCCGAGGAAGGTGACCTTGGTCGCCGAGAGGATCCGCAGCCCTCGGAACCACAGGGCGTAGGCGAGGGCGGCTCCGATGATCGTGAGGTAGGCGTACCCCGCGAGGTTGGCGGTGGTCAGCGTGGCCGGCGGCGGTCCTTCGACCACGAGCGCGACGGGAAGCAGCAGCAGGCCGCCTGCCACGAGCTGCCAGCCTGTGGTGGCCAGCAGCGGCGCGGGGGACGGCCACCGCTTGCTCAGCACGACGCCGACGGCCATGACGACGGCCCCGCCGAGCGCGGCGGCGACGCCGACAGCGTCCAGCCGGGCGTCGGCCCGCAACACGAGCAGCCCGACCCCCGCCACGCCCGCCACGGCGGCGACCACGGTGCGCGGGGTCAGCCGCTCGTGCAGCAGCCCGGCCGACAGCAGGGCGACCAGCAGCGGCTGGATGGCGCCGACGGTCGCGGCCACCCCGCCGGGCAGCCGGTACGCGCCCACGAACAACAACGCCAGGAACACCCCGATGTTGAGTGCCCCCAGCACCAACGCCCGCCACCACCAGATCCCCTGGGGCAGGCGGCGCGTGATGGCGAGGAGCAGGATCCCGGCAGGCAGCGCCCGGATCAGCGCCGCCAGCAGGGGGCGGTCGGGCGGCAGCATTTCGGTGGTGACGAGGTAGGTGGTCCCCCAGATGGCGGGGGTCAGCGCGGTCAGCAGGACGACGGTCCATCGATTACTTAGCACTAAGACAAAGTATCTCAGCACTAAGCTACTTGGCCAGTGATTTACCTCACCGCTAAGACATCGGTAGGGTGGAGACCGTGGCAGACCACGTCGACTTCATCCTCAAACAGTGGGGCGCCCAGCGGCCTGACCTGGACGTTTCCCCGATGGCCGTGATCGGCCGGCTGTCGCGGCTGTCCCGGCTGATCGACGCGGAGCTGCGGCGCACGTTCGCCGCGCACGGGCTCGACAGGGCCTCGTTCGACGTACTGGCCACGCTGCGCCGCAGCGACCCGCCGCACCGGCTGACGCCCGCCGAGCTGATGCGCGCGTCCATGGTGACCTCGGGCGCGATCACGCAGCGGCTGGACCGGCTGGAGGAGCGTGGGCTGGTGACGCGCACGCCGAGCGAGTCGGACGGGCGGGGCGTCTACGTGACGCTCACCGAGGAGGGATTCGCGCTGATCGACCGGGCGCTGCCGGACCACGTCGCCACCGAGCACCGCGTGCTGACCGCGCTGAGCGGGGAGCGGCGCGAGGAGCTCGCGGGCACGCTCCGCGACCTGCTGGAGTCGCTCGGCGACGCCACGGACCTCCCACCCAGCCCGTAGCGGGGCCGGACCTGGTAGGAATGACGCTCATGTCGGTCTCTTCGTCATCCGCCGCCCTGTCTGACATCGTGGCCAGGCTCCGCGCCGCCGGCTGCGTGTTCGCCGAGGACGAGGCGGAGCTGATCGTCGCCACCGCGCGCACCCCCGGCGAGCTGGCCGCCATGGTGGAGCGCCGGGTCGGCGGCCGGCCGCTCGAGCACGTGCTCGGCTGGGCCGAGTTCTGCGGGCTGCGGCTGGTGGTCGAGCCCGGGGTGTTCGTGCCGCGGCCCCGCACGCAGTTCCTCATCGACCAGGCCGTCGCGCTCGCCCGCGAGGTGCGCGGGACTCCGGTCGTGCTGGACCTGTGCTGCGGCACGGGCGCCATGGGCGCGGCGCTGGCCGCCGGCCTGGCGCGCCCGGCCGAGCTGTACGCCGCCGACCTCGACCCCGCCGCCGTGCGCTGCGCCCGGCGCAACCTTCCCGGCGGGCACGTCTACGAGGGCGACCTGTACGAGCCGCTCCCCGTCACCCTGCGCGGCCGGGTCGACCTGCTGATCGCCAGCCCGCCCTACGTGCCGTCCGGGTCCGTCGGGCTGCTTCCGCCCGAGGCCCGCCTGTACGAGCCGCGCGTGGCGCTCGACGGCGGCGACGACGGGCTGGACGTCGTACGCCGGGTGATCGAGCGGGCGCCCCAATGGCTCGCTCCCGGCGGTCACCTCCTGATCGAGACCAGCGCACGCCAGGCGGCGGCGACCGTGCGCGCCGTCGAGCTCGCCGGCCTGACGGCCCGCGCGGCCGGCTCCGACGAGCTGGACGCCACCGCCGTCATCGGCCGCCTTCCTTAAGAAAAAGCGCCGGAATTTGCCCTGTTTTATGGGTGGCCTACGTCTATTGTGGCGTCCTGCCTGCATGGACTTCCTTCTTCATTCGCGCTTTCATTTTCTCCGTCAGTCCAGTCGGCGGCCCTTCCATATGGGGGAGAAAATGGCTCTTAGGCGGAGAACAATGGTCATTGCCGTCGCATTCGCGGTGGTGGCGGCGAATACCACGCCGCCACCACCGGCGTCGGCGGCGGGACGGCGGGATCCGGTGCGGATCACCCGATTTCTGGGGGAGCAGCAGGTGCCGCACATGACACGCGTCGAGGGCACCACCGTGGGCGGGCTGTCCGGCATCGACCGGGATCCCAGCACCGGAATCTGGTACTTCATCTCCGACGACCGATGGCGCTACAACCCGGCCCGTTTCTACACCGGTCACTTGGACATCGACCGGGTGACCGGGGCGTTCAACGGGGTCCGGCTGACCGGGGTCACGACGCTCACCAGGGCCGACGGCACGCCGTACCCGGCGTACGGCAAGCCGGAGTCGGCCGACCCCGAGACGATCAGGTTCGACCGGCGCAGCGGCCGGCTGCTGTGGGGCGACGAAGGCGACCGGCCGGACGCCAGAAACCCGGCCATCCCGATCTCCATGTCCGCCGTACGGGCGATGGACCTGCAGGGACGGCACCTGGGCGAGCTGCGGCTACCGCACAACCTGCGGCTGACCGGCGCCGACAGCGGTCCGCGCCGCAACTTCGGCTTCGAGGGGCTGGCCGTCACGGCCCGTACGATCACCGCCGTCACCGAGGGTCCGCGCTATGAGGACGGGCCGCCGCCGACGGCTGATCGAGGCGCACCCGCGCGGCTCACCGTGTGGAACCGGGCAGGCAGGTTGCGCGGGCAGTACGTCTATCCGCTCGACCCGCTGCCCGTCGCCCCCGTCCCGCCCGGCGGGGAGTCCGACAGCGGGGTGTCGGAGATCCTGCCCATCGACGAATACCGCTATCTGGCGCTCGAACGTGCCTGGATCGAGGGCGTCGACTACCGGGTGCGGCTGTACGAGATCGACCTGCGTGGCGCCACCGACGTCCTGGACAGGCGCTCTCTGCAGGACGCCGCGAACGTGCTGGACACGCGCTCCCCGGAAGCCGGCAGGCCGTACCGGCCGGTGGTCAAACGCCTGGTCCACGACCTGAGCGCGGTCAGCACGCCGGTGCAGAACCTGGAGAGCATGGCCTGGGGGCCGCGCCTGGCGAGCGGCGAGTGCACCCTGGTGATCGGGTCGGACGACAACTTCAGCCAGCAGGAGGTGACGCAGTTCCTGGCGTTCGGCGCCACCGGCTGCCGCTGACGCCGGCCCGCTACAGCCCGTGGATGCGGCGGCCGGTGATCTGCTGGCAGGCGATGCGGATGTAGAGATGCCGTTCGCCGCCCGCCCACGGTGTGACGCCCGCGCGGGTCACCTCGGGCACCTCCTCCTCCGGCACGTGATGGACCGGCCCCTGCACCAGGACGCTCCAACCCTCCCGGTTGGTCTCGTCGAAGAGGTCCACCTCGAAGGCGATCTTGATGTCGACCCCTTCGAGCCCCGTACGCAGGTCCCGGTCCATGGGGCCGCCGGCGGCGGTGCGGAAGACGATGGCGCCCTCGTGCATCTTGTAGTTGACCGGCAGCACGGTCGGCCCGTGCGAGCCGTTGAACGCCACCCGCCCGATCCCGCCGGGACCGATCAGCCGCAGGCACTCCTCCTCGTCCAGCACCTCCATGGTCGGATTGGCCATGGCGGGACCGTGTCCGGGCGGTCGTTCCCTGCCCCCGCCGAGAAGCTCCTCCGCGGTCGTCCGAAGGGCGTCGGCCAGGCGGTAGAGCGCGCCGGTGTCCGGCATGTCGGGGTGCTCCTCCAGGTAGGTCAGGTAGCCCGGCGACATGTCGGCGCGTTCGGCGACCTCCTCGCGGGTCAGGCCGAGGCGCTCGCGGTGATGGATGATGCGACGCCCGAGATCTCCCGTCCCAGTCATGATCGCTTCCCCTCCTCTGTACGACCGGCACGCGACGCCGTTGACGCGCGCCTGCCGATGGTCGGCGTCGATGAACAGCTGCCGCCCGCGGAAGCGGATCGGCATGGACAACAAGCCGAGCCGCCCGGGCAGCAGCGGGTCCAGCCGCAGCCCGTCCCGCCGCAGCTCCAACCCCAGGTAGCAGCGCTGCAAGAGGTCCAGCGTGCCGCCCATGGCGCCCAGGTGGATGCCCTCCGCGGTGGTGCCGCCCTGGACGTCCTTGATGTCGCTGTGGAGCGCTTCGGTGAAGAACCGCCAGGACTGGGCACGGTTGGCGCGGGACAGCACCCAGGCGTGCACGACCGCGCTGAGGGTCGAACCGTGGCTGGTGCGCTCCAGGTAGTACGAGATCGTACGGGGGAGCAGGCCGGGCTCGACGGGGTAGCCGAGCCCGCGCAGGATGCCGGTCAGCTCATCGCCGGTCAGCAGGTAGCAGAGCATGAGGGTGTCGGCCTGTTTGGACGCCTTGTAGCGGTTGACGTCGTCGCCGTCGGCCTCCAGGGCCCGATCCAGGCGGCGCACGCCGCGGTAGCGATGCCAGTCGAGCTCCTCCAGGTCGGCGTACCCGCTGAACTGGCTGATGACGCCGTCGTGGAAGTCGACCCGCAGGCAGCTGCCGATCTCGTCCCAGCGCTCCAGCTCGGCCCGGTCCGGCACCAGGTCGGGCGCCAGGCGGGCGGTCTCGCGGGCGCGCAGCAGCAGCCAGGCCGTCATGACGTTGGTGTAGGCGTTGTTGTCCACGCCGGGTACGGCGGCGCCGGGGTAGCGGTCGTGGTACTCGTCGGGGCCCATGACGCCGCGGATCTCGTACCGGTCGCCGTGCCGCACCGCCATCGAGGCGAAGAACCTGGCGATGTCGAGCAGCAGCTCGGCGCACCACGGCGGCATGGATCCGGTGGCCAGGTAGTGCTGCCAGACGTTGTAGGCGATGGCCAGGCCGACGTGCCGCTGCAGGTGCGAGTGGTCGGGCAGCCAGCGGCCCGACTGGGGGTTGAGGTGCAGGATCTGGGTCTCCTCGCGGCCGTCGCTGCCGCTCTGCCAGGGGAACATCGCGCCGCCGTACCCGGCCTCCCGGGCGGCGTCCCGCGCCTCGGGCAGCCGCCGCCAGCGGTAACGCAGCAGGCCGAGCGAGATCTCCGGGAAGCGCAGGCTCAGCCAGGGCTGGACGAACAGCTCGTCCCAGAACACGTGGCCGCGGTAAGCCTCGCCGTGCAGGCCGCGGGCCGGCACGCCGGCGTCGAGGTCCGCGGTGTGCGGGGAGAGCGTCTGCAGCAGATGGAAGATGTGCAGGTGCACGATCCGCGACAACTCGGCGCCGCCCACGTCGAGCCGGGCGCACTGCCACAGCCGCTCCCAGGCGGCCGCGTGCCGGGCCAGCAGGTCGTCGAACGGCGGGGCGCGGCGCACGTGGCGCAACGCCGCCGAGCGGGCGTCGTGGCTGGCGTGGTCACGTGACGTGGCCAGTGCCACGGTCTTGGTGAGGACGGCCGGCCGGCCCCGGCTGACATCCAGCACGTGCTCGCAGGTGATGTTGTCGGCCTCCCGATGGAGCACGCACGGTCGCCCGGGGGCGTCGATCCGGCCGGCCAGGGCGATGGTGATGCGGGAGCAGCGGGTGATGGCGGTCAGCCAGGTGATGTCGTCCTGCGTTCCGGTGTCGTGGCAGGTCAGATGGTCACCACGCAGGTCGCGGTAGCGCGCCACGCCGTCGTTGGCCACCCGCCCGTCCAGCATGGACCGCACGCGGAGCGGCCCCGACCAGTTCTCGGCCGTGAAGGTGGTCTGCATCGCCGCCAGGTAGGGGTCGGCCATCGACACCAGCCGGCGCTGGCGCACCGCCGTGACCCGGCCCGCGTCGTCGCGCCAGCGCAGCTTCCGCGTCAGCACCCCGTGCCGCAGGTCAAGCACGTGGCGGTAGGCCAGGAGGTCGGCCCGCTCGGGCGCGAACCAGTCGCCGTCCGGCGTGGCGAACGTCAGCGGCAGCCAGTCGGGCAGGTTGACGATGTCCTCGTTCGTTACGGTACGGCCGGCCACGAAGGAGTCGATCCGGTCGTAGCAGCCGGCCGCGTACGTGCCGGGGGTGCGCACCTCGCCGTCCGGCGTGGCGCCACGCGTGGCGAACCTGCCGTTGCCCAGCGTGCACAGCGCCTCGCGCAGTCCCTCGCCCTTGGGGTCGAAGCCGTCGTAGACCAGGATCCAGGTGTTCATGGCCGCCCCACGGGCACCCGTCCCGCCACGCGCACGTCGGCCAGGTCATCGACGACGGCGTCCGCCCCGGCTGCCCGCATCGCGGCTGCCCGCGACCCGCCCCTGTCGACGGCGACGACCAGGCCGAAGCCGCCCCTGCGGCCCGCCTCCACGCCGGGCAGCGCGTCCTCCACGACCGCCACCCCGGCAGGCGGCAGCTCCAGACGGCGGGCGGCCTCCAGGAACAGCGCGGGGTCCGGCTTGCCCGGCAGGCCGAGCCTGGCGGCGTCGGCGCCGTCCACCAGCACGTCGAACAGGTGCAGCAGGCCCGCCGACGACACCACCGCGCGGCAGTGCCGGCTGGCCGAGACCACCGCCGTACGGCAGCCGCGGTGGCGCAGCTCGTGCAGCAGCGCCACGGTGGACGGGTACGCCGCCACGCCGTGCTTGTCGATCTCCGCCACGAACAACGCGTCCTTGGCCCGCCCCAGCCCGTGCACGGTCGGCGTATCCGGCTCGTCGCCCGGCCCGCCCTCGGGCAGCGAGATGCCCCGGGAGGCCAGGAACGTCCGCACCCCGTCCAGCCGCGGCCGCCCGTCCACATACGCCAGGTAGTCGGCGCGCACGTCGAACGGCGCCGAGCCGCGGCTGCGCAGGAACCCGTCGAACACGTGCTTCCACGCGGCGGCGTGCACCCGAGCCGTGTCGGTGACCACGCCGTCGGTGTCGAAGACGACCGCGCGGATGCTGGTGAGGTCGAAGGTGGCCATGCCTGGACGCTACCCGCGCAAACGCCCTCCAGCCCTGGCCTCGCCGGTCAGGGGGCCGGGTCGCGGCGGTCGTTCGTGCCGAACCCGTCCAGGGCCTCCCGTTCCTCCAGGGGGCGCAGCTCCTCGAAGACCGTGATGTGCAGGCCGGCCGGTGCGTCGAGGCGGGCGTTGAGCGACTCCCATGGGGTGACCGTCGGCGGCGCCACCTCGGCCGCGCCCGCCGACACCAGCCGCTCGGTGGTGGCGCGTGCGTCGTCCACCTCGAACGCGACCCGGATCTTCGGCGCCACCTGCCGCCCCACCTCCACGTCGTCGATCATCTTCTTCTGCGCCGGGTTGGCGATCTCCAGCGTGGCCCGCCCGGCGTCCAGGATCGCCACCTGGGCCCCGTCCCCGCTGGAGAACGCGGCCTGCTCGGGGAGCCCCAGGACGTCGCGGTAAAAGGCCAGCGCGGCCTCGTAGTCGTCCGCCTCCACCACCAGGCGGAGCTGGCGGACCGGGCGGCGGCCGCCCTCGGGCTCGGCGTGCGTGCTCATGGTTCTCCTCCGGGTGCGAGCCACGACGTTCATTCCCCTACGGCAACCCGCTCGCCGTGCGCGTTCATCCCCTCCTGCCATTTCTCCCGTCATGTCGCAGGTCGGGGCGTGGGCGGGCACCTTTTGCTCATTTTGCAAACTTTCCCGGGAACCGCGGCCCCGGCAGGAAACGTCTTTTGACCAAACGGGGTTTTCCAGCACCTTTCCTGTCAGGGGACGCCCATGAACGTGGTTTTCTCCGGGGTCGCCATCGCACTGTTCGCGTTCATCACGATGACCGCGATCAGGACCTGGATGGTGGTATTCCGCGCCCGCGCCACCGCGGCTTCGACCATGCGCCAGCCGCTCGACCTCTACGAGACGGCGTATCTGGCGGGTGGGCCGCGCCGGGTCGTCAACACGGCACTGGTCTCGCTCGTCTCGCAAGGCGGCGTACGGGTGTCGAGCGAGGGAGTCGTCACGCCGGTGCAGGGGTTCCGGCCGGACAAGCAGATGCCGGTCGAGCGGGCGGTGTACAAGCACGTCAAGTCGGCGCCGGGCGGGCGCACGACGGCGCAGGTACGGCACAGCACTCTCGAGGATCACACGATGCTGCGGCTGACCACGCCGCTGTGGCGGAACGGGCTCATCGTGCCGCCGGCCGACCGGGGGCGCTCGCGGCGGCGTGCGAGCAGGCTGGTCCTCCTCACCGCGCTGGCGGCGGCGGTGGCCGTGGCGGGGCTGTTGCTGCGGGCGCCGGTGGCCGCCATCGTGATCGCCGCCGCGGCGGCCGTCGTGGGTGTGGCCTTCTGCTTCTGGCTGCGCCGCGCCCTGGCCAACCCGCTGACGAAGGCGGGCAAGGCCGCGCTGGAGCAGGCGGACGTCCCTGAGCCGGCGCACGTGGGCCATGGGGCCGGCGGGTCGCAGCCGAGCTCCGGCGACATCCGGCTGGTGGCGCTGCACGGGCTCACCAAGCTGCCTGACCGGCAGCTGGCCGACACGCTGGGGCGCGACACCCGGGTCAGGGCCGGCCGGACCGCCGCCTGCTGCGCCCCCGGCCACTGCGGGTCGTACAGCAGCTCGCACGGCGGGTCCAGCGGCGGCGGATGCGGCGGCGGGTGGTCCGACGGCGGGTTCTTCGACTTCGGCGGCGGCTCCCACGGCTACGGCGGAGGCACCTTCGGAGGCGGCGATGGGGGCGGCTCCTACGGGGGCGGCTCCTTCGGGGGCGGCGACGGAGGCGGAGGTGGCGGCGGCGGATGCGGCGGGGGCGGCGGATGCGGGGGCGGCGGCTCGTGACAGCCGCCATCACCCCCGGCCGTACCTGTCCTCGGCGCGCCAGAAGTACCAGAAGCCGGCGATGAGCGCGACCACCGCCCAGCACAGGCACGACACCCACACCATCCGCGGGGGCGTGTGGCTCTCGATGAGCAGGTCGCGCATCCATTCGATGTAGGAGGCGGCCGGGTTGAGGTACATGGCGGTGGCCACCCATTCGGGCAATCCCGCGCTGTTGACGACCTTGTCGTGGATGGCGAAGAAGACGCCCGAGGCGTACAACCACGTACGCATGATGAACGGCAGCAACTGATTGAGGTCGCGCATCGACGCCCCCAGCCTGGCCATGATGAGCCCCGCCCCGACGTTGAACAGCGTCTGCAGCACCAGCACCACCGGGATCATGAGCCACAACCAGGAGGGCGGCTCGCCCGTGATCACCACGATGACGAGGAGCACGCCCATGGAGATGACCAGCTGCTGCAGCTCCTGGATCGTGTACGCCAGCGGCAGCGAGGCCCGCGGGAAGTGCAGGGCCCGGATCAGCGACAGGTTGCCGGAGATCGACTTGGCGCCGGCGGTGACCGTCCGCTGCGTGTACGTGAAGACGAACATGCCCGTCAGCAGGAAGGCGGGGTAGTTGGGGATGTTCTTGCTGCCGCCCAGGATGAGGCCGAACATCACGTAGTAGATGGCCGCGTTCAGCAGCGGGGTGATGATCTGCCACAGCTGCCCCAGGGCCGAGCCAGAGTATTTCGAGACATTGCGCGAAGTCGCGTACGTCTGGATGAAATGCCGCCGCGTCCACAGCTGGCGCACATAGGCGGGGAAGCGCGGGCGCGCTATGGCGGGGCGGAGCCCGTGCTTCTTCGCGAGTTCGGCCAGCGACCCGCTGTCCTGTGAAGTGTTTTCCAGTTGGCTCATGGGCACCTCGATGCTTGGTGGGTCGTCAGCAGTCCGATCATCCCCCGCCGCCGGGGGTGTTGGCCGAGATTTCCCGGGGAGCGTCGCGGCCTACCGTGCCATGGTCACGCCCGTCACCGCGAAGCGCTCCACCTCGGCGATATGACCGCCGGTCGAGGCCACGATGGTCAGCGTCCGGCCCGGCGCCGGGGTGAAGGAGACCCCGGCCGACCAGCGCGCGTTCTCGCCGCCCGCGGGCAGGCAACACTGCTCGCCCAGGACGGACCCGCCGCGTACCTGGATCCTGATGCTCTCGTCCACGCCCGTGATGCGGCCGCCCACGGTCAGCGGAGAGGTGACCGCGGCGCCGTACTTGGGCGTGGTCAGCGTGAGCGAGGTGTCGTCGGTGCCGACCACCTCCCACGGAGCGTCCGGGCCTGAGCCGTACCTGACCAGATGGACGATGGCGGCGACCAGCGGCCGCGGGCCCTCCTCGGCGCGGAAGCCGACGTGCACGCGCGCGTGCCGCCCCTCGCTCACGGTCTTCACGGCCCGGTCGATCTCCTTGAAGCCGAGGTAGTCGCGGGTGAAGGCCAGCGCGGTACGGCGCGCGTCCAGATGCCAGGCGCCGCGGCGGTTCGCCCGGTGGCCACGCTGCCACTCCTGTGCCTCGGCCAGCGTGGCGAACGGCCACAGCGGCTGGTAGTGGCCGGCCACGAGCCGGTCCTCCTCACCGGGCGGCGCCGTCGCGCTGGGAGACGATGCCGGTGACCGCGTCGCCTCGGGGGTCGGCGGCGTCTCCGGTCGCGTGGGTGTCGGGCTGGCCTGCGGCGGGGAGGCCGTCGCGGCAGGAGTCTCGCGTGGTGATCCACCGCCGCAACCCGCGAGGGCCAGGCCGAGCGCGATCAGCAACGGCAGCGCGCTCTCGATACGTGGTCTCATGCGGACCTCCTGGGGGCTGCGGATCGCGTCCTGCTGACAGTAAGACGTACCCGAGACCGGCGGCGGCCCATCGCCCAAGCCGGTGGGCGAACGCGTGGGGCGCTGCGCGGACCGTCATGTGGCGGAGGGGCGGGCCCTGACGTGCATGCGCTCTCCCTGCGGCCCGAACAACCCCAGCACCTCGGCCGGCTCGGCGTCGGGATTGGCGAAGGCATGCGGGACGCGCGTGTCGAACTCCGCCGCCTCGCCAGGCGTCAGGATCACGTCGTGCGGTCCGAGCAGCAGCCGCAGCCGCCCCGACAGGACGTACAGCCACTCGTAGCCCTCGTGGACCTTCTGTTCCAGATCGCACCCCGGCCAGTGCGGCGGATAGATCTGCTTGTACGCCTGCACCCCGCCGGGGCGGCGGCTCAGCGGGATGAACGTCGTGCCGAATCGCTTGAACGGCCGCAGGTGAACGCGGGGGTCGCCGGTCACCGGCACGTCGATCAGCTCGTCCAGCTGAACCTGATGGGCGCGGGCGAGCTGGAGCAGCAGCTCCAGGGTCGGCTTGCGCTGCCCGGACTCCAGGCGCGACAGGGTGCTGACGGAGATGCCGGTGCTTTTGGACAGCTGCGCCAGCGTCGCGCCGCGCTCTTGGCGCAGCGCCCGCAGCCGCGGTCCGACCGCCTGGAGCGTCTCTTCGAGGTCCATGCGGCTACTTTGCCAATACGGCAACGATATTTGTCAAATGGGCAGCGGGCGGCGGACAGTGGCGTAGCGGATCGATGGAGAGGAGCCGAGCTGTGAACACGAAGTACGACGTGGTGGTTGTGGGCGGCGGGGCCGCCGGGCTGAGCGGCGCGCTCACCCTGGGACGGGCCCGCCGCAAGGTGCTGGTGATCGACGCGGGGGAGCCGCGCAACGCCCCGGCGGCGGGTGTGCACACGTACCTGACACGGGAGGGCACGCCGCCGCGCGAGCTGCTGGCCGCCGGCCGCGAGGAGGTCATCGGGTACGGCGGCGAGATCGTGACCGGCACGGTCGTGGCCGCCGAGCGCGTCGAGGGCGGCTTCCGGGTGCTGCTGGACGACGGGTCGGCGGTCGCGGCGGACCGGCTGCTGCTGGCCACCGGCCTGGTCGACGAGCTGCCCGACGTGCCGGGGCTGGCCGAGCGGTGGGGACGGGACGTGCTGCACTGCCCGTACTGCCATGGCTGGGAGGTCCGCGACCAGGCCATCGGCGTGCTGGCCACCGGGCCGCTGGCCGTGCACCAGGCGCTGCTGTGGCGGCAGTGGAGCGACGAGGTGACCCTCTTCCTGCACACCGGCCCCGAACCCGACGCGGAGCAGCGCGAGCAACTGGCCGCCAGGGACGTCGCGGTGGTCGAGGGGCGGGTGGCCGGCCTGGAGGTGACCGGGGATCGGCTCGCCGGAGTGCGGCTGGCCGACGGCACCGTGGTGGAGTGCCGGGCGCTGGCCGTCGCCACCCGTCTGACCGCCCGCGAGGACCTGCTCGCCGGGCTGGGGCTGGAGACCGAGGAGCAGGAGATGGGCGGCCACGTGATCGGCACCCGCATCCCGGCCGACGCGATGGGCGCCACGAATGTCCCCGGAGTGTGGGTCGTGGGGAACGCGGCCAGCGTGACCGATCAGGTCATCGTCGCCGCCGCGGGCGCCGTGCGGGTGGCGGCGGCCATCAACGCCGACCTGATCGCCGAGGAGACCCGCCGCGCCGTCACCGACCGCCGCGCCGGCTCCGCGGGCGCCGAGTCCCACGGCGAGTCCCACGGCGAGTCCCACGGCGAGTCCCACGGCGAGTCCCACGGCGGGTCCGGATGGCATGGGACGGCGCTTCCCCCGGAGGAGTTCTGGGACGCCTTCTACGCCGAGAAGGCGCAGGTCTGGAGCGGCAACCCCAATGTCGCGCTCGTCCGCGAGGCCGCGGGCCTCGAGCCCGGCACCGCGCTCGACCTGGGCTGCGGCGAGGGCGCCGACGCGATCTGGCTCGCCCGCCGCGGCTGGCGGGTCACCGCCACCGACATCTCCCACGTGGCCCTCGAACGGGCGGCCGAGCACGCCAGGGACGCCGACGTCGCCGGCCGCATCGACTGGCAGCGCCACGACCTGGGCATGTCCTTCCCCGAGGGCTCCTACGACCTCGTCTCCGCCTGCTACCTGCACGCTCCCACGGACCTGCCGCGGGAGAAGATCCTGCGGGCCGCCGCCGCGGCCGTCGCACCCGGCGGGGTGCTGCTCGTCGTGGGGCACGCGGACTGGCCGTCCTGGGAGCACAACCCGCCCGCGGAGGTGCATTTCCCGACTCCGCAGGAGGTCCTCGACGCGCTCGAGCCCGCGGAGGGGGAGTGGGAGGTGCTCCGCAGCGAGGAGTTCGAGCGCACGCAGAACGGCCCCGACGGCCGGCCGGGCGCGCGGAAGGACAACTTGCTCAAGCTCCGCAGGCTCCCCTGATCCATATCCGCGCTATGCGGAGGCTCCCGGGAGTGCGCGGTAGGCGGTGCCCTTGCCGCCGAGCCGCGTCGAAGGCACGCTCGCCGGGATGAAGGCGGACTCTCCCGGCCGCAGCGCCAGCGCGTCGCCCAGCAGGGCCTCGCCCTCGACGCACACGACGATCTGCGGCAGGCCGCCGGTCAGCTCGTGTGTGCTCTCCCCGTCGAGGTCGTGGCGGCTGAGGGCGAACTCGGGGGCGGGCGGCCGGTAGTGGTGGGCGCCGGGCTCGCCGGGCTCCGGCCGGACCAGGAACGGCTCGCCCGGCGTGAAGTCCACGACCCGCATCAGCTCGGGCACGTCCACATGCTTGGTGGTGAGCCCGCACCGCAGCACGTTGTCGGAGTTGGCCATGATCTCCACGCCGACGCCGCCGAGATAGGCGTGCGGCACCCCGGCGCCGAGGTAGAGGGCCTCGCCGGGGCGCAGGCTCACGTGATGGAGCAGGAGCGCCGCGACCACGCCCCGGTCGCCCGGGCAGGCGCGGGCGAGGTCGGCGTAGACCGCGAGATCGGCGTCGTCCGCGTCGAGCAGGGCCGCCTCGACCTCCGCCCGCAGCGGCAGGGAGGCGTCGTCGAGCATCTCGGCGAACACCCGGCGCAACGCGTCCCCGGGCTCCGCGCTCCTCAGCATGTCGACCCAGGGCCGCAGGCCGGGCACCGCGAGCCGGTCGAGGAGATCGGCGGTGGCGGCGGGGGAGCGGAAGCCGCACAGCCCGTGGAACGGGGTGACCGCGCAGACCATCTCGGGTTTGTGCGAGGCGTCCTTGTACGTGCGGGCGAAGTCGTCGAGGGGGATGCCGCGCGCCGTCTCGTCGGCGAACCCGGCCCGTGCCTGCTCGGTGGTGGGGTGGACCTGCAGCGACAGGGGCCGCGCGACGGCCAGGATCTTGAGCAGGTAGGGCAGCGCGGGACCGAAGCGGGCGGCGGACGGCTCGCCGAGCGTGCCTGCCGGGTCGGCGGCGATGAGCTCGCCGAGCGGGACGCCGCCGACGGTCGAGGGAGCGCCCGGGTGGGCGCCCATCCAGAGTTCGGCCTGCGGCTGTCCGGTCGGCTCTGTTCCGAACAGTTCCGGCAGGGCGGTCACCGAGCCCCAGTCATAGGGGCGGATGGTGGTGGCCAGGCGCGCGGGGGTGCGCAGGTCGGGCTGTGGCACGGCGTATGACTCCAATCGTGGTGAGTGGAGCCTAGAACGGGAGGGGATGTCATGCGTAGCCGGGTCCCGCACCTCGGGTGAACAGCAGGCGTGGACTGACGACCGTACCGGATGGCGACGGGCTCGACCAGCTCGGCCGGCCCAGCGGACCAGCCGCCCGAGCTGGAAGAGCAGTTCCTGCGGCCTTGCGACGGGAGTGCGAGCTAGCGGGCCCGCGGGCCGAGAATGACGGGCATGCTGCGGGTGCTGTTGCCCAGCAGATTGTCCAGCGGGCTCAGCTCCTCGGGCCGGGCCGCGGCCCTGATGGCGGGAAACGCCGCGAACAACGCTTCCAGCGCCACCTCGGCCTCGACCCGCGCCAGAGGCGCGCCGAGGCAGAAGTGCGGCCCGTGCCCGAATGCCAGATGCGAGGCCGGCGGACGGCTGATGTCGAACCGATCCGCGTCCGGCCCGTACTGGTCGGGATCGCGCCCGGCCGAGGCGAAGCAGGCCAGCACCGGCTCCCCGGCCCGCAGGTGCACGCCGTCGATCTCGACATCGCGCATGGCGTACCGGAACGGGAAGTAGGCGATGGGCGAGTCCCAGCGCAGCGTCTCCTCCACGGCGGCGCTGAACGGGCACCGGCCCGAGCGCAGCAGATCGAGTTGCCCCCGCACGTTGAGCAGGGCGCCGATGGCGTTGGTGATGAGGTTGACAGTGGTGACGTGCCCGGCGATGAACAGCAGGTCGATGGTGGCGAGCAGCTCCGACTCCGACAACCGGCCGCCGTCCTGCTCCCGCAGGGTGATCAGATCGGTGATCAGGTCCTCGCCGGGCGTCTGCCGGCGCTCCTCGATGATCTGGTGGAGCAACGCGTGCAGAGTGCCGCGTACCTCCGGGCCGTCCTCGAGGTCGCCGCTGACCTGCGCGACCGCGTCGGTGAGCTCGTGCAGCCTGTCCTGGTGAGCGCGCGGGATGCCGATCATCTCGGAGATCACCTCGCGCGGCAGCGGGTAGGCGAAGTCCCGCCGCAGGTCCACCGGCTGGTCGGGCGGCAGCTCCGCGAGCCGGTCGATCAGCTCGGCGGTGATCGCGGCGATCTTGGGCCGCAGCTGCTCGATCCGGCGCGGGCTGAACCCGGCGGCCAGCGGCGCGCGGAGCCGCCGGTGATCCTCACCGTCGGCGTTGAGCATGGAGATGTCGGTGACGATGCGGAAGATCGCGCTCCCCGGCCGGGCGGTGCCGCGTTCCGCGGGGTCCCAATAGCGGATCTCCCTGGTCATGTCCGGATGGGTCAGCACGGCCAGCAGGGTCGCGTGCCGGGTGGCGGCCCAGGCGTCCACGCCCTCGGCCGTCACGGGCACGAGCGGCCCCGCGTCCCGCAGCCGCTCGTTGTCGGCGTGCAGCTCGCGGGTCGCCGGGTCGATGACGAATCGGATCAGCTCGGTCATGGGTCATCCCGTTCGTTGCCGGCCGACCGACAGCGCGGCGATGTCGATGCCGGGGTCCTTGCCGAGGTAGAGATCGCGGACCAGCTCGCCGGCGGCCGGCGCGTTGCACAGGCCGTGGCCCGAGAACCCGGTCGCGTACAGGAACGCCGGAGGCCCCGGCTGGTGGCCGATGAAGGCCGTCTTGTCCGGGCTGGCGTCCCGCAGGCCGGTGACGGCCGTGTGCAGGGCCACGCCGGCCAGGCTCGGGTACGTCACCGCGAGCTGAGCGGCCACCCCGCGCCGCCAGGCCGCCCGATCGGGGCCCGGATAGCCCATGCCGATGAGCAGGCGGTCGCCGCGCACCCGTACCAGCAGGCCGCTGGCGGCGTGCAGCGTGACCGGGATGTCCGGCGTGCCCGGCGGCAGCAGGTCGGTGACCAGCAGCTCTTGCTCGGTCGGCTCGACCAGCGGCAGGTCCACGCCCGCGCAGCGCACGAGCGAAGCCGACCACGCGCCGGCGGCGCACACGATCGCGTCGGCGGTGATCTCGTCGTCCGCCGTGAACACCCGGCCGCCCAGCGCGTCGAGCCCGGTGACCGGACAGCCAGTACGCAGGGTGGCGCCCGCCAGCTCGGCCGCCTCGGCGTAGGCGGTGACGATGGCGGTGGTGTCGGAGACGTAGGCCTGCGGCGAGTACGCGGCGGCCAGCAGCGGCAGGTCGCCGATGAGCGGATTGTGCTCCCTGGCCTCCTCCACGCTGATCAGGCCCACGTCCACACCGGCGTCCAGCTGGGCCGGCAGGTCGGCCTCGAAGGCCGTCACCTGCTCGGGCTCGCTGAACAACACCAGGTAGCCGACCTGTCGCAGCGGCAGCTCGGTGCCCGGCCTGGCCGGGAACGCGCGGTAGGCGTCGAGGCTGCGCACGGCCAGCGCCGAGCTGACGGCGTTGCCGGCGAAGTACGACCGGACCACGTCGGCGGTGGCGCGCGAGGCGCCGGAGCCGAGCGCGCCGCGTTCCAGCAGCATGGTCTCGACCCCGGCCTCCGCCAGGTGGAAGGCGATCGACAGCCCGATCACGCCACCGCCGATCACCGCCACATCCGTGTCGCTCATACCGTCGCCTCCACGCGGCGCAGGCGGTCGCCGGTGTGCCACGGGAACAGGTGCAGGTTCCAGCCGCCCAGGCAGTTGCAGTAGAGCGCCATGTGGGCCATGGCCGAGATGTAGTCGGCATGGCTGTTGAGGCGATCCAGCCCGTCCATGAGCCGCTTGGTGAAGCCCCACAGCGTGTCCAGGCCGCAGTAGCCGAGGAACTCCGCCGGGGTGTGGGCGAGCTGCCGGGTCATCTGGCGCAGCCACGGCAGCGGCATGCCGTCCAGGGCGGCGCGCACGAGGCCGCCGTAGCAGCTGTAGCCGAGCGGACGGGTCTCGCCGTTGACGAACAGCAGCGTGGTCAGGACCGTCTCGTAGCTGCCGGCCTGCGACGGGATCCGGCCCGCGTGCAGGTCGACCAGCTCGCGCGGCGGGTGGAGCCAGATGCGCTCGGTCTCGGCGTGCACGTCGGCGATCAGGCCGTTGAGCTCCGGGTCGCCGACGGGCAGCCGGGGCAGATCGTGGCCGCCCGGCTCGCCGGCGCGGCGCACCTCGGCGATGATCGGCTCCTTGGTGGTGTAGACGGACTGCCACACCTCGCGACCGGCCTCGACGAGAGCGTCGAGATCCTCCGGGACGACCTGGCCGATGGGCGTGGCGGTCATCGGTTCGGTGAGCCGGCCGTACTTGATGCCGAGATGCTGCAGCCGCGAGCAGAACAGTGTCCCGTCAGGGACGGTGCGCCGGTCCACGCGGTAGGCCGCGGGCGCGTGCAGCAGCGAATGGACCGGTGCGACGTGGTATAGGTGATTGCCCGCGACCAGGGCGTGGCCTTGCAGGCTGCGGTACGGCAACGCGTCCCAGAAGCACTGGGCCAGGGCCGGGTTGCGCTGGTCGAGTTCGGCCGCCACGGTGATCCCGAGGGCGGGCCAGGCTATTTCCACATGCTTCGAGTCGTTCACAATTTGTCACTCTAACGTCACGTTTTGTGTCGATTCGGGCGGGGGTGGGCGCTTTACCGGGTCATGACCGCGTCCGGGGGAGCGGTTCAGCCGCCGGTCCACCGGTGCCCGGGCCATGGTGTGACGGCCGGGCCGGACGTCGCGCCGGCGGTGGGCGGAGGGTCGTTAGGGGGCGAGGGCGGAGGGTAGCCGACCTGCTCAAAAGGCGATGACGAGGGGTGGATCCCGATGCGTGCGAGAAAGGTTTACATGACAGCCGGGGAGCGGCAGACGCACCTGGCCGGGAAAGCGGCCGCGGCCGGGATGGGCTTCTGCGCCGGAGCCGCGATCGCCTACCTGTTCGATCCGGCGCGGGGACGCTCCCGCCGGGCCAAGAGCCGCGACAAGGCGGCGCATGCGAGGCACGAGCTGCGTGACGGGCTGGGCGTCCTCCGCCGGGACCTGGCCAATCGCAGCCGCGGCTCGGCGGCCGCCGTGCGCTACCGTGTCGCCGGCCGGTCGGTCGACGACCGCGTGCTCTACGAGCGCGTACGGGCGGAGCTGGGCCGCCACGTCAGCTACCCGCACGCGGTGGAGGTCCACGTCCAGGACCGCGTCGTGAGGCTCGACGGCGACGTGCTCGCCACAGAGGACGAGCGGACCAGGCGGGCGCTCCGGCACATCCCCGGCGTCAAAGGCGTCGAGGCGCACTGGACTCCCTACGATGACGCGGCGCAGTCGCCGCGGCTCCAGGGCGCGGGCAGGCGCCGCGAACCGGTGCCCGAGCTGCTGCAGCAGCAGTGGTCGCCGACCGCCAGGTTCCTGGCCGGCGCGGCCGCCGCCGGCATGATGGCGCTGCCGGGCGGGCTGCCCCGGCCGGTCGCCTGGGCCGTCCGCGGCGCCGGCGCGCTGCTGGCCGCCCGCGCGGCGACGAACCTGCCGCTGCGGCGCCTGACCGGGCTCAAAGCCGGCCGGCACGCCGTCGACATCACAGAGGGCATCTCGATCGACGCGCCTGCCGCGACCGTGTGGTCGCTGGTGAGCGACTACTCGGCCTTCCCCCGCTTCATGCCGGACGTGCTCGAGGTACGCCGCTCCGCCGACGGCCGGACGTCCCACTGGACGATCAGCGGGCCCGCCGGGACGCCGATCCGGTTCGACGCGACCGAGATCAGGCGCGAGGAGGGCCGGGAGATCGCCTGGCAGTCGGCCGAAGGCGAACTCATCGCCCACACCGGCTCGCTGTGCCTGGACGAGCAGCCCGACGGCAGGACCCGCGTCCAGGTGCGGCTCGCCTACAACCCGGTGGCGGGCGCGGCAGGCCACGCCGCGGCGCGGCTGCTGGGCGCGAACCCGGCACGCAAGCTGCGGCAGGACCTGATGCGGCTGCGGTCGTACGCCGAGAGCCGGCGGCAACCGGCCGGCTCGCGCTAGGAGGAACGCTGTGATACGGATCTGAGCGATCGGCGCGTACTCGCAGGGAGTCTGGATGTCCCACCGCAAGACCCGGCTGCCCGGGCTGCTGCCCGAGCACCTGGACGAGGATCAGGCCGAGGTCTACCGCGCCATCGCGGCCGGGCCGCGGGCGGCGGGGCCGCAGGCGTTCGCCCTCGCCGATGAGCGGGGACGGCTGCGGGGCCCGTTCAACGCGATGTTGCTGAGCCCTCCCGTCGGCCTGGCGTTGCAGGCGGTGGGCACGGCCGTGCGGTACGGCTCGGTCCTGACCGCCCGGATCAGGGAGATGGCGATCCTCACTGTGGCCGCGCACTGGGGCAGCGACTTCGAGCGTGAGGCGCACGAGGCGGTGGGCCGTACGTGCGGCCTCACCGAGTCCGAGCTGGCCTCGCTGCGCGAGGGCCGCTCGGCCGGCCTGGACGACCCCGCGGAGCAGGCCGCCGTGCGCGCCGCGGCCACGCTGGCCGTCGCGGGCGAGCTGACCGACGAGGAGTACGCCGGCGCGGTGGCGGCGCTGGGGGAGCGGGGCCTGTTCGAGCTGACGACCCTGGTGGGCTACTACGCCACGCTGGCCATGCAGCTGAGGGTTTTCGCGGGCGAGCACAAGGAGAGCGAGCCGGGCGACCGGGCAGGTGGCGAACCAGACCTCGCCCCCCGGTCTGACGTTCGGCGGCCGGCCGGATGAGCGCGCCCCGGGCGGCTACTGTTCGATGCTGGCGTTGAAGTGCGCCAGGCCCTCGGCGAAGGATGTCAGCTCCTGCCGGCTCCAGTCCTTCAGCACCGTGGCAAGGCCGCCGAGCCGGAAGTCGCGCTCCGCCGCCACCCGCCGCAGTCCCTCCTCGGTGATGCGGAGCTTGCGCGCCATGCCGCCCTCAGGGTCGGGGATGCGTTCGGCCAGGCCGCCGCGCAGCAGCACGGCTCCTCCAGCAGCCGGCGCAGCCTCCGCCGGCCGGTGATGACCCGGTAACCGCGCCGCCGCGTATCCGGCGCCGAGCTCGTGCAGGGCGGTACGCAGCCCGCCCGACGTAGAAGTGACGAAGTTCGCTAACCAAACGATGCGCACACCGGATTGCTTGCCGGGCACCCGTCCTAACGCGCTAATTCAGCATGAACCTGTCCATAATGGTGTTCAACGGACGCTCCGCGACCTTGTCGATGACCATCGCGGTGCCCACCGAGAACAGCGCGATCGGCCACGCCACCGGGCCGAGCGGCGTGGAGCCGAAGAAGTGGCTGAGGCCGGGCGTCTGCACGATCGCGGCCAGCGCCACCGCCGAGCCCACGGCGCTCAGCAGCACGGTCCGGTCCCGTCCCGCGGTCTGCACCGTCTGGGCCAGCTGGGTGCCGACCAGCGCGACCAGCCCGACCGTGCGTGCTCGCGCCGGTGTGCCGGTGAACCTGGCCAGCGTCCACCCGATCCCCGCGCCGAGCGACGTGATGACGGCGCGCCGGGCGATGTCACGCGTGAGCGCCTTACCCAGCGAGCTTTCCGGACCCTCCTGCAACAGGTTCGCCGCCTCCTCGGGCGAGGGGGCGCGCAGCGCTATGGCCAGCGCGGGCGCCAGGTCTGTGAGCATGTTGACCAGCAGCAGCTGGCGGGCCGACAGCGGGGAGGAGCCGGCGGCGAGCGCGCCGAGCAGGGTGAAGCCGATCTCGCCCAGGTTGCCGCCCACCAGGATGGCCAGCGCCTCGCGGACCGAGGCCCACATGGCGCGGCCCTCGGCCAGCGCCGAGACGATGGTCTCCAGCTGGTCGTCGCTCACGACGATGTCGGCGGCGGCCCGCGCCGCCGGGGTGCCGGTGAGGCCCAGCGCTATGCCGACGTCGGCCAGCCGGATCCCGGCGGCGTCGTTCGCGCCGTCGCCGGTCATCGCCACCACCTTGCCGATCCGCTGGAACGAGCGCACGACCCGGACCTTCTGTTCCGGCGTGCAGCGGGCCACCACGTCGACGGAGGGCAGCCGCTCGTCCAGCTCCGTGTCGTCCAGGGCGTCCAGCTCCGCGCCGGTGAGCACCCGTGGCTCGGCCTCGATCAGCTCGGCGGCGATGGCGCTCGCCGTGCTGGGATGATCCCCGGTGATCATGACGATCTGCACGCCGGCCGCGCGCAGGCGGGTCACCGCCGGGCTGGCGGTGTGCCGCACCACGTCGGCCAGGCCGAGCAGCCCGGCGAAGGTCAGGTCGGCCACGTCGCCGTCGTCGAGATCGTCGCGCCCCGTCACCGGGCGTTCGGCCACGGCCAGCACGCGGTGCCCGGAGGCGGCCAGCCGCTCGACGTGTTCCTCGACGCGGTGCCGCTCCTTGTCGTCCAGAGGGCGCTCCTGGCCGTTCACCCGCACGCGGGTGCAGCGCGGCAGCACGGTCTCGGGCGCGCCCTTGACGCTGAGCAGCCTGGTCCGCCCGTTCTTGCCGAGGGCGGCGTGGAAACCCCTGGACGGCTCGAACGGCAGGGCCGCCAGCTCGCGCCAGCCGTGCACCCCCGTTCTGCGGCTCACCCCGGCGGCCTCGGCGCCGGCGGCGACGGCCGCGTCGGTCAGGTGGCTGTGCTCGCCGTTGCCCTCCCGGCGGGGCGTCGCGCGCAGTCCGGTGGCCAGGACCGTGTCGAGATCGCCCAGCCTCCGCACGGACACCTCGCGGCGGGCGTCGCAGACGCGGGTCAGCCGGATCTCACCCGCGGTCAGCGTGCCCGTCTTGTCGAAGCACAACACCTCGACCCGGCCGAGCGCCTCGATGGTCCGCGGATCGCGTACGTGCACGCCGTGCGCCGACAGCCGGCGGGTCGCCGCCAGCTGCGCCGCGCTGACCAGCAGCGGAAGGCCTTCGGGCACCGCGGCCACGGCGAGGCTGACACCCTCGGCGAGTGCCTGGCGCAGGGGCCGGCCGCGCACCAGGCCGGCCAGCGTCAGCGCCGCCGCCGCACCGCCGGCGATCGGCGTGGTGGCCCGGGTGATCCGCGCCAGCCGGTCGGCCACCCCGCTGCGCGGGGCGCGCTCCTCGGCGGCAGCCAGGGCGCGGCCCGTCTCCGTGGCCTCACCCACGGCCACCACCACGGCCGTGGCCGTGCCTGCCGCGATCGAGGTGCCCTCGTACAGCATGGAGCGCCGATCGGCCACGTCCCTGGCGAAGATCGGCGCGGTGTTCTTGGCCACGGGGAGGGACTCCCCGGTCAGCGCCGACTCGTCGGCCTCGAGCCCGACCGCCGCCACGATCCGGCAGTCGGCGGGCACCACCTGGCCCGCCGAGAGCACCACCACGTCGCCGGGGACCAGGTCACGGGCGTCGGCGTCGTGTTCCTCGCCGTGACGCAGGACCCGCGCGCGGACGCGTACGTGCCCGGCCAGCTCGGCCAGCGTGCGCGCGGTGGCCACCCGCTGCACGCCGCCGGCCAGCGCCGACAGCCCCATCACGCCGGACACCAGGGCGGCGTCCACGACAGAGCCCACCGCGGCCGAGCCCACCGCGCCGGTCGCGAGCACGGGCGTGAACGGGTTGGCCAGCTCCGCCGCCGTCTCGCGCAGCAGCGACGGCCGCCTGCCGTTGGCGGCGACCGGTGTCCGCCTGCGCGCCGCCTCCGCTCCGCTCAGCCCGCCAGGGCCGGTGTCCAGCTCGCGCAGTACCGTCTCGACCGGCATCGCGTGCCACGGCCGCGGATCGGCCGGAGTGAGGGCGGGCGTCAGCGTGGTACGCCAGGCGCGCCAGGCGCCGTGGCCCATCGACAGGCAGGTCGCGACGTGCATCGCCGTCAGGGCGTTGCCCGCCGAGCGCGGGGCGGGAGAGGTGAGGGCGAACAGGGCGCCCACGCCCGTGCCGCCGCGGGCCAGCCGCACCCCGCCGGCGGCCACCTCGCGGGCCGCCGGGATGGCGGCGATCAGCGCGACCAGAGGCCGCAGGTCGTCGTCGAGCAGCAGATGGGCGCCCCAGGGAGGCGGGGCCGGGGCGCCGGCCGCCGAGCCGGTGCGGACCCCAGGGGTGACCCCGGCTCCGCAGTCGGCCTGCGCCAGGGCCTGGGGGTCGGAGGACACCAGCAGCACGCCCGCCCCGCCGGCCTGCAGCTCCCGCACCCGCTCCGCGCCCGCGCCGGGCCGCACGATCACACGCAGCCCGGCCTTGCGCGCGGCCGCCACGGCCGCCTCCGCGTCCGGCGAGCGCTGCCGCACGGTCTCGGCGGTCGCCTGCTTCTCGCCGTCGCGGGTCAGGGTGAGCCGCCGGCCGCGGGCCCGCAGCCGCCATGGCCCCTCCTCCTGCGTGGCCTCCGGCCGGTCGGGGTCGAACAGCCGGTAGAGCCACGTGGCGATCTCCTCATGGTCGGCGCCGGGCGCGGGCCGCACCTCGCCGATCGCACTGCGTGGCGACAGCAGGACGTCCTCGTCGAACACCACCGTGTCGATCCGGTCCAGACGGCGCAGCGCCGCGCGGTCGGCGATCACCACGCCGCGGCGCGACAACACGAAGCCCAGCTCGGCCGCGAACGTCTCGCGTCCCGCGAACGCCGGCTTGGGCGTACAGATCATCGCCGTCTGTCGCCGGGCGTTCATGCTCAGCAGCGAGCCGACCAGGCCGCCCAGCGGCGCACCGGCGAGCAGCTGGTCGGCGTAGCGGTCGGCGGGGCCGGGCGGCAGCGGGACGGGCCGCTCGGCGGGGACCGCCGAGGCGGCGGCCTGCTCCGGCGTCCCGGTCAGGCGCTCGTGCACCGCCTGCCACGCGCTGTCCACGGCGTGGTTCTCCCTGATCTGCACCAGACGCTGGGCCGTGTCGACCACCAGCCCCGTCAGGCCGGGCGCCAGGCCTTTCACGGCGGCGCTCGCCACCGGCAGCCACGTCCTCAGCGCGGGAAGGGGGATCGCGTCGTCGATGGCGTCGCGGAGCCGCGGCAGGTTGTCGACCAACGACACCAGGCCGGCGACCTCCCCGGGCAGCGGGGTGCGGTGGAGGAGCCACTCCACGCCGGTCGCCGCGATGCCGCCCAGGTCCGCCGCCAGGACCAGCCCGGGCGGCGGCTCGGCGGCCACCCGCGACCCGGCCTTGGCCTCCGCCTCCTCCAGCGCCCTCATCAGCTCGGCGGTGTCGGCGGGCGGGTCGTCCAGCGCCACGATCGCCCGGCTCAGCGGCACGTTGACCCGGGCCCACCGCACGCCCGGGACCGCCTGCAGCCTGCCCTCGATCTCGGCCGCCAGGACCGGCTCGCGCAGCAGCTCCAGATGGATGTGGCCCGGATATGTCCAGGTCGAGCGCCCGCCGAGAGCGCCGACCGCGTCCGTCACACGGCGCAACAAGGTACGAGTGAGGTGTCCGAGCATGGGTGTCCCCGTACCCCGCCAGGCGGGATCAGTCGAGGACGTTCATTAAATCTCCATGAACAACGCCTTTACCGCAGGCCCCTGCAGCACGCTCCGTGCCCAGGCGGAAGCGATCACGTGGCAGGAGGCGGGCACTACAGTGAAAGACGTGGTCACGCGTACGAGCTCCAGCGGACGTCGCCAGTTCCTCACCCGCGGGATCGTCGTGGCCGCGGGCCGGCGAGTGGCCGAGACGGAAGGCGTCGGCGGGCTGACCATCCGGCGGGTCGCGGCCGAGCTCGGCGCCGCTCCGATGGCGATCTACCGGCACGTCGCGGACAAGCGGGCGCTCATCCTCGCGTTGCTCGAGGACGTGGCCGAGGGACTGCCGCCGCTGCCGGACGAGGAGGGGACCCCGCAGGAGCGGCTGGTGGCCGCGTTCGCCGCCGTGGACGCCTACCTCGCCCAGCATGCCTGGGTCGTGGAGATCCTGCGCCAGGGCGAGCAGTTCGCGCCCCGGGCCGCCGCCCTGTTCACCTGGACCCTGGACCGCTTCGCCGAGCTGGGCCAGGACGACCGGCAGGGGACCGACGGGTACGCCGCGCTGTGGTGGTACGTCCTCGGCCACTTGTCCTACCTGCCCGGAGTGGCGCCCGAGCGGCGCGCCGCCCGCGAGCAACTGCTCGCCTCCTCGGTCGACGACCCCGAGCGGGCCCGCCGCGCGCTGCGTTCCTTCGACCACGAGGCCGCCTTCCTGCACGGGCTCCGCGCGCTCGTGGACGCGCTGGCGACCCGCTGAGCAGATCTCTCCCGCGCTCTATTTAGGTTTGCCTAATTTCTGTGTACTTTGTACGCATGACTCAGCCTCCGAAGGCCGGGTGGACCCTGACCGTGGTCTGCCTGGCCGCGGTTCTGCTCACCCTGGACATCACGATCGTCAACGTCGCGCTCCCCGAGATCGCCGGTGAGCTGGCGGCCCGTCTGGACGGCCTGCAGTGGGCCATCAACGGCTACACGCTCGCGTTCGCCGCCCTGTTGCTCACCGCGGGATCGGTCTCCGACCGCGTCGGCCGCCGCGCGATCTTCACGGCCGGGGTTGCCCTGTTCACCGCCGCCTCCGCGGCCTGCGGGGCGGCCTGGAGCCCGGGCGCGCTGACGGCCTTCCGCATCGCGCAGGGGGTCGGCGGAGCGATGGTCATGGGCACCGCGATGGCGCTCATCGCCGGCGCCTATCCGGCGGGCCGCGCCCGGCAGGGCGCCATCGGGGCGTTCTCCGCCGCGGGCGGCGCGGCCGCCGGGCTCGGGCCGCTGGTCGGCGGCCTGATGGTGGACACGCTCGGCTGGCGGTGGATCTTCTGGATCAACCTGCCCGTGGGGGCAATCCTGCTGGCCGGGGCGCTGCTGCGGCTGCGCGAGCCGGCCAGGGAGGCACCCGCCGGCCGGATCGACGTGGCCGGCGCCGTGCTGGCCGTCAGCATGCTCTTCGCGCTCAACTACGCGCTGATCGCCGGTCCCGGCCAGGGCTGGGGCTCGCCGGGGGTGCTGGCGGCGCTGGTCGCCGGTCTGGTGCTGCTCGGGCTGTTCGTCGCGGTGCAGGCCCGCCGCCCGTACGCCGTGCTGGACGTGCGCCTGTTCCGGATGCCGACGTTCACCGGCGCGGTGCTGCTGACGTTCCTGGCCAGGATCACCAGTTTCGGCATCCTGCCGTACCTGATCCTGTGGCTGCAGGGCATGCTCGGGCACTCTCCGCTGGAGACCGGGCTGCGGCTGCTGGCCCTGACCCTGCCCATCCTGATCGTCGCCCCGCTGGCCGGTCGGCTGGGGGAGCGGATCCCCGCGTCCCGGCTGATGGCTGGGGGCTTCGCGCTGATCGCGATCGCCTTCGTCCTGATGGCCAGGGTGGGGCCGGACAGCTCGTGGCTCGTCGCGCTGCCCGGCTTCGTGCTGCTCGGCGTCGGCGGGGCATTGGCCTTCCCGCCGCTGCTGGGCGTCACGCTCGACGTCGTGCCCAGCGAACGGGCGGGCATGGCCTCGGGCCTGTCCAACACCTTCTTCCCGCTGGGCACGGCCACCGGTGTGGCCGCGTTCGGGGCGATCTTCACGACCCGGATCGGGGCCGAGCTCCCCGGGCAGGCAGCGGTGGTGGCCGGCGGCCGGTTCGACCTGGTGAGCCAGTCCGCCCAGGAGACGGCCAGGAACGCCTTCACCGGCGCGCTGGCCACCACCTGCCTGGTGGCCGCGGCCGCGGGGCTGGCCGGCGTGGCGATCTCGCTGCTGCTCATCCGGGCACGCGACAGCCGGCCGGTCCCCGTGGGGTGAAACCTAGGGAAAGCCCTAGGGCGGCCCCCGAGGCGGCCGCCGCCCGTCCCGTGCCAGCCTGCGGGAATCCGATCCGCGCGGCCGCCCGGCGCCCCTTCCGGCCGACAGGGCCGCGCCACGACGCCTGGGGGTGGGCAAGGCATGACCGAGGCATCAGAGACGATGGCGAAGCGGCTGGCCGACGCGGTGGAGTTGCCGGACTTCCTGCGCACGGCGGGCACGTTGACGCTCGCCGACCGGCGCACGCTGGTCCAGCAGGCGCTCGTGCTCATCGAGCAGAACTACGTGCACCTGCCGCTCAAGGCCGCGATGCACGCCGTGAACCCGGTCCAGCGGCTCAGGCTGCTGGCCCAGCGGCTCGGCCGGCAGAGCGAGATGGGCATGGATCCGGAGTGGCGCTTCCACCAGGAGCTGTCGGAGATCTTCCACTCGATGCGCGACCTGCACACCAACTACCTGCTGCCGGTGCCGTTCTCCGGCAAGATCGCGTACCTGCCGTACCAGATCGAGGAGTACTTCGAGGGCGACGCTCCGCACTACGTGGTGACCAGGGTCGTCGAGGGCTTCTCCGCTCCCGGGTTCGGCCCAGGCGTGGAGGTGACGCACTGGAACGGGGTGCCGATCGAGCGGGCGGTGGCGCTCAACGCGGCACGCTTCGCCGGCGGCAACGCGGCGGCGCGGCACTCGCGCGGCCTGCAGTCGCTCACCCTCCGGCCGCTGCGCATCCACGTGCCACCCGACGAGGACTGGGTGGTGCTCACCTCCGTCAACGGCGACGGGATCTCCCGGGAGCTGCGGGAGAAGTGGCGCATCACCGACAACGTGCCGCCCTTCGTCGACGCCGACGAGCTCAGCACCGCGGCCGTGGCTCAAGGGCTCGACCTCGGCACGGACGAGATCGGCCGCGCCGTCACGATGTTGTACGTGCCCACGTCGGTCACGGCGCGGGAGTCGCTGGCCTTCGCGGACCTGACGACCGAGCCCGCGGCGCCGGGCGCGGACGTCCCGACGTCCATGCCGGCGGTGTTCCGGGCCAGGAGCGTGGTCACCGCGTCCGGCACGTACGGCCACATCCGCGTGTTCACGTTCAACGTCAACAACCCCGACGGGTTCGTCCGGGAGTTCGTCCGGCTCCTCGAGCTGCTGCCGCAGAACGGGCTCATCGTGGACGTGCGCGGCAACGGCGGCGGGCACATCTTCGCCAGCGAGTTCCTCCTGCAGACGCTCACCCCCCACCCGATCTCCCCGGAGCCGACGCAGTTCATCGCGACGCCGCTCAACCTGCGGATCTGCGGGCAGCACAAGAACAACCCGACCGGCCAGATCGACCTCACGCCGTGGTGCAGGTCGATGGAGCAGGCGCTGGAGACGGGCGCCGTCTACTCCGGCGGCTTCACCATCACGCCCGCCGACGGGGCCAACGCCATCGGCCAGCGCTACCACGGCCCCGTCGTGCTGATCACCGACGCCCGCTGCTACTCGGCGACCGACATCTTCGCCGCCGGCTTCCAGGACCACAAGATCGGCCCCGTCCTCGGCGTGGACGGCAACACCGGCGCCGGCGGCGCCAACGTGTGGACGCACCAGCTGCTCAGCACGCTGCTGGAGCTGCCGGAGCCGGCCGCGGACACGCCGTACAGGCCGCTGCCGGGGCAGGCGAACATGCGGGTGTCGATCCGGCGCACCCTGCGCGTGCACGACCTCGCGGGCACCCCCGTCGAGGACCTCGGCGTCGTGCCCGACCAGCGGCACCGCATGACGCGCAGGGACGTGCTCCAGGGCAACACGGACCTGCTCGAACGGGCCGGGCAGCTGCTGGCCGGTCGGCCGGTGCGCCGCCTCGAGGCGCAGGTGGCCGCGGCGAGCGGCGAGCTGACCCTGCGGAGCCGGCTCGTGGACCGGGCCGACGTCTACCTCGACGGCCGGCCGCGGCTGTCTGTGGACCTGGCCCAGGAGTCCGTGACGTTCCCCGTCCCGGGGATCGGCGCCGCCCAGGTGGTCCGGGTGGAGGGTTTCAAGGAAGGGGAGCTCGTCGCGGCCCGCACGATCGTCGGCTGACCCCGCTCACACGCGCAGCAGCGACGGCCAGGTCTTGGGCCCGACGACGCCGTCCTCGTCGAGGCCCTCGGCCTGCTGGAATCCGCGGACCAGCTCGACCAGGCCGGTGTCGCAGCGGGTGGACGTCAACCAGCCCTCGAGCCCGTCCTGGACGCCGGCGTAGGCGGCCCGCGGCACGTGACCGCGGGCGAACAGGCAGCCTCTGACCGTCTTGACGTCGGCGTTGTCGTCACCGAGGCGGATCAGCGGCAGGTTCTTCACGATGGTCTCCGTCCAGGATGGGTCCGGGTCGCCCTTGACGATGGCGGCGACGGACGCCCGGAAGTCGTTCATGTCGAGGGAGTGCGGGTCCGGTTTGGCGGTGTTGACCTCCCGGTGCGCCTTCACCCGGGAGGCCGGCAGCCCGAACTCGCGGCACAGCTCCGCACACAGCCGGATGTAGGCCTCGACCTGCGCCGCGGGCCAGGGCTGGACGCCGTTGTTCTCCGCCTCGATGCCGATCGAGCTGGAGTTGTCGTGCCGCGGGGAGGTCGACGGGGCGTTGTGCCAGCATCGTCCGGCGGCGATGACGTAGATCCGCCCGGACCTGCCGAGCCCGAAGTGCGACAGCGGCCCGTCCAATCCGGGGCGGCCGTCGCGCACCACGGCCAGCGACGGGTAGTCGCCGCCGGCCGGCGGGCCCGCGGTGTGGTGACAGACGATGCCCTGCACCTCGGGCTGCGGCCCGTGACCGCGGGTCTTCCATCCGGCCACTTCGGTCACCGGTCCGCCGGTGCGGCGGGCGACGTCGGCGAGCTGGGTCAGGAATGGCATGATCAGGAACCTTCATCGCAATCGTCGCGGGCAGTTGCTTACAGATCTTTAGCATGCCCTATCTCTGCGTGATCGCGAGAATCGGGGCGATCTTACGCCGACACCGTGATGACGACCTTGCCCGGGGCGCGGCCCTCCTCCTGGTACCTGATGGCCGCGGGGATCTCCTCGAACGGGTACTGCCGATCGATGACCGGGCTGACCTGGCCGTCCTCGATGAGTCCGGTCAGCGTGAGGAGGTTGCGCCTGTTCTGCTCCGCCGTGCACCCGACCACGTCCGTCAGCACCACCTTGTGGGGCAGGAACATACCGGCCGCCAGCGTGGCGAACATCCGCCCGGCCGGCTGGAACCAGCGGCCGGCGGGCCCGCCGACCAGGACGTGGATGCCCTTGGGCTTCAGGACCCGCCGGTAGGCCGACGCGCGCCGGCTGCACGCGTTGTCCACCACGAGGTCGAAGCGGCGGCCGAGCCGGGTGAAGTCCTCCTTGGTGTAGTCGACGACCTCGTCGGCGCCGAGTGAGCGGACCAGGTCCACGTTCCTGTGGCTGCAGACGCCGGTGACGTGCGCGCCGAAGGCCTTGGCGAGCTGCACGGCGAACGTCCCCACGCCACCCGAGGCCCCGTTGACCAGGACCCGCTGCCCGGGCTGGAGCCTGCCGTCGTCGCGGACGGCCAGCAGCGCGGTGCCGGCCGCCAGCGGCACCGCGGCCGCCTCCTCGAACGACAGGTTCCGCGGCTTCGGCGCCAGCTCGGCTGCCTCGACGCGGACGTACTCGCCGAACCCGCCCTGCTTGGACATCGCGAACACCTCGTCGCCGGGCGCGAACTCGGTGACGTTCTTCCCGACCGCCTCGACCTCGCCGGCCACGTCGGCGCCGAGGATCGGGATCGACGGCTTGCGCAGCCCGAGGCCGCCGGGCATGACCCGCGCGACGTACGGCTCCCCGCGCATCAGGTGCCAGTCGTAGGGCTGGACGGACGTGGCGCGCACCCGCACCAGCACCTCGCCGGGGCCGGGCTCGGGCCGGTCGACGTCCATGAGCTTGAGCGCGGCGGGCGGGCCGTACGTGCGTAGAGCGAAAGCCTTCATCACATTCCTCCTCCGGGAGCGGTTGAACGTCAGTGTCGCCAAGACCCGCCCCGGGTCCAACGGCCGAAAGTACGACCTCCTCGGTGGCCGATAGGCCGGGTCGGCCGAGCCGTTCCGCCGATGAACCGCGACCGCCCCGGCGGCCACGATCGAGGCATGACCCTCCAGACCACCAGGACACGCCGCCCGGCCACCAGGGCAGGTTGGCTCCTTCCCGCCGGGCTCATCGTTCTCAGCTTCGTTCCCGTGCTCGCCGGCGCCGTCCGGCTGACCGAGCTGGCCGGCGGCGCCGACGTCACGCCCGCGAACGCGCGGTTCGTCGCCATGCCGCTGCCGGTGATGCTGCACATCGTCGCCGCCAGCCTGTACAGCGTCCTGGGGGCGTTCCAGTTCGGCCGCGTCCGGCGGCGCTGGCACCGCCCGGCGGGGCGGAACCTCATCCCCGCCGGGCTCGTCACGGCGCTGTCCGGCCTGTGGATGACCCTGTTCCTGGCCCGCCCGCCCGGCGACGGCGATCTGCTGGCCGCCTTCCGGCTCGTGTTCGGCACGACGATGGCCGTCTCCCTCGTGCTCGGCCTGGCCGCGATCCTGCGGCGGGACATCGCCGGGCACCGCGCCTGGATGACCCGCGCCTACGCGATCGGCATGGGCGCCGGCACGCAGGCGGTGACCCAGGCCGTCTGGCTCATCGTGCACGGCGGTGAGCAGGACGAGGTCACCCGTGCGCTGCTCCTGGCCGCCGGCTGGGTGATCAACCTCGCCGTCGCCGAAGGGATCATCCGCCGGCGGCGGCGGTCCCGGGTCAGTGCTTGACGCGCTTGGTCTCGTACGCCCACATCGCGATCTCCACGCGGTTGCGCACGCCGAGCTTGGTCATCAGGCTCGCGACGTGGCTCTTGACCGTGCTGAGCGAGATGTGCAGCTCGGCGGCTATCTCGCTGTTGGTCCGCCCGCGTGCCACGGTGAGCAGGATCTGCTCCTCCCGGTCCGTGAGCGCCTCGATGGGCTGCGCGAGCGGCGCGGCCGGCCCGGCGCCGGCGAAAGCGCCCAGCAGCCGCGCGGTGATGCTCGGCGCGATCAGCGCGTCGCCGCCCGCGGCCGCCCGGATGGCCTGGGCCAGCAGCTGCGGCCCCGCGTCCTTGAGCAGGAAGCCCCGGGCGCCCGCCCGCAGCGCCTCGTAGACGTATTCGTCCAGGTCGAACGTGGTGATGACCACCACGGCGAGCGGGTCGCCGACGTCCGGGCCCGCCAGCAGGCGGGTGGCGTCGATGCCGTTGAGGTGAGGCATGCGGATGTCGAACAGGCACACGTCGGGGCGCAGCCGCCGGGCGAGCTCGACGGCCCGTCGCCCGTCGCCGGCCTCGCCGACGACCTCGATGTCCGGCTGGGCGTCGAGGATCATCCTGAGTCCGGTGCGAGCGATCTCCTGGTCGTCGGCCACGACCACCGTGATGTTCCTGTCGGGGATGGTGGTGCTCATGTCACCGCCCCGGTGCGGGGCAGCACGGCCGTCACGGTCCAGCCCCGGCCCGGGTTCGGGCCCGCCTCGCAGCTGCCGCCGAGCAGGCCGGCGCGTTCGATCATGCCGATGAGCCCGTATCCCGCCGACGAGATCGTGCGCGTGGAGCTGTTGTCGCCGTCGTCGCTCACCCGCAGGCGCACCGAGGTGTCGTCGGCGGCCACGCTCACCTCGATGCGCGTGGCGTGCCGCGCGTGCCGCCTGGCGTTGGTGACCGACTCCTGCGCGATGCGGTAGATCGCGGCGCCGATCGACGGCGGCAGGCTGTCGAGGTCGCCGCGGATCTCCACGTCGACGGACGGGCCGACGCGGGCCTGACCGGCGAGCTGGGCGAGATCGGCGATGTGCTTGCCGGGGGCCAGCTCCGCGGGCTCGTGCCTGCGCAGGACCCGGACCATGGCCCGCATCTCGGCCAGCGTGCGCGACGCCTCGGCCTCGATCACGCGCAGCGCCTCGGTGGCGGCGCCGGGATGCGTGGCCGACGTCGCCAGGCCCGCCTGGGCGCGGATGGCCATCGCCGAGACGTGATGGGCGACGGTGTCGTGCAGGTCGCGGGCCAGCTGTTCGCGTTCGAGCAGTTTGACCTGGTCGAGCTCGCGCATCCTGGCCCGCGACCGGAACCGGAAGGCCACGCCCAGCGCGAAGGAGGAGAACATCACGGCGAACGCGCCGACCATGTCGGCGGGGGCGGCGATGCGGCCGGCGGCCACCGACATCGAGACGGTGGCCAGCATGATGGCGAACCCGATCGCGACCTCCCGCCCCGACCCCCACCGGAACAACGCGTACAGCGCCACCAGCACGTAGGCCATCGTGTACATCTCGATGGCCGCGCCACCGGTGAACAACGGCGCCAGGCTCGTGGCGGCGAAAATGATCAGGACCATCAGCAGCGGCCTGGTGCGGCGCCACAACAACGTGAACACCAGCCCGACGGTGACAGCGACCGACAGGGCCCGCCAGGAAAGGTCCGGCCGCATGACCCCTTCGAGCACCGCGACCGGCACGAGCACTCCTACGAGCGCCCAGTCCCGCCACACCCGCCGTGGAGGGTTGGGGGCACGTGGCTCGTTCCATAAGGAGCGGAGAAGACCGTGCACCCCATCATGCTATCGAGACCCCGCACCGGCCTACGCGTGCTGGGCGATGCTCTCGCGGCCACAGGCGTAGGCCACGGCGCGGTCCGGGCCGAGCCGCTCACCGGCGCGGAACGCCCCTGAGAACGTCCGCCTGCCCAGTGCCAGGCACGCCTGCTGCTCGCAGCGCTCGTGCCAGACGGCGTGGTAACTCAGCCGCTCCGGCGCGGCGCCCATCACCCGCCACAACACATGCGCGGCGCCCAGCAGCTCCGCCGCCCGCTCATGCTCCCCGCGCCGGCCCGCCGCCCACGCCAGCACCTCCAGGCACTGGGTGAGGCACCATCGGTCGCCGATCTCGCCGGCGAACTCGGTGGCCGCCGTCACCAGCTCCTCCGCCCGCGAGCAGTCGCCCAGATTCCACCGCGCGACGCCGAGCGACATCTGGGCGTAGGCGCGGGAGACCAGAGCGTGGTGCCGCTCGCACAGGTCCAGCAGCTCCTCGCCGAACTCGGCGGCCTGGCGGGGGTCCTCGCTGGAGCCGTACGCGGCGGCGAAGTACAAGCTGTACAGCACGCCGTCTAGGTCCTCCATGGCCCGGTGGAGCGCCAGGGACTCGCGCAGCAACTCCAGACCCCGGCGGCCGTCGCCGGTGGAGAACGCGGCCACGCCCTCGGCCATGAGCGCGCGCGGCAGGATCCGGTCGTTCCCGGCCTGACATGCGAGGTCACGGCATTCCCCGAGCCGCGGCCCGGCCGCCCTCACGTCGCCCTGGCGCAGCGCGAGCAGGCCGCACGCCCACAGCGCCTGCCCCCGCGTGCTGGTGCCGTCCGGCACCAGCCTCAGGCCGCGTTCCAGCCAGTAGCGGCCCTCGGTGAGCGAGCCGGCCAGCAGCCAGTAGCACCACATCGCCGACGCGGTGCCCAGCCCCACGGGTGCGAGCGCGGGCTCGCACATGCACGCGTCGAGCGCCGCCCGCAGGTTGGGCAGCTCCCCGCGCAGCAGGTTGTAACGCTCGAGCTGGTCGGGAACCAGGCGGTCGATGCGGTGGCGCTCCACCAGCTCACGGTAGTGCCGGACGTAGCGGGAGCGCAGGAGCCGCCGGTCGGCGGCCGGCAGCCGCTCGCTCCCGTACGCGCGCAGGCTCTCCAGCATGCGGTACCTGAGCCTGCCCTCCCGCAGCTCGCCGGCCACGACGGACTTGTCCACCAACCCGGCCAGCAGGTCGAGCACCTCCATGTCGTCGATGCCGTCGCCGGCGCACACCGACTCGGCGGTGTCCAGATCGACCCCGCCGGGGAACATCGACAGCCGTGACCACAACCGCCGCTCCCCGGCCGAGCACAGGCCGAAGCTCCAGTCCATGGTGGCGCGCAGCGTGCGATGGCGCGGCGGCGCGGAAGGGGCGTCGGCCGCCAGCACGTCGAGGCGCTCGTCGAGCTCGCGTGCCAGGTCCTCCAGCGTCGAGGTGCGCAGCCGGGCCGCGGCCAGCTCGATGGCGAGGGGGATGCCCTCCAGCCGCCGGGCCAGCCGCACCACCCACGCCTTGTTGCCCGGGTGCAGCGAGAAGCCGGGCACGGCCCGCGCCGCGCGCTCCACGAACAGGCGGACGGCGTCGTGGCGGGCGGTCTCCCGCAACCCGTGCCCGGGGTCGGGTACGGGCAGCGTGGGGACGGGCAGCACCTGCTCGCCGTACACGCCCAGGGTCCGCCTGCTGGTCGCCAGGATGCGCAGCCGGGGAGCGGAGCGCAGCAGCCGGTCGACGAGGCGGGCGCAGGCCTCGTGCACGTGCTCGCAGTTGTCGAGCACGAGCAGCATCCGCCGGTCCGACAGGTAGTCGATGATCACTTTCACCGGATCGGGGCCGGCGTCGCGCAGCCCCAGCGCCGCGGCGACCGTCGGCTCGAGCAGCTCGCCGGTCTCCAGGGAGGCCAGCTCCACGACCTCCACCCCGTCACGGAAACTGCCCCGGAGAATCTCGGCGAGCCTGAGCGCCAGCCGGGTCTTGCCGACGCCGCCCGGGCCGGTCAGGGTGAGCAGCCGGCTCGAGGCCAGCATGCGCCGGGATTCCGACAATTCACGCTTGCGCCCGACAAAGCTGGATTTATCCGTCACGAGGCCGGTGGTCATGACGAGCTCCCGGAACGGTCCTGCTCGTAGATCCAGGCGGCGATCTGGGTCCGCGAGGTGAACCCGAGCTTGCACAGGATGTGCTCCACGTGCGCCTCGGCGGTGCGCTGCGCGATCACCAGGTGGGCCGCGATCTCCTTGTTGCTCATGCCCTGGGCGACGAGCGCGGCGATCTCCCGCTCCCGCCGGGTCAGCGGCGAGGTCTCGCGCGCCTGCTTGTCCCGCGGGGCGGCGCGGCCTATGGCGTAGGCGAGCGCCTCGGCGCAGCTCATCTCGGTGCCCTTGTGGAAGGCCGCGTCGAAGTCGCGCGCGCCCAGGCGTTCGCGCGCCACCGTCTCGGCGCTCTCGTGGAAGGCGGAGAGGTAGCCGAACAGCGGCCCGCCGAACGAGCGCCAGCTCTCCTGGGAGGCCCCGAGCAGCACCGCGGCCCGCTCGGCCTCGTCCTCGGCGGCCATCCAGGCCAGCGCCTCCATGCACAGCGCGATGCCCAGGCGGTCGTCGAAGGGCTGCTTGAGCCGGATGGCCTCGCGCTCCATCTCGACCGCCCGCGCCGTGTCGCCCTGCTTCCACGTCTCGATCCCGAACACCCACAGCGTGTACGACCTGAACCAGTGCTCGTTCTGGACCTCGCAGATCGTCAGGCATTCCTTGTAGAGGTCCGCGGCCTGCTGGGGGTGGCCCAGCAGGGAGTGCGCGGTGGCCAGGTACATCATCGCGTTGACCACGCCCATCTGGTCGTCCGCGGCGCGGTGGGCCTCGATGGCCTCGCCCAGGAGGGTCACGGCCCGGGACGGGTCGCGCTGGATCAGGGCCGCGAGGCCGCAGACGTAGGCCGCGCCGGCGAGGACCAGCGCGTCCCCGTGCCGGTGGCCCAGATCCTTGCTCTCCTCCAGCATCGCCGTGGCCACGCCGAAGTCGCTCTGCAGGACCGCGAGCCTGGCGTTGACCAGCAGGGCCCTGGCGCGTGCGGCGGTGGGCGCCGGCTCGGCCGCGAGCAGCCGGTCGAGCCAGCTGCGTCCCTCGCGCAGCGCGCCGGCCGCGATCCAGTAGAACCGCAGCGCCGCGGCGATGACCAGGCCGGCCTCCGCCTCGCCGGGCGTGGTGAGGCAGGAGTCCATGGCCGTGCGGAGATTGCCGTGCTCGGCACGCAGGCGGGCGAACCAGGCCACCTGATCGGGCCCGTACCATCCCTCCTGCGCGCGGAGGGCGAGGTCCCGGTACCAGTCGCGGTGGCGGGCCTTCAGCTCCTCCTCTTCGCCCGACTCCCGCAGCCGCTCGCGGCCGTACTGGCGGATCGTCTCCAGCAGCCGGTACCTGACGCCGTTCTGCTGCTCCTCGCGCGCCAGCACGGACTTGTCCACCAGGCCGTTCACCAGGTCGATGATCTCCTCGACGGCGATGCCGTTCCCGCCGCAGACCTGCTCGGCCGCCTCCAGGTCCAGGCCGCCGGAGAACACCGAGAGCCGGCTCCAGAGCAGCTGCTCCTGCTCGGTGCACAGAGCGTGGCTCCAGTCGATCAGCGCCCGCAGCGTCTGCTGGCGCGGCAGCGCGGTCCGCGCCCCCGTCGTGAGCAGGCGGAAGCGGTCGTCCAGCCGGGCCAGCAGCTGCTGTACGGAGATGGCCCGCAGCCGGACGGCGGCCAGCTCGATCGCCAGCGGCATGCCGTCCAGCCGCCGGCAGATCCACGCCACGCTCTCTCTGTTGGCGTCGGTGACCTCGAAGCCGGGCAGCACGGCCTTGGCCCGCTCGGCAAACAGCCGCACCGCGTCGGACCGCCCCATCGCCTCGGCCGACGGCCCCGCCCCGTCGGCGTCCGGCACCGACATCGTCGGCAACGGCATCGTCCGCTCGCCGGCGACGCCCAGCGCCTGCCGGCTGGTGGCCAGGATCCGCAGGCCGGGGGCCGCGCGCATCAGCGTGTCGACCATGGCCGCGCACTCGTCCAGGAGGTGCTCGCAATTGTCCAGGAGCACGAGCATCTCCTTGTCCCGCAGGTGGTCGACGAGCACCTCGATAGGGGGGCGTACGGAACGGTCCTGGATCTCCAGCTTCTCCATGACGGCCGGGACGAGAAGCATGGGGTTCTCCAGCGCGGCGAGCTCGATCAGCCATACGCCCGCGTGGAAGGCGCGCCGCAGGTCGGACCCGACGCGCAGGGCCAGCCGGGACTTGCCGACGCCTCCCACGCCGACCAGCGTCACCAGCCTGGCCTCGGACAGCAGCCGTTTGACCTCGGCTATTTCGTGCCGGCGGCCCACGAAAGTGTTGAGCTCCGCCGGCAGACCGCCCGAGACGTGCGGCGCGGCCATGGTCATGATTGCTCCAACGACTCAGGCGCCCGGGTCACCATGCCGTGTGCCGAGCCCCACAACCCAGATTATGTCCAGGCCGTTTTACGGATCTCTCCCCTCGGTAAAACCCTGGTCGTGGTCAGGTATTGAGCGCGGAATGACGGCGGCTGTACGCGAAGTAGATGATGAGTCCCAGCGCGAACCACACGGCGAAGCGCAGCCAGGTCACCGGGTCCAGGAAGGTGATCAGCCAGAGGGAGAAGAGCACGCCGATGCCCGGCACCACGGGCATGCCGGGCGTGCGGAACTCCCGGTGCAGGTCGGGCTGGCGGTAGCGGAGCACGATCACGGCCGCGCACACCACCACGAAGGCCAGCAGGATGCCGATGTTGGTCAGCTCGGCCGCCTCCCTGATGGGCAGGAACCCGGCGATCAGCGCCGAGGCGACGCCCACGATCCAGGTGACGCGCGTGGGCACCCGCCGTACCGGATGCAGCCGGGCGAACCACAGGGGCAGCAGCCCGTCCCTGCTCATGGAGAACCACACCCGGGTGACGCCCAGCATGAACGTGAACATGACGGTCAGGATGCCGATGACGGCGCCCGCCGCGATCAGCGTGGCCAGGCCGGACAGCCCGGCGGCGGCGAACGCCGAGGAGAATCCGCTCTCCGGGTCTATGTCCCGGTAGTTCTGCATGCCGGTGAGGACGAGCGTCGCGAGCACGTACAGGACCATGGAAATGGCCAGAGAGTAGACGATGGCCTTGGGCATGTGCCGCCGGGCGTCCTTGGACTCCTCGGCGGCGGTGCTCATCGCGTCGTAGCCGAAGACGGCGAAGAACACCGTGGCCGCGCCGGTGATGGCCCCGCTGACGCCGAAGGGGAAGAACGGCGTGTAGTTGGCCGGGTCGATGAAGAAGAACCCGACCCCGATCACCAGCAGCACCACGGCCACCTTGATCGCGACCACGAACGTCTCGAACCTGGCGGCCGCCTTGATGCCCAGGTTCAGCAGGAAGGCGATCAGCAGGCAGAGCAGCACCGCGAACAGGTCCACCACGCGCCCGTCTCCGGTCCCCGGCGCGCCGAGCATCCACGGTGGCAGGGTGATGCCCAACTGTTGCACCAGAAAGCCGAAATATCCGGATATGCCGATGCCGACGACGGCGACGATGGCCGTGTACTCCAGCAACAGGTCCCATCCGATGAACCAGCCCACGACCTCGCCGAGCACCGCGTAGCCGTAGGTGTAGGCGGACCCGGCCTTCGGGATCATGCCGGCGAACTCGGCGTAGGAGAAGGCCGCCGCCGCGCTGGCCACCCCGGCCAGGAGGAACGACACGAGCACGGCCGGCCCCGCCGTCTGGTTGGCCACCGCCCCGGCCAGGGCGAAGATGCCCGCGCCGATGATGCCGCCGATGCCGATCGCGGTGAGCTGCCACAACCCGAGCGCCCGGGACAGCTCACCCTCGTGCTCCTCCGCGATCTGCTCGACCGGCTTGCGGCGGAACACGCTCTGCGACGAAACCATCACGGCCTCCTTGCTCCAGCGGGTCTCCTCTCGGGCCCCTTTCCTGTACGGCCCGCGCCATACTGCCCGCCCTCGGGATTTGACGACTTCCAGAACGTGGTTTCGCGGCCCTCCGGCGGGCACCTGTGAACGCATGGATCGCACGGATCTGGAACGGCGGACCGTCAAGGCCGGCCGGTGGCCCATGACCGGCTGGCGGCGCGTCCCTCCGGGAGGGCGGCACAGCACGCCCGCTCGACCTGCCCGGGCTCACCGACGCCCTGGTCTCCTGGCTCGAGGCCGAGGAGCTGCCGCCCGCGGTGGATCCCCGGGCGCGCTCCTGGCCGCGCATGATCGGCAGGTGGCTGCGCAACTCCGTGCGGGAGAGCCCGCGCATGGCGCCGCTCAACGTGGCCGACTACCGGGACGCGGGGCTCCGGCGGGTCGTCGCCACGTTCCAGGAGGCGATGCGCGACCGCCCCGAGGACAAGCTGCCCCGCGTCGTCGTGCCGGGCATGCCGCACATGATCCCGTTCCGCGGGCCGCGGGCCCTGGTGCCGGTCATCACGGACTTCGCGTGAGGCTCGCGGGGAGCGGCCGGCCGCTCGCCAGGGCGGCGAACAGCTCCTTCCAGAGCGGCATCACGACCTGCGGCGTATAGGCGTGCGCCGTCTCCGCCGCGGCGGCGCCCAGGCGCGCGCGCAACTCGCGGTCGCCCATCAGCCGGGCGAGGGCCTCGCCCAGCTTCTCGAAGTCGCGCGACGGCACCAGCAGCCCGTCCCGGCCGGGCGTCAGCACGTCCGCGGGTCCCGTGGGGCAGTCGAAGGCGACGATCGGCAGGGCGTGGCCCATCGCCTCGATCATCGCCATCGGCAGCCCTTCGATCCGCGAGCTGAGGGCGTAGATGGACGCTTTGGCCAGCTCCTCGTGGATGCGGTCGGTGCGGCCCATGAGCCGGATCCGCCCGCCCATGCCGTGCTCGTCGATCCGCTCCTGCAGGCGCTGCTGCGACGGTCCGGTGCCGAAGATCCGCACCGTCCACTCCGGGTAGGCGTCCGCGACCGCGGCGAACGCCGGGATGAGCATGTCGAAGCCCTTCTGCGGCACCAGGCGGCCGACCGCGATCACGGCCGGGTTGCTCTGGTCGGAGTGCTTGCGGTGCTCCATGTGCACGGCGTTCGGGATGCGCACGACCGGCGCTCCGGGGCTCAGCAGCGCCCGGTACTCGGCCCGGCTGGTCTCGGTCAGCACCGTGATCGCGTCGAAGCGGCCGTAGTGGCGGGCGATCTGCTCGCGTACGGCCGGGTGGTAGGCGGCCAGGTTCATATGCTCCTGCGCCACCCGGATGACCTTGCGGGAGGCGCGGCGGGCCGAGATCAGGTTCAGTGCCGGGCGGGTGGTGACCAGGATGCCGTCGGTCAGCGAGGACACGTAGTCCATGACCGTGGCCTCCACACGTTCGGTGAAGTACTCGGCGGCGAACTCGCCGTACGGCACGATCTTGCCGCGGGCCCGCCGCCACACCTTGCGGGCCAGCGAATCGGAGGCCACCCCGTCGCGCTGGTCCACCAGCGCCGACAGCCGCACCCGTGGGTCGATGGCGAACTGCGGCTTGGTGCGCCGCCGCACCACGCTGACGATCTCGACGTCGTGGCCCGCCTCGGCCATCGCTCCGGCCTGGTTGACCACCGTGCGGATGGTGCCGCCCATGCCGTAGGCGTGCAGCAGCATGTACCGGATCTTCACGTCTGGTACTCCCACTTCATGAAGGGTGAGAGTACTGGCCTTTTCTGGGGATTGACTGGGAACCGAACACCCCGGTCTGCATGGACGCGGCGGTCCCGGCCGCCCAGGCCTTCTCGCGCGTCCAGGTCGGTCATGCGGCTTTCCTCTTCCGCTATGGGCGGATGGTGCCATCGTCTCCTAGTCTCCCCTCTCGTGCCCCGACGATCATGGGTTCTCTGGACTGCGGCTCTGCTGACCGCGCTGGCTCCCAGCATCTCCACCCGGGTCTTGTCTCTGCTGACCGGAGGCGACCGCAGCAGCTTTTTCTACGCGGTCATGATCTCTGGCGGGTGCCCGGGCTACGAGATCGACTCGATGATCCCGGCGAACCTGATCGGAGCGTTCCCGCTGTTCTGGTACGGCGGCGCACCGCTGATCGTCCTGGCCTTCGCGGGCTGGTATGCGAGCGTCAGAACCGGGCGGGACCGGCTCGGCGGGATCGTCGGCCGCGCTGCGGCTGTGGTGCTGCTCCTCCGGCACCTCCCCAGCCTGCTGCTGCTCTTGGTCGATGGGGCGTTCGGTCCGGAATGCGTGGCCGCCGCCGCGGCCGCTTCACCCGCACGGCGGCCACGGTCCTGACGGTGACGGCGATCCTGCTGGTCGTGGCGCAGGACCAAGGGGTGGGACGAGGTGGTCGAGGTCGGCTACGACAGCCCGCGCGGCACTCTGGCCCTCTCCGACACCCAGGGAACCACCGTGACCGGCCTGACGGCCGCCGGTCCCGGGGCGTACCGGGTGCGGGTGCACCTGCGCGGGCGCAAGCTCGTCTACCAGGTGCCGTCTACCGATGAGAGGTCTGGCTCAGGCCCACTTCTCCGCGCCGGCGAACGGCATGTGCTCACCCTCGACGTACCTCGGGAGCGGCTGGTAGACGTTCACTCCCGGGTCGCCGCGCAGCAGCAGCGCCGACACGAATGGCTGCTGCTCGCTGGTGATCCGGGTCGAGGTCGGGATGTACCTGATCGTCAGGCCGCAGCGGCGCCTGGGCGAGGTGTTGGCGTTGGAGGCGTGCAGGATGTTCGGGTGGTGCACCTCCACGTCGCCGGGCGACAACACCAGGTCCACCGCCCGCGACTCGTCCACCGTCACCGCGCTCTCCGAGCCGAGCACGTTGTCGATGTCGTCGCGCTGCCGGAGCGCGTGCAGGTCCTCCTTGTGCGAGCCCGGGATCACCCGTACGCAGCCGTTGTCCGGCGTGGACTCGTCGACCGCGAGCCACAGCGTGACGACCCGCATCGGCTCCAGCGGCCAGTACGCCCCATCCTGGTGCCACAGGACCGGCATGCCGGAGAAGGGCGGCTTGCTGATGTAATGCGCGGCGAACAGGGCGATATCCGGGCCGACGAACAACTCGGCGAGGTCCAGCAGCCGGTCGTCGCTCACCAGCCGCACCCAGAACGGGTCGCCGGCGACCAGCTCGGTGGCCAGGTCCTCGCCGAGCCGGTCCGGGTGCTTGGCCTGGAGCCAGGCGACGTGGTCGCTCGCCTCGGCGACCAGGTCGCGGTCGAGGACGTTCCGGAAGATCGTGTAGCCGTTGCGGTCGTAGTCCTGGAGGGTCCGCTCGACATCCTTGATCACCATGTACTCCTCTGCAGGGAAGGGCGTCGATCCGGATTCTTCGGTGACTGCGGCCCGAGTTACTAGTACTCGCCGCTCCATAACTATTAATTTCCTGACATGCCGACGATTCTGCGGTGGGTCGAATTCGCGGCCGGGTTGCCGTACCACGCGGCCCTGGTGCCGGTGACCGGCGGCCGCCGCGACCGGCCCGAGCCGCACACGCACGCCGATTTCCACGAGCTGGTGTTCGTGACGGCGGGGGTGGGCACCCAGAGAGTGGGCGAGTGCGAGATGCCGCTGCGTGCCGGTGATGTTGTGCTGGTACGGCCGCACGACCGGCACGAGTTCGCCGCCACGACCGCAACGGGCCTGCGGTTCGTCAACATCGCCTTCCCGAGCGAGCGCTGGCGGGCCTTCGCCGACCTCGCCGGGCTGGCCGGCACGGCGGACTGGGACCGGCGCGAGCTGCCACCGGCGGCGCGCGCCGACCTGGAGGGGCCGGTCGCGGCCGAGTTCGCCCGCGTGCTGGGCGCCTATTCCGGTGTGCCGCGCGTGCTCGACCTGGTGCGGCTCTGGACGGCGGTCGTCCCGCTGCTGGAGAGCGCGGACGGCACGGCCGTGGACCGGCGGCCCGGCTGGCTGGTGTCGGCCTGCGTCGCGATGAGCCGGGAGGAGAACCTGCGCGAAGGGCTTCCCCGGCTGCTCGCCCTGGCCGCGGTGAGCCCGGGGCACCTCGCCCGCTCCATGCGCACGCACTACGGCTGCACGCCCGTCGCGTTCGTGGCCAGGCGGCGGCTGGAGCACGCCGCGCTGCTGCTGACCACGACCACGGAGAGCATCGGCGGGATCGCGCACCGGTGCGGCTTCTCCGGCCAGTCGTACTTCGGGAGGCTCTTTCAACGCGCCTACGGCATGGCGCCCCGGGACTACCGGGAGACCACGAGGCGGGCTGTTGTTCCGGCGGCTATGGACGCCCAAGATATCAAGTGATTAGATGACTTGCACTCGGGCCCGTTTTCATCTCCAGCCAGGACCACAAGTGAAACAGGAGGGCCGGGCATGATCCGGTCGCGTCCAGTGCTCATCGCCGCCGTCACTTCCCTCTTACTCGCCGGCTGCGGCTCCTCCGGCGACACCGCCGGGCAGCAGCAGCCCGGCAAGACCGAGCTGAAGCTCTACAACGACAAGGGCGCCTGGAGCAAATACTTCGACGAGATGGGCGTCCTGTCCCAACAGCAGATCGGCCTGTCGATGAAGTCGGTGGGTTACACCGACGAGCCGACGTACCAGGCGTTCATCAAGGCGTCCTTCCGCACGAGCGTGAAACCCGACCTGTTCACCTGGACGACGGGCGGGCGGCTGGCGGAGATCGTCGCCCAGAAGCAGGTGGCGGAGACGACCGCGATCTGGCAGGAGGCCATCAAGAACGGCGACCTGTCGGCCGATCTGGCCCCCTACTACACCATCGGCGGCAAGCAGTATTGCGTGCCGTTGAACGCGGCCTACTGGGGCATGTTCTACAACAAGAAGCTCTTCGACGAGCACGGGCTGAAGCCGCCTGCGACCTGGGACGAGCTGATCCAGATCGCCGGCACGCTGAAGAAGAACGGCGTGCCCGCCTTCTATCACACCTCCGTGTTGTTCTCCTTCGTCTGGTTCGAGCAGCTCCTCGCCGGCACCGACCCCGACCTGTACGACCGCCTGTCCACCGGCCAGGCCAAATACACCGATCCCGGCGTGGTGGAGGTGATGAAACGCTGGAAGTCGATGATCGATGCGGGCTACTTCAACAACCCCGGTGACAAGACCGACCCCGGCGACGTGCTCAAGACCGGCAAGGCGGCGATGGTGTCGTTCGGGACGTGGTTCAACACGAGCATGACCCAGCGCGGCATGAAGCCGGGCACCGACTACGGCTTCTTCGTGATCCCGAACGTCAACGCGTCCCTCCCCAAGACCTCGATGATCTTCGAGAGCGGCCCGCTGTGCTCGCTGGCCAAGGCGCCCGATCCCGCGGCCAGCATGAAATATCTCAAGTGGTGGGTGGGGGCCGGCGCGCAGGAGAAGTGGGCCACCGCCAGGGGAGACGTCTCGGCCAACCCCAAGGTCGCCGTCGCCGACGAGGCCATCGCGGAGGTCGGCAAGGCCGCGGGCAGTGGCGAGTATCGGCTGGTCAACCGGTATTTCGAGGCCACGCCGCCACCCGTGCTCACCGCCGCGCTGGACGGCTTCAGCGGGTTCGTCGCCAAGCCCGACACCTACGAGAAGGTGCTCGCCGACATCCAGGCCGCCGCCGATGAGTATTGGAGCACGCACAAGCAAGGAAACTGAGCGCGTCAGGGCGACAGCGCGGCTCGCCACGGGTCCGGCACCTTGTCCCCGTAGGCGATCTCGCGGGCCCCGGCGAAGGCGGCCAACTCGGCGACCGCCCGCCCCACGGCGGTCGCCGTGTCCGCGGACGTGCCCGGCTCGGGGAACAACCCTTCGATCTCCAGCCGCGCCCGGCGCCGGTCCAGACGCGGCACCAGCCTGCCGACCAGCCGCTCGCCGTGGAGGATCGGCAGGATGTAGTGCCCGTACTGCCGCTTGGCCTTGGGCACGTACATCTCCGTCCGGAACACGAACCCCCACAGGCGCTCGGTCCGCTCCCGGTCGCAGATGAGGTTGTCGAACGGCGACAGCAGCGTGGTGCGCGGCTCCCAGTCGCGCTCCAGCAGGCCGAGCACGTCGCGGTGGACGTACCACCGCTCGTCGCCGCCCTCGACCTCGGCGGGCACGACCCGCCCCGACGCCTCCAGGCCGCTCAGCACCTCGGCGAGGCCGGGATAGCGGGAGCGGATGAAATGCCGCTCGATGTCGGCCGCGCGGGCCACGCCGAGTGCGCGTAGCGCGTGCTCGGCCGCCCGCCTCACCGCTTCCTCCCGCGGCAACGGCTCCAGCTCGGCCCACTGCGGCAGCCCGCGCTCGGGCAGGTCCCACAGGCGGGTACGCCCCTCCCGGCCCGCCACCATCACGTGGCCCTGGAACCACAGGAAGTCCAGCATCCGCTCGACGTTGCGGCCATGGGTCCACCCGCTCGACCGCCACGCGACGGCCGCGAGGTCGTCGAACCCGCCGACCGGCAGCGGACCCTTCTCCCGCAGCCGGTCGAGGACGTGCTGCCGTAAGGCGTCGTTCGCCGCCAGCCAGTCGCGGACCTGCTGCGCGTAGCGGGACTCGCCCGCCGGGTAGACGCGCATCATCACCTGGTGGATGGGGTAGTCCTCGGCCAGCACGATCGACGCGGCGTGCGCCCAGTATTCGAACAGCCAGCGCTCGCGCCAGAGCAGCACGTCCACGTCGCCCGGGTCGTAGCCGCCGACCCTGCTCCAGAGCACCAGCAGGTGACTGCGTGTCACCACGTTGACCGGGTCGAGCTGCAGACACCGCAACGTCCGCAGCACCTGCCGCAGGCCGTCGAGGTCGTTGCCTGGGCGGGGACCGGCCAGGTGCTGGCAGGTCACGGCCAGCCGCCTTGCGGACGTGAGGCTGAGCGTCAGGGGGCGCGACATGGTCGTCAAGCGTACTCGAAAAAGAGTTCGACCGGAGCTATTGGAACGTGTATTCCTGGCGGTCGAAGTCCAGCGTCCAGGCGTACTCGGAGAGGAAAGCCTGCGAGATCAGCCCGTCGATCCTGACGCCGCCGAAGTCGGACCACGGCGCAGTCCTGCCCGGCGCGACGGACAGAAGGTGCGCCGGCTGCTCCAGCGGTCCCAGGCGCAGCGGGTGCGGTGCCGTGAGGTGGGTGGCCGCGAGATCGGCACGAGGGATGCCCCAGGTGCGGTACTGGGACCTCGTCGCCAGCACGGCCGCCTGCCTGATCCTGCCGTCGTCCTCGATCAGGTGCACCAGGCCGGAGTCGACGAAGAAGGTGAGATCGCGCGGGCCGTGGCCGCCCTTCGCGAACATGAAGTGGTCCGCCCAGAGGCAGAACGGCACCCGGACGCCGTCCGGCGGAGGACGGTGCCCGCGCGGGGCCAGGAGGAGATGACCGGCCGGAGCGTCGATGGTGGGCAGAAAGTGCCGCAGCAGGCAGGTGCCCATGATCACGATGTCCTGGGGGCCGGTCAGCGTGGGGAGGACGTCCACCGGCACGTTCGTCAGCGCCACGCCCCCGAGGTCCAGCTCCCGGACGAGGCCGGTGCGGACCGGCGTGCGGGTGACGCCGTGGAAGCGGCGGCCGGCCGGTACGGCCTCGACGCCCATCGCCGCCGCCCGCTCCAGGCCCATCACCAGGAACGCGCCTCCGGTGTCCAGGTGGATGAGCGTATGGCGCCCGTTCAGCGTGCCCTCGACGGCCGGCAGGTACGGCGCCAGCGGATGGTCGGCGAACGGCAGCGTGACGGGCCCGTCCGCCTTGACCGTCATCGGGTGGTCGCGCCGCAGCGCCAGACCGGGCGGAAGGCGGCGGCGCCGGCGGTGTAAGTGCTCGCACGCCTTGTCCACCCGGTCCAGGTGCACCCAGGCGTGCGCCACCGGCATGTCCAGCGCACGCGGCGGGCGCCGGAGCGCCTGGTAGCGGGCCAGCCCCTGCTCGAACCGCCCGCGCACCAGGTCGGCCAGGACGAGTAACCGCTCGGCGCCACGGGGCGGTCGCGCCAGGCGGGCGGCCTCGTCCACGTCCCCCGATCGCCAGGCCCGCCACGCGGCGCGGTGCCGTGGCGTGATCATTCCGGCTCCGTCTCGGACGGCGGGGCGGGGTCGTCGACCCCCGGCGAGCCGGGGCCGACGTCGAGGGCGGCGGACAGGATGGCGAGGAGCGGGATGAGGGCTCGCCCCACGATCTCGTACGTGCCGCGCCGCGGCTGCCGGATCAACCCGCCCCGCTGCAGCTCGCGCAGGTGGTGGTACAGGTGCCCGGTCGAGCTCTCGGCGCCCAGCGCGTCCTGCAGCTCGGCCCGCCCGCGTGGCCCGCCGGCGAGCGCAGCGAGCAGCGCCAGCCTGGCCGGGCTGCACATCGAATCCAGAGTCTACGCCGCGGCAGTACCGTCGGCCGCGATCAGGTCGTCGATCTGGTGCTCG
>NZ_JBQQBQ010000048.1:0-77917 GCF_052245915.1 Nonomuraea sp. 10N515B
CCGCATCTCGTCGCGCTGGTCCGCGCTGGGGCGACGTTCGTCAACGGCAAACTCGTCGAACGCCCTGAGGGGCAGCCTTCATCGGCAGCCGCTTAAGAACTTGATCCACAGGTCTTGACGATTGCTCTCCTGGTAGCCCCACCCAGTCTGACCAGTAGAAACAGCCACTTTCCGATCTTCGGAGGGTGGCTCTTTTGCTGTCTGAGTGTCTATCTGCGTGCCTGTCGTCCTCGGCGGCGATGCCAACGACTACGTGTGCGGCCTAAACCACCTTGTCTACGAGACAGATATCCACAGGCTCTCTAGCGCTGTGGCGCCCAAGATGCCTGCTGAATGTTATGGGATGGCGGGACGTGTACGCCCAATCGGCCAGAACCCGGTCCGTGCGGGTCTGAGGCCGGTCCCCGGGTGCTGCGGCACCGCGATACCGTCGATCACCGGGTTGAACCGCGGGCTGTCCCGCGATGCCCGGTGGTCAGCATGCAACTGGGCCAAGGCGATCGATGACGGGCACGGGGCCTGTCGGGTCAGAATTCGACGGGTGCGGCAACCGCTGGCACGGCAGCGTCTCCGACCTCGGTGGTGTCGGAAGGTACGCCATCAATGTCACCTCGACGTCGAAATGCTCTGGCATGCTTAGCGTGGTCCACGCCTCCGACATAGTGGCCAACGCGACGGCGGGCCTGACCAACATCGCTGTCACGCCATAGGCGACAGCAAGCACCTGATAGAAGAGACACCGGTCATCTGGCTCGGCCGGTTTCCCAGGCCCAGGTGGCGATGCCCACGCGGTTGCGTACGGCGAGCTTGCGTTGCACGCTCGCGACGTGCGCCTTGGCGGTGCCGAGGGCGATGACGAGCTCGTCGGCGATCTCGGCGTTGGTCAGCCCGCGCGCTACGAGTACGGCGACCTCGGTCTCTCTGTCGGTGAGCGGCTCCACAGGTTCGGCGGGCGCGCGGCCCGCTGTACTGCGGCCGGCGTCAGGGGCCGCCAGATGCTTGAGGAGGCGGACAGTGACCGAGGGGCTGATGAGCGTATCGCCTACCACCGCCGACCGTACCGCTTCGGCCAGCAGTGTGGCGGCGGACTCCTTGAGCAGGAAACCGCTCGCGCCGAGACGCAGCGCGGCGTAGATGTACTCATCCAGGTCGAAGGTGGTGACAAGGACGACGCGGTAGGTCGGGACCAGCAGCCTGGTCACTTCCAGGCCGTCCAGGCGCGGCATCCTGATGTCGGTCACCACGACGTCGGGTTCGACCTTGCGGGCCATCTCCACCGCCTGGGCGCCGTCGGCGGCTTCGCCGACGACCTGCATGTCCGGCTGATCGTTGAGGAACAGGCGGAGTCCAGTACGCACCATTGCCTGGTCGTCGGCGACCACGACGCGGATCGGCCGGGTTCGGTCAGTCACGTCGTCTCCTTCACCGGAAGTCTCGCCTCAACCCGCCATCCTGTGGGCGATCGCGGGCCGCTCGTGAGCGTGCCGCCGGCGGCCGTCACCCGTTCCGTTAGACCGATCAGCCCGAAGCCGCCGCGCTGGCCGCGTACAGGAGGCGCGGGTCGCGGAGGCGCGTCGTCGGTCACGGTCACTGTCAACAGGCCCGCCTCCGCGGCTACACGGACCTCGACAGCTGTAGCACCGCGGGCGTGCTTGCGCACATTGGTCAATGCCTCGAGAACCACGCGGTATGCGGTGGTCGTGGTCTGCGGCGGAATGGAGTCGGGCCGCGTTCCGAGGTTCATGGTGAGCGTCGCGGAAGGAAAGCCGGCCACCAGATCGGGCAGGTCGTCGAGGGTGTGCCGGCGACCATGGCCGGACGTGCCGTCGAGGTCGCGAAGCATGCTCACGGTACGCCGCATCGACACCAGCGCCTGCGTGCCTGCGGCTTCGATCTCGTGCAGCGCCTGGGCCGCGGCCACGGGGTCACGATCGAAGAGCCGCTGGCCGAACTGCGCCTGCACCACGATCCCGCTGATGTGATGGGCCACGAAGTCGTGCAGGTCACGGGCGAGGTCCAGGCGCTCGGCCCGGCGTACCTCGCGCACCGCGCGACGCCTGCTCTGCTCCGACCCGCGAAGCCACAGGCCCAGACCGGACGCGCCAACAACGCCGAGCGCCCACAGCAGGGCGGCGCTGATGACTCCGTCCCCGCCGTCGGCGAGCGGCGTGAACCGCGCCACGACGAGGGCGGCAGCCAAGGCGATGGCTAGCACAGCGGGCACTGCCCAGCGGCTCGGCGCCGTCCATGCGGTGATCGCGGCCAGCGCGAGCAACGCGGCCGTCTCTGTGTACAACCAGGTGCCGTCGGCCGCAGCGTGCGGCAGGCCGCTGGCGATGGCAACGAGGCTTGCTGTCAGCGACACAGCGACGGCGGCGGTGACCGGCCCGGCCGCGCGCTGCCGGAGAGGCCATAGGACGATCACAACAACCACGGCGACCGCAGCCACGGCGGCGGGCGCGCCGTACAGATTGAGAACGCGCGTGGGGCCGACGCCGGAGTGGTCGAACACGCCCAAGATCGCCATGGCGGCGGTGGCCAGGACGGGCGGCCACCACGCGCCCTCGCCGATACCAACCACGGCATGTGAGCTTAAACCACCGCCTCCGGATAGGCCGAAGGACCTATGGAGCCGGATAAGGGAGGTCTTTCGGCAGATGGCAGCGGATCCACAGATCGGCAGTCTGAAGGCATGCGATCATCATTCTTTCCGCGCGCGGCCTGCACCTGGTCACTGATCTTCGCGACGTTCCATGTCTACTGGGCGCTCGGTGGATCATTCGGACTCGGTGACGGGCCCAACGTCGGCACGATGCACGAGAATCCCGCCTTCCTCGCCTACGACCTGGTCGTGGCCGTGATGTGCCTGACCGGTGCCGCGGTGGCGGTCGCGCTCGCTGGTGCCCGATTCACCTGGATCCCCCGTTGGGTGTTGCTCAGCGGGGCGTGGACCGCCACTGTGCTGCTCACCCTGCGCGGCGTGCCCGGTCTGGTGGAAGGCATCATGACGCAGACCGGCGTGTTGCCGAACGGGTTCTTCGGCATGTCGACCACCCAGGTGTACGGCGAACCCAACCCGTCTGCCTACACGATCTGGACCATGCGTGTCATCGACGTCTACTTCGCGCTGGGCGGCTTCCTCTTCGCCGCCGCGCTGCGCGGCTACTACCGGCGTCGCGCCACGCCTGCGGCCCCGGCGTAGCCGACGCGAGTGCTGGCCGCGGTGATGGAGTCGGGAAAGCGCTCGACCGCGACCGCGGTCGTCGCGCCGGTGGCCGGGTCGGCTTGGCCGAGGAAGGCCACGACGGACACGGGTGTCCTCCTGGGCAGGCGATGTGACACATAGTGTTGCCGAGTGGCCAGTGCGGCGGCGGATTGCCGAGTTGGGCGGACACGATCCGCTGCAGCCAGTGTGGCAGTTGATCGGCATGGGCTTCTCCACCCCCGCGGGCAAGGTTCTCGCGGTGAACGCGTGGTGCGCGTTCTGAACAATGCTGGTTTGGACGGCCGCCCCGGCCCCAGGAACACCTGCGCGATTCCGGCACTGGAGGCGTACGGGCATCCGTACGAGATCCTGAAGATCGCGGTGACGGACATGCGGGGAATCAAATTCGGTGGAAAAGGGGTGAAACAAGTCGGCGGGTCCGGACAGGTATGGAGTGTCGGGCCGTCGGACGAGAGAAGGCAGCGTGACCCTGCATGACCGCAAGCAGCGTTTTGAGGTGATCTACGTTGCCAACTATGCCGACATCCTCGCCTATGTCCGGCGGCGTATCGACTCCCACGACGACGCCGCCGACGCCCTTGCCGAGACGTTCACCACGGCCTGGCGCCGCCTCGACGACATCCCCGAGGGCCGGGAGGCGCGCCTGTGGCTGTTCGGCGTGGCCCGCCGCGTGTTAGCCAACGACCGCCGGGCCGAGTCGCGTCGCGTCTGCTGGAACGGCTCGGCCGGGAGCTCGCCGTGTGGGCGGAGTCGGCCCGGCCCGGCGGCGTACTCCCCGGCGTGCGCGAGGCGTTCGCGCAGCTGAGCCCCGACGATCGCGAGATCCCCGCGTTGGTCGGCTGGGAGGGATTGGGCTCCGACGAGATCGCCGCGGTCCTGGGCTGCTCGCGCGGCGCTGCCCGGCTGCGGCTGCACCGGGCCCGCAAACGCCTGGCCAGAGAGTTGGATGCGCGGATATCCCGTCATGCCCACCGATCGGATTTTCGTGTGCTCGTAGAAACTCCTGTGGCCCTGCCGTCGCAGGGCGGCCCCACCGGCCTCGCCGACCACCGCATCTTCGCCGTGCTGCTGGCCCTGGCCGCCGCACTGCGCGTGGTCACGCTGCTCGGCTATCGCCCGGGCACCCTCTACTGGTACGACTCCTTCACCTACCTCGAGACCGCCGTGCACCCCGCCCGTCGGCGACATTCCACCCGATCGGCTACCCGCTGCTGCTGCCGTTCTTGCTGCTCGAGGGTGAGTCTGCCCACGCCGTACACCATCATCGTGCAGGGGACCCAGCACCTGCGCCGCGCTCGGCTGGCCCCCCACCTCCAGCAGGTGCTGCAGGCGGCCGTCCTGTCCGAACCCGCCGCCCCGGTAGCCGTCCTACGACGTGGAATTCGCGCAGGTGTCCTTCTCCTACGACGGGCACACCCCCGTCCTGCATGAGGTGAGCGTGCGCTGCCCCGCCGGAACGCTCACCGCGCTGGTGGGCCCCCTCGGCGACCTCGAGCAGGGTCAGGCCGCGTTCGGCGGCGTATGCGGTGAGGGCCGCGACCCGGTCGAGCGCCTGCTCGGTGAGCCAGCCGTGCCGCCACGACAGCCTGCTGCCGGGCGGTGGCACATTGGTCGGGACGCACAAGTGTCGTGTGTGCGGCGAGAACTCTACAGACCGTAGTACATTCAGCGAGCGCATACCTCAATGGCAGCATTGTGGGAGGATCTGCCGGGATGGATCCATTTTCGGTGGTGCGGTGGTTGCGCGCGGCGAGCTTCGCCGTCGCGTGCGCCGGCCTGGCCACCCTTGGGCACCTGGCCGGCGGCGGTGAGTTCGATCCGGCGGCGGCGCTGGCCGGGCTGCTGCTGCTCCTGCCGCCCGCGCTGGCGCTGACCAAGCGCGAGCGCTCTTTGGGCCACATCCTGCCCGCGACGGCGTTGTCGCAGGTCGTTCTGCATGTCCTGCTCAGCCAGAGTGCCGTTGTCCATCAGGCGATGGGACATCAGGTCGTCGCCCAGAACGTGGGGCACCACGCTTCCTCGCCGGGCCTGGGCATGGTGCCCATGCATGCGCTCGGCGTGTTGCTGACCGCCGTGTGGTTGCGGTGGGTCGAGGAGGGCCTGTGCGCCCTGGTCCGGCAGCTTGCTGGGTGGGCGCTGCAGCCGCTGCTGGTCCTGCTGTTCGTGGTGGCCGACTGGAGTTCGGCCCGGGCGCGCACGATCGCGCCCAGAGGCGAGGACGAGACCTGCCGGGTCGCGCTCGTCCTGCGCTACGCCGTAGCGCGGCGGGGACCGCCTGCCGGGGCCGGGCCCGCAGTGTTCGTGTGATCCGATGATCGTGTGCCGGCTGGTAAAGCCCGCGACGGCAGTCCTGCTGCCGGCCTGCCCACGTACGCGCTGATCACCATCACCTGCGGGACGTCGATGACCTGCCGGACCCGCGCAGGCCACCTCGTGGCCGAGCGCCGTTCCCGGCTACCCCCAGACTCGTTCCGACAGGAAGCACCTACCGATGCGCCTTCGTCGTTCCCGTCGATCTCTGGCCGCCGCGCTGTGCGCGCTCGTGGCCCTGACTGCCGCCGGCTGCGGCGGCTCCACCAGCGGCGCCTCGAGCGAAACCGCCGCGTTCGCTTCGACGACCGCGTCCGCCGGCCGTACCAGCTATCCCCTGACCTTCGACAACTGCGGCATGAAGCTCACCTTCGCCAAGCCCCCCGAGCGGGTGCTGATCCTCAACGGCACCAGCGTGGGAGAGGTGGAGAGCTTCATCCTGCTCGGCCTGGACAAGACCATCCTGGCCAACGCGCAGAGCTACGGCGTCTCCGACGACCCGTCGATGATCGCCAAGATCAAGGCCCTGCCGACCGGCGGGCTGACCATGAACAAGAACTTTGACGTGCCTGCCGAGCAGGTGCTCAAGCTCAAGCCCGACCTGGTGGTGTCGACCTGGTCCGGGGGGTTCGACGCCAAGCAGGGCTTCGCCACCCGCGAGCAGCTCGCCGCGGCCGGCATCACCTCGCTGGTCAACCCAGTCAACTGTGCGATGGGTAAGCCCGAGGCGACCGAAGAGGAGAAGCGCGCCTACCGCAACCAGTCGATCAATTCCTCGCTGGAGTCCATCAGCCTGCTTGGCCGTGTCTTCGACGTGCAGCAACGTGCCTTCGACCTGATCGGCGAGCTGCGCTCGCGTATCGAGAAGGTGCAGACGCGCGTGGCTGAGCTGCCTGCCAAGAAGGTGCTCATCGCCTATCCGGGCATGTCCATGATGAACGCCAACGGGTTGCCCGCCGTGATGACCGGCGGCATCTACGACGACGTCATCAGGGCCTCCGGCGGCGTCAACGCCTTCGCCGGCCAGACCTCGGACGCCACCCGCACCCTCAACAAGGAGCAGCTCGCCACCGCCCAGGTCGACGTCCTGGTGGTCGGCCTGTTCACCCCGCAGGAGAAGGGCGATGAGGAGGCGGCCAAGCTGTTCGCCGCCTACCCGCAGTGGGCCGCGTCGAAGTCCAAGACCTACACGGTGGTCTCCGACGGCGTCTACCTCGGTCCGCTCAACGCCTGGGCGGTGGAGAAGATCTCCAAGGTGGTCCACCCCGGTGGCTGACACCGTGACCTGCGTACCGAGGGCATCCCGGCGCCCGCACCCGATCTCCGGGCCGACGACCGGGCTGCTGCTGGCCGCCCTGATCGTCGCGCTGGTCGCGGCCTTGGTGGTCGGCATCTCCATCGGCTCGGTCAGCCTTCCCCTCGATCAGGTCTGGGGTGTGGTCTGGGCCTACCTGACCGGCCGTGGCGCGCAGGCCGACCCGTTGCTCAGCCAGGTGGTGTGGGAGATCCGCACGCCGCGGGCGTTGCTGGCCGCGCTTGCCGGGGCCGGGCTTTCCGTGGCCGGGGTGGCGTTGCAGGCCCTGGTGCGTAATCCGCTTGCCGACCCGTACGTGCTCGGCGTGTCCTCGGCTGCCTCGCTCGGCGCGGTACTGGTCCCCGCCCTGGGCAGCACCGCCCTGGCGGGCACGTTCGGGGTCACCGGCGCCGCCTTCGCCGCCGCCGTTGGCTCCGCGCTGCTGGTGTACGTGCTGGCGCAGCGTGCCGGGCGGCTGCTGGACTCCTGGCTGGTGCTGACCGGCGTCGCGGTCGGCTATCTGTGCGCCGCGGCCACCACCTTCGTCCAACTCCAGCTCAATCCCACCGAACTGCAGGGCATGATGTTCTGGCTGATGGGCAGCGTCGCCGGCGCGACCTGGGCCGACCTGGGCGTGCCCGCCCTGCTCATCGTCTGCTGCCTGGCCTGGCTCGTGCTGCAGGCCCGGGCCCTGAACGCGCTGATGGCCGGGGAGGACGCCGCGACCGCCATGGGGGTGCCGGTGGCGGCTCTGCGGATCGGGCTGCTGGTGGCTGGATCCCTGCTGACGGCCACCGTGGTCAGCGTCGTGGGCGGCATCGGCTTCATCGGGCTGATGATCCCGCACATGGTGCGATTCGTCGTCGGCGCCGACCATCGCCGGGTTCTGCCCGTCGCGCTGCTGGCTGGGGCGCTGTTCCTGGTGCTGGTGGACCTGGCCGCGCGGACCGCCGACCGGCCCAACGAACTGCCGGTCGGCATCTTCACCACCGGGCTCGGCGTGCCGTTCTTCCTGTGGCTGCTGCGCCGCCGCGCGAAAGGAGGCTCCGATGTGGCTTGACCTCGCCGGTGTCAGCGCGTCCATCGACGCGCGTCCCATCGTCACGGACGTGCACCTGACGGCCGGGCCGGGCGAGTTCGTCGCGCTCATCGGCCCCAACGGCAGCGGCAAGTCGACGCTGCTGCGTACCGTGTACCGCTCGTTGCGGCCCTCGGCGGGGGTGATCCGGCTGGACGGCCTGGACCTGTGGGGGATGCGGCCGCGCCAGGCGGCGCGGCAGCGCGCGGTGCTGCCGCAGCACGGCCAGGGCGGCGAAGGCTTCTCCGTCGCCGAGGTCGTCGCCACCGGCCGCCACGCGCGCAAACGGCCGCTCGAACGTGACGGCGCCGCCGATCGCGCCGCGGTCGCCACGGCGCTGGACCGGGTGGGCATGGGCTGGGCGGCGGACCGGCTGATCACCACGCTGTCCGGCGGTGAGCGGCAACGCGTGCTGCTGGCCCGCGCGCTGGCGCAGGAGGCGCCGCTGCTGGTCCTCGATGAGCCGACGAACCATCTGGACGTGGGATCGCAGCTCCTGCTCCTGGACCTGATCCGGTCCCTCGGCCTGACGCTGCTGGCCGCGCTGCACGATCTCGACCACGCCGCCTCCTACGCCGACCACGTGGTCGTGCTACGCGACGGCCGGGTCGCCGGGCACGGCCCACCTCTGAAGGTGCTGACCCCCGCCTTTATCGAGGAGGTCTTCGGCGTACGCGCGCATGTCGGTCCGCATCCGATCACCGGCCGCCCGCACATCGCCGTGGCCTCACAGAATCCAGCGGAAAGGAACGGGTGAGACCATGCGAGCTCTCAAAGCGCTGCCATGGGTGACAACCGTCGCCCGGCTGGTTCTGGGCGGAGTGCTGATCGCGGCGGGCGCGCTCAAGATCGGCAACCCGGCCGACTCCGTCGTGGCGGTCAAGGCCTATCAGCTGCTGCCCGAGCCGGTCGCCGTCCCGGTGGGCTACGCCCTGCCGATCCTAGAGATCGTGGTCGGCGTACTGCTGGTCGCCGGCCTGCTGACCAGGGTAGCCGCAGTGATCGCCGGGCTGCTCATGTTCGCGTTCGTGTTCGGCATCGCCTGGGCCTGGGCGCACGGCCTGCGCATCGACTGCGGCTGTTTCGGCGGCGGCGGTCAGCTCGGGGTGGGGCAGGAGCCGACGTATGCGCTCGACATCCTGCGGGATTTCGGCCTCGTACTGCTCGGTGCCTGGATCGTCCGGTACTCGCCTGGCCGGTTCTCGCTTGATGGCGCCCTCGGCTTGGCGCGTGACGATGCATCTGACGCTGATGAAGAGGAGAACGAGTGATGACCGAGAACGAGCCGGCCAAGGCCCGATCCCGGCGCGAGAAGATCAAGGAGCAGCAGGCTGCCGCCCGTGCCCGGGACAGGCGCCGGCGCCTGGTGACGTACCTCACCGCAGGCACCGTTGCCGTGGCCGCGGTCGGCGTCGGTGTGTGGTACGCCGCCAGCACGTCCCGTTCGGAGGAGGCGACGGGCGGGCTCGCGCCGATCACCGTGCAGCCGGATGGGAGCGTGGTCATGGCCAGAGCGGGCGTCGCCGCTCCGGTCGTCGATGTCTATGAGGACTTCCAGTGCCCGGCCTGCGCGGAGGCCGAGCGGGTCAGCGGGCAGACCTTCAAGAACCTCGCCGCCGAGGGCAAGGCGAAGGTCGTCTACCACCCGATTACGATTTTTTCTCAGGAGCCGACCAAGTCCAACTCCGTGCGCGCGGGTAATGCCGCCCGCTGCATCGCCGATGGCAAGCAGTGGATGGCCTTCCACGACCTGCTCTTCGCCAACCAGCCCGCCGAAACCGTCGAGGGCTTCACCACCGACCAGCTCCTGCGCTGGGGCAAGGAGGCCGGGGTGAGCGCGGCGAGCTTCGAGCAGTGCGTCACCACGCAGCAGCACGCCCAGGCGCAGCTGACGTACAGCCAGAAGATCGGCGACGAGCAGAAGCTGACGCACACGCCGACCGTGAAGCTGAACGGCGCAGAGCTCGACAACGCGGTGGTGTTCAGCCCCTCACAGCTACGTGATGAGGTGACGCGGGCCACCCGATGAGATCGATCCGACGGTGATCCTCAAGGCGTTGCCTTCCCCTCGTGCATGCGAAGCACACGGTCGGCGTAGGAACGAAGCCGCCGTTCGTCGTGGCTCACCACGAGTACTGCGGCGCCTTCGTCCGCGAGCCGGCGAAGGAGGGCCGCGACGTTGGCCTCGGCCTCCGCATCGAGGCTCGCCGTCGGTTCATCCGCGCATCGCCCCACCGGTGTGCGTACTCGCCGTGACGGCCCGGGCGGGACGGGGCGGGGCCGGACGCGCCTCCGCGGCCACCGCCGCGGGCCGGCTGTTCGGCCAGGACCGGGAGGCGCCCCACGTCCTGGCCGCGGCATCGGATGCCGGGGCAAGCGTGCACGTGCTGGCGTATGGCGTACCGGCGGAGGCGTGCGGCGCCCTTGATCGACCGGACACGGCCGCGCCCCCGCGCCTGCGCTGGCACCGCGCGTCCAGCCCAGTGGGCGTGGACCGACGAGGCCCGGCGCCTCCTCGCCGCCGACCCTGTCGTCGGCCTGCTGCGCGAAGCCGTCCCCGCCGTCACGGCGAAGGACGTCCTTGACCTCTACGCCCTGCGCGCCAACTTCGGCGCGTTGCTCATCCGCCGCGTGGCCATGCTCGGCCACGAGCACCTCGGCCCCGCCGCAGCGGCCCTGGCGGAGGTCGGCGCCGCAGCCCGGGACAGCGACAACGCCGGCATCCGTGAAACCGACTTGCGGTTCCAGGACGCCAGGCCTGCGACACCATCGCAGGCGAGGACACCGCCGTCTACCACGCGTTGATCAACGCCGACGGAAACGAAGCGGCCCGCCTGTGGCGGGTCAAAATCGAACGCTGCGTCCGCTACTTGATCGCCCGACTCCCAGAGAACGACGTCGCCCCGCACCTGTGGACCACCCTCGCGGGCAGGCCGCGCCTACGCCGGGAGGGCCCACTGAGCGCCGCGCACTGACGCGGATCACCCACTCTCCCTGCTCCGCGGCAACGCGTCCAGGAGGGGGCCTCCAACTCCGCGTGCTCGAAAAGCCGCCCTTACCTGTACGACCCCGAGTTCGGTCGCCGCGTCCTTGACCGTGTCGCGTCCTGGCGACGAGTCGCCGAGGTCGCCCAACTCCTCGGGATTAGCCGCCCGCCGGTGGATCGCCGAGCTGGAGGCGGAGCGGGGCCATCCACCGGAGAGCGGTCGAGCCGCTCGCCAGATCACCTCGCCAAAGGCGCTTCGAGGCCATCGGTGTTATGGCCGGCGAGGTTCCAGTGGCCTGCTGGGCTAATCGGCCGAGGGGATGCGGGACATCATGCGCTCCATGCCGTTGACCCAATTGTCGCGCAGGGCCTGTGCGGCCTTGGGAAGGTCTCCGGCGATGAGCAGCTCGGCCACCCGGCGATGCTCGGTCGCCTCGCGCTCCAGCGGGGTGTCGTCGCCCGCCAGCAGGTGGGTGTAGCGCCGCATCCCCGCCTTGACGCTGGTGATGAGGTCGAGCAGCCGCTCGTTGCGGCAGCCGCTCAGCAGCAGGTCGTGCCACTCGTCGTCGTGACGCTCTATCTCCTGCTGTTCCGCGATCCGGTCGGGGAACTCCTGGGCCATCGTCAGCAGCCGGGGCGCGATGCGGCGCAGGTGGGCGGGGTCGGAGCAGTCGAGTGCGAGCGACTCCAGCGCCGCGACGATCTCGCACAGCTCCCGGAACTCCTTGCGGGTCACTGGCGCGAACCTGAAGCCGCGTCCCTGGTTGCTCTCCAGGACGCCCTCGCCCGCGAGGGTGATGAGCGCCTCGCGCAGGGGTGTGCGGCTGACGCCCAACTCCGCGGCCAGTGCGGCCTCGTTGATGTCGGTGCCCGCGGCGAAGTCGCCCCGGTCAAGCCTGCTCAGCAGCTCTTCCCTGATCTGTTCGCGCAGCGGTCGCCGCTCGATGGGCATGTCGCTCCTTCGCTGTTCAGCCGGGCCAAGCGTACCGCTTGACGCGATACAAAATACTGCACTATGAATTCTGAATACAAAATAACCGGCCAGAAGGGAGCAAGAGTGAGCCTGACCCGCGTGCCCGGGCTGCTGTTCGGCGGCGACTACAACCCCGAGCAGTGGCCCGAGGAGGTCTGGGCCGAGGACATGCGGCTCATGTCCGAGGCCGGGGTCACCATGGTCACCGTCGCGGTCTTCTCGTGGTCGCGGCTGGAGCCGCGGCCGGGCGCGTACGACTTCGGCTGGCTCGACCGCGTCCTCGACCTGCTGCACGAGCATGGCATCGCGGCCGACCTCGCCACCGCGACCGCGACCCCGCCGCCGTGGCTGGTCCGCGAGCACCCAGAGGTCATGCCGGTCGACGCGCAGGGGGTGCGACTGGAGTTCGGCTCGCGCCAGGGCTACTGCCCCAGTTCGCCGGTCTTCCGCGAGAACGCCGTGCGGCTGGCCACGGCCATGGCCGAGCGGTACGGCGGCCACCCTGCCCTGGCCATGTGGCACGTCGGCAACGAGTACGCCGACCATACGCTGGAGTGCTTCTGCCCGGAGTCGGCCCGGCACTTCCGCGCCTGGCTGGAGGCCCGCTACGGCACGATCGAGTCGCTGCACGCCGCCTGGGGCACGTCTTGCTGGGGCCAGCACTACAACGCGTTCGGCCAGATCGAGCCGCCGCGCAAGGCGCCAGGCCCGATCAACCCGGCCCAGCTCCTCGACTGGCGCCGCTTCTGCAGCGACGCGCTTCTGGAGCTGTTCTCGGCTGAGCGTGACGTGCTCCGCGTGATAACCCCGGACGTTCCCGTCACCACGAATTTCATGAGCATCCTGCACGGCCTCGACTACTGGGCGTGGGCCGCGGCCGAGGACCTGGTGAGCGACGACGCCTATCCCGACCCGGCCGACGGGGAGTCGCACGTGGCGGTCGCGCTCAGCTACGACCTGATGCGCTCGCTCAAGGGGCGCCCCTGGCTGCTGCTGGAGTCGGCGCCGTCGGCGGTGTCGTGGCGCGAGGTGAACGTCCCCAAACCGCCCGGCATGATTCGGCTGCACAGCCTTTCGGCAGTGGCGCACGGCGCCGACGGCGTGATGTTCTTCCAGTGGCGTCAGGCCAAGTACGGCCCCGAGAAGTTCCACTCGGCCCTCCTCCCGCACGGCGGCACGCGCACGCGCGGCTGGCAGGACACCCTTCGCCTCGGCTCCGACCTGCGGCGGCTCGCGGAGGTCGCGGGCACGGGCACGCACGCCGAGTTGGCACTCGTCCTTGGCTGGGACAGCTGGTGGGGCCTGGAGGCGCCGGAGTCGATGCCGTCCAACCGGCTCAAGCTCAAGGACCTGCTGCTCGCCTGGTACGCGCCGCTGCGCGCCCGCGGCATCACGGTCGATCTGGCGCCGCCGGACCGCGACCTGTCCGGCTACCGCGTGTTGATCGTCCCGAATCTCTACCTGTGCACACACGAGCAGGCCGGGAGGCTGGCGTCCGTCACCGGCCAGCTCGTGGTCGGCCCGTTCAGCGGCGTCGTGGACGCCGCCGACCGCGTCCACGACGGCGGCGCGCCCGGCCCGCTGCGCCACCTGCTCGGCGTCTCGATCGACGAGTTCTGGCCGCTCACCTACGGCGCCACCCAGCCGGTGCGGTACGCGGGCGGCGCCACCGGCGTGGCCAGGACCTGGACGGAGTGGGTGCGCCTCGACGGCGACGATCCCGCGGCGGTGCTCGCCACGTACGAGGGCGGCGACCTCGACGGCCTGCCCGCGATCACCCGCAAGGGCAACGCCACCTACGTCAGCTGCCTGCTCGACGACGTGACGCCCGTGCTCGACTTGGTGCTCGGCGGCGTCGCGGCCGTCGAGGTGCCTGCGGGCGTGGAGGCCGTCCGCCGCCGGAGCCACCTCTTCCTGCTCAACCACACGACCACCCGGCAGCGGGTCACGCTGCCGCACCCCGGCACAGACCTGCTCACCCAGACCCGCCTGCGCGGCGACATCGAACTCGCCCCGCGCGACGCCGTAGTGCTCAGGATCGAAGGAGACACGTGACGCACCCGTACATCCCGAACGCCGAGCCCGGCGTGCGGGCCCAGATGCTCGCCGCGATCGGCGCGTCGAGCGTCGAGGACTTTTACGCCGACATTCCCGCGGAGCTGCGCCTGGCCCGGCCGCTCGATCTGCCCGCGCCGCTCACGGCGGAACACGACCTGGTACGCCACATGAAGGGTCTGCTGGACCGCGTCACCGACACGGAGCAGGCGCTGAGCTTCCTCGGCCACGGCTGCTACCCGCACCACGTCCCGGCCGTGTGCGACGAGGTCAACGCGAGGAGCGAGTTCCTCACCGCGTACGCCGGCGAGCCGTACGAGGACCACGGCCGCTTCCAGGCCCTGTTCGAGTACGTCAGCATGATGGGCGAACTGCTGGAGATGGACGTCGTCAACGTCCCGACCTACGACGGCTTCCAGGCGGCCGGCACCGCCCTGCGCATGGCGTGCCGCTACACCGAGCGCTCGAAGGTCCTCCTCAGCGCCGCCGTCAGCGCCGACAAAATGAGCAAGCTACGCGACTTCCTCGCCCCCGACATCGAGATCGTCCTGGCCCCAGTGGGGGAGGGTGGCGAGATCACGGTCGAGGCGTTCGATGACTCCTACGCCGCGATCTACCTGGAGACCCCGAACGTCTACGGCGTCGTCGAGACGCGCGGCCGCGAGCTGGCCGACCTGGCGCACGCGCACAGCGCGCTACTCGTGGCCGGCGCCGACCCGATCTCCCTCGGCGTGCTCGCCCCGCCCGCCTCCTACGGCGCGGACATCGCCTGCGGCGACATCCAGTCGCTCGGCATGCACCAAAGCTACGGCGGCGGCCACGCCGGCTACATCGCCACCCAAGACCACGAGCCGCTGGTCGCGGAGTTCCCGTCCCGGCTGTTCGGCATCGCACCCACGAAGGTGCCCGGCGAGTACGGCTTCGGCGACGTCTACTACGACCGCACCTCCTTCGCGCACCGAGAGGAGGGCAAGGAGTGGGTCGGTACCGCCGCCGCCCTTTGGGGCATCACGGCCGGGGTCTATCTGGCGCTCATGGGCCCACAGGGCATGCGGGATCTGGGCGAAACGATCCTGGCCCGCACCCGCTACGCCATGGACGCCCTGGCCGCGTCGGTCACGGTGCTGCACCGCGACGCGATCCACTTCCGCGAGTTCGCCATCGAGGTGCCCTCCAGCGCCGCCCTGCTTGACGGGCTGCGCGAGCGCGGCATCTACGGCGGAGTCGCGCTCGACGACCGCACGGTCCTGGTCTGTGTGACCGAACGCCACTCCATCGCCGACATCGACCTGCTCGCCGCAGCCGTACAGGAGACGCTGTGAACACCACGGAGTCCTTCGCCGAGCTCCCCGTCACGCCGAAGCCGCCGCTGCGCCGCTTCCACCAGGCGCGCTGGGACGAGCCGATCATCTTCGAGCTGTCCGTGCCCGGCCGCCGCGGCATCGCCGTGCCCGAGCCCGGCGCGCCCCGCGTCGAGCTGCCCGACTCCGTGAGCCGCGCCCAGCCGCCGAAGCTGCCCGAGATGTCCCAGCTGCACGTGCTGCGACACTACCTGCGGCTGTCGCAGGAGAACCTGGGCGCCGACCTCAACATCGACGTCGGGCAGGGCACCTGCACGATGAAGTACAGCCCCAAGGTCAACGACAGGTTCGCCGCCGCCATCGCCGAGCTGCACCCACTCCAGCACGAGGACACCGTGCAAGGCGTGCTGGAGATCTACTGGCGGCTCGAACGCATGCTGGGGGAGATCTCCGGCATGGCGCGGGTCTCGCTCCAGCCGGGCTCCGGATCGGCGGCCATCTACGCCAACATCGCCATGATCCGTGCGTACCACGCTGCCCGCGGCAAGGCGCGCCGTGACCAGGTGATCACCACGATGTTCTCCCACCCGTCGAACGCGGCCTGCGCCAAGACCGCGGGCTACGAGGTCATCACCCTGATGCCGGACGCCGACGGCCTGCCCGACATCGAGGCGCTGCGCGCCGCCGTCGGCCCGCGCACCGCCGCACTGATGATCACCAACCCGGAGGACACGGGCATCTTCAACCCCCGGATCAGGGAGTTCGTGGACCTGGTGCATGAGGCGGGCGGCCTGGCCTGCTACGACCAGGCGAACGCCAACGGCATCCTCGGCATCACCCGCGCTCGCGACGCCGGATTCGACCTGTGCCACTTCAACCTGCACAAGACGTTCTCCACGCCGCACGCCTGCGGCGGCCCCGCGGCCGGGGCGTGCGGCGTCTCCGAGGACCTGGCGCCGTTCCTGCCCGGCCCGGTCGTCGCCTTCGACGGCGAGTCCTACCACCTGGAGACGCCGCCCGCCTCCATCGGCAAGGTGCGGCCGTTCCTCGGCGTCACCCCGAACATCGTGCGCGCCTACGCCTGGATCATGGCGCTCGGCGCCGAGGGCCTGCGGCAGGTCGCCGAGACGGCGGTGCTCAACAACAACTACCTGATGCACAAGATCCTGCAGATACCGGGCGCGTCCGCACCGTGGGACAGGCGCAGGGTCGAGCAGGTGCGCTACTCGTGGCAGGAGCTGTCGGAGCAGACCGGGGTGCACTCGGAGGAGATCGGCGTCAGAGCCGCCGACTTCGGGGTGCATTACTGGACCAGTCACCACCCGTACGTGGTGCCCGAGCCGTTCACGCTGGAGCCCACGGAGTCGTACTCGAAGGAGGACCTCGACGAGTACGCGCTCATCCTGGCGCACGTGGCCGAAGAGGCGCGGCGCGATCCCGAGTTCGTCAAGGGGGCCCCGTACAACCAGACCGTCCACAAGATCGACATGACGCCGCTCGACGACCCCAAGGAGTGGGCGCCCACCTGGCGCGCCTACGTCCGCAAGCACCTGTCATGACGGGCGCGGCGGTGGTCGGGCTGGTCGTCAACCCCGTGGCCGGTCTCGGCGGCGCGGCCGGGCTCAAAGGCAGCGACGGCGTGGAGGTGCAGCGCGCGGCCCTGGCCAGGGGTGCCACGCCTCGGGCCGGCGAGCGGGCGGCGCGTGCTGTCCGCACGCTGATGGCCCGCCGTCCCGGCATCCGTGTGCTCACGGTGCCGGGCCCGATGGGCGAGGACAGCGCGCGCGCCTCCGGGGTTCCGTGCGACCTGGTCCGGACGCCGTCCGCTGACAGATCTGCCGGAGCGGCTTCCGGCTGGTCCGCTGCCGGGACGAGCGCGGAGGACACGCGGCGCGCCGTGGCCGCGCTGGCCGGGGTGGACCTGCTGCTGTTCGCGGGCGGCGACGGGACGGCGCGCGACGTGCTCGACGCGGTCCGCGCGCTCGGTGGCCAGGCGCCGCCCGTGCTGGGCGTCCCGGCCGGGGTGAAGGTGTACTCCGGCTGCTTCGCCGTCAGCCCGGCCGCCGCCGGATTCGTCGCGGCGGAGTTCGACCCGGCGCGCACGGCCGAGGCCGAGGTGGTGGATCTCGACGAGGACGCCTACCGCCATGGCCTGGTCAGCCCCCGGCTGTACGGCAGCCTGCGCGTCCCCGCTGTCCGCGCCGCGCTGTCGGGGCGCAAGGCCGGGTCGTCCGGCGTGGCGCCCGCCACCGCCGAGGGCGTCGCACGGGAGGTCGTGGCCAGGATGCGGCCCGGCGTCCGTTACGTTCTTGGGCCGGGCGCCACCACGCGGGCCGTCGGCCGCGCGCTAGGCCTCGCCACCACGCTGCTCGGTGTGGACGTGGTCGAACGCACGCCCGAGGGCGGTCGCGGTGGCCGCCTGGTGGCGGCGGACGTCGCGGAGACCGAGCTGTTCGGCCTGGTCAGCGGCAAGGAGTCGGTGCTGGTTCTGTCGGTCGTCGGCGGGCAGGGGTTCGTGCTGGGGCGCGGGAACCAGCAGGTGTCGCCCCGGGTGCTCGACGCGGTGCTCAACGAGGGCCGCTCTGGACTGGGTGAGCGGCTGCTCGTCCTTGCCACCCAGCAGAAGCTCGCGGCGCTGAAGGGACGGCCGCTGCTGGCCGACAGCGGCGACGAGGACCTCGACAAGAGGCTCAGCGGGCACGTCCAGGTGATCACTGGATACCGCGAAAGCACGATTTATCGCATCTGTGCGGCAAGTGAGGAGTTCGAGAGATGAAGACGCTCGATGGCAAGGTCGCGATCGTCACGGGCGGTGCCTCGGGCATCGGGCGGGCCACCGCCCTGCTCTTCGCCAGAGAGGGCGCCCGGGTGGTGGTCGCCGACATCGATGCGGCCGGCGCGGACGCCACCGTGGCGCAGATCGTCGCGGAGGCGGGAGACGCGACCGCCGTGGCGGTGCGGGCCGACGTTTCCGACCCCGAGGACTGCCGACGCGTCGTCGGCGCCGCCGTCGAGACCTTCGGCGGCCTGCACGTCCTGTTCAACAACGCGGGCATCATCCGCCGCACCACCGCGCTCGACCTCGACGTCGACGAGTGGGACCGCGTCATGGCGGTCAACGTCCGTTCGGTCTTCCTGATGTGCAAGCACGCCATCCCGGCGATGACCCAGGGCGGCTCGATCGTGAACACGGGGTCGGGATGGGGCCTCAAGGGCGGCGGCAACGCCATCTCGTACTGCGCCTCCAAGGCCGCCGTGGTCAACATGAGCCGCGCGCTCGCCATCGACCACGCCAAGGCCGGCATCCGGGTCAACTCCGTCAACCCTGGAGACACCGACACGCCCATGCTGCGCGACGAGGCCCGCCAGCTAGGAGAGGACTGGGCCGCCTTCCAGTCCGACGCGGCAGACCGGCCGATGGGTCGCGCGGGCACCCCGGACGAGATCGCCCAGGCCGTGCTCTTCCTGGCCAGTGACGCGGCCAGTTACCTCACCGGGTCCGCCCTCGTCGTCGACGGCGGCGGGCTCGCCTGACACCTCGATCCACCCGCCTCACCCACACCCCCCACGCAACCCCCGAAGGAGCCGACCATGAACCGTGCCCTGGCAGTCCTGGGCATCCTCGCCGTCGCGACGACCGCGTGCAGCGGCAGCGGGAAGGCCCCAGGAGTGAGCAGCGGATCCGGCCCGGTCACCATCCGCTGGTCCACCTGGGGATCGGCCGAGGACATCAAGCTCTACGAGAAGTTCACTGAGGACTTCGAGCAGCGCCACCCCGACATCAAGCTCAAGCTGGAGCCGGTCGCCAAGTACGAGGACTACCACCCCAAACTGCTCGCCCAGCTCACCAGCAAGACCGCCCCCGACGTGTTCTTCGTGGGCGACGACAACATCGGCAAGTTCGTCTCCGCCGGGGTGCTGACCCCGCTCAACGACAAGCTGGCCGGCCCCTCCTCCAAGAGCAAGCCGGAGGACTTCTTCGAGGGCATCTACGGCGGCGCCAAGAAGGACGGCCAGATCTACGGCGTCCCCAACGACACCAACCCCGAGGTGCTCTGGTTCGACAAGAAGGCGCTCAAGGACGCCGGGATCACCGAGGACCCTGCCGCGCTCAACGAGGCCGGACGGTGGACCATGGCCACGTACCTCGACATGAACGCCAAGCTCAAGGCCGCCGGCAAGGCCGGGTCGATCTTCTGGAACTGGTACGGCTCCACGTACTCCATGATCAACGGCTTCGGCGGGAAGGTCTGGGACGGCGGCAAGTTCGTCGCCACCACCGACCCCAAGGCGCGCGCGGCCCTGCAGGCTCTGACCAAGGGCTACCAGGACAAGACCTTCCTCAGCGCCGACCTGCTGCCCGACAGCAACGGTCCGAGCACGCAGTTCCTCAAGCACAAGGCCGGCTTCTACGCCGGAGGCCGGTGGATGATCGACTCCCTGAAGAAGGGCGGCGAGCTGGACGACTACGACATCGTGCCGTTCCCATCGCAGACCGGCCAGCCGATGCCCGGCGCGGTGGCCGCCTCCTACCTGGCGCTCAACAGGGACACCAAGCTGCCCGAGCAGGCATTCACCTTCCTCACCGAGTTCGTCAGCAAGGAGGGCCAGCTCATCAGGCTCAAGGACGGCGGTGCCGTGCCGTCCGTGAAGGGCGCCGAGCAGACCGTCCTCGCCGGCGGCTACCCCGCCCACGCCCAGACCTTCCTTGACGTACGCGACACCGGCTTCGCGAATTACCCCGAGGAGGTCGCCGTGCCCGGCCTCACCGCCGACATCAACGAGCACCTGATGAAGGTGTGGACCGGCAAGGTCGGCTTCGACGAGGGCATGACGCAGCTCCAGAAGCTCGTCGACGGCAAGCTGGGCTAGCCGTGACCGTCCTCACCCAGGCCCGGCCCCGCGCGGTCCACCAGGCGCGGCCCGTGCGCAACCGCGACGGCTGGTGGGCCGCGTTCTTCCTCGCGCCGCAGGTCGCCGCGCTGCTGGTGTTCCTCGTCTTCCCGCTCGGCTTCGCCGTCGTGCTGGCGTTCATGCGCTGGGACGGGCTCGGGCAGAAGGAATGGGTCGGCTTCGACAACTTCGCCGCCCAGCTCTCCGATCCCGAGTTCGGGCTGGCGGTGTGGAACACGGTCAAGCTGGCGCTGCTGACCGTGCCCTTCGGGCTCGGCCTCGCGCTGTTCATCGCGGTCGCGCTGAACAACGTCAAGGGCGGCGGCTTCTACCGGGTGCTGTACTTCCTCCCGGTGGTCACCAGCTCGGTGGCCGTCGCGCTGATGTGGCAGATCATCCTGGCCGGCAACGACTACGGCGTGCTGAACGCGTCGCTGGAGCGCTGGTTCGGCATCGGCGCCCCCGACTGGCTCGGCGACCCCGGCTGGGTGATCGTGGCCATCGCGGTCGTGACGATCTGGTCGTCGCTCGGCCTCAACGTGGTGATCTTCTTGGCCGGGCTCCAGACGATCCCGCCGCAGATCGTCGAGGCTGCCCGCATGGACGGCGCGGACAGCCTGCGGATCTTCCGCTCGGTCACGCTGCCGCTGCTCTCGCCGACGATCTTCTTCTCCACTGTCGTCGCGGTGATCAGCTCGTTCCAGGCCTTCGACCAGATCTACGTTCTGGTGGACCCGGCGGACAACGAAGGCGCGAAGACGATCGTCTATCAGGTCTACGAGCTGGGCTTCAAGGACTTCCAGTTCGGCATGAGCAGCGCGGCCGCGCTGATCCTCCTGGTCCTGACGCTGCTCGTGACGCTCGTCCAGTTCGCGGCGCAAAAGCGCCTCGTCCACTACGACTCGTGAGGGGGCCGGGATGCGACCCAGGCAGGTAGCCCTGCACGCCGGGCTCACCCTCGGCGGGCTGGCGATGCTGTTCCCGTTCGTCTGGATGCTGCTGACGTCGTTCAAGGGCGTGCGGCAGATGCTGAACAACCCGCTCGACTGGCTGCCCAACCCGTGGCGCTGGGAGAACTACCCCGACGCACTCGGGGCGATGCCGTTCGGCACCGCGTACTGGAACAGCTTCTACATCGCCGCGCTGAACGTCACACTCACGCTGCTGACCTCGGCCATGGCCGCCTACGCCTTCGCCCGGATCAGGTTCCGCGGCTCCGGCGTGCTGTTCGTGGTGTTCCTGGCCACCCAAATGGTGCCCGCGCAGGTGACGGTCGTGCCGCTCTACCTGATGCTGGCCACGTTCGGCTGGATCGACTCGCACCTGTCGCTCATCGTGCCGAGCATCGCGAACCCGTTCGCGGTGTTCCTGCTGCGCCAGTTCATCAGGGCCGTGCCCGTGGAACTGGAGGAGGCCGCCAGGATCGACGGGGCGGGCCGCTGGCGCTGCTTCTGGAACGTCGTCCTGCCGAACATCCGCCCCGGCCTCGGCGCGCTCGGCATCATCGCCTTCCTCGCGTCCTGGAACGCCTTCTTCTTCCCCTTGATCTTCCTCAACTCGCCCGAGCTGGCCACGGTGCCGCTGCTGCTCAGCCAGTTCTCCGGCCAGCGCACGGCCGTGGACTACGGGCTCATCCTGGCCGCCTCCGCGATCGCCGTCGTGCCGACGCTCATCGCCTTCCTCATCGGCCAGCGGAAGATCATCAACTCGATGGCCGCTTCCGGCCTGGGAGGCCGCTGATGCCGGACCTGCGCGAACGCCCGTTCACCGACCGCGGCTCGCGGCTGCTGGTGATGGCGGCGGACGACGGCTCGCTCTGGATCGCCAGAGCCCTGTACGAGACCAGGCTCGCCGACGCGACGGTGCTCACCGGCCTGCGGATTCTTTCGGGGAGCGGCGAGCTGCCGGTGCTGCGGGTGCTGCCGGACCGCGTGGAGTTCGCGGCCGGCGTGGCCATGGCCTTCGCGGGACCGGACACGCTCGTCCTGACCGGTGCGGGCGCGCGGGCCGTGTGGGACGGCGGCGAGGCCGACATCGACGGTTGCGTCACCCTCGTGGGCCCGGATCGCGCGCCGCACGACGCGGCGGCGGTGCTGGGCGCGGCCGCCGCACGGTGGCGCGACTGGTTCGCCCGCATGCCCGCCGTGCCTGCGGACCTGCGCGAACGAGCGGAGGACGCATGGTGGACGCTGGCGGTGAACCTGGTGCGGATCCAGGACCGAGAGGCACTCGTCCCCTCCAAGAACGGCTACGTCGGCCTGTGGAACTGGGACTCCTACTTCCACGCCATCGCGCTCCGCCACGCCGACCCCGCGCTGGCCAGGGAGCAGATCCGCATCCTGCTCGACAACCAGCGCCCCGACGGCCTGATCCCCGATGTGGTCCACGACCACGGCGTGCTGGCCGAGACCACCGACCTGCCCCGTTCCGACCTGGTCAGGTTGGCCGCCCACGTGGGCGGCGAGCCGATCGGGGACGTCGTCCCCGTCACCAAGCCGCCGCTCACCGCCTGGGCGGTGTGGAAGATCCACGAGGCGAACCCCGACCCCGACTTTCTCGCCGAGGTCTACGAGCCGCTGGCCCGCTCCCAGGAGTGGTGGTTCAGTCACTCCGACCCGGACGGCGACGGCCTGGCCGAGTACCTGCACCCGTACTCGTCCGGCCTGGACGACAGCCCCATCTGGGATGCCGGCCCCCGCGCCGAGCCGCCCGACCTGAATGCCTACCTCGCTCTCCAGTACGACCGCCTGGGCGATATCGCGCAGGCGCTCGGCAAGGATGCCGCACCGTGGCGGGCCAGGGCGCAGGCGCTGGTGGACCGCGTGATCGCGCGCCGGTGGAACGGCACGAGGTTCGTCACCGTGGTCGGCGGGCGCGAGGCGGGCGTGCGCACCCCGCTGGAGTTGATGCCGCTCTTCACCGGGAGGCTCCCCGCCGGGATCGCGGACCGGCTCGTCGCCGACCTACGCTCGCCCAGCTTCTGGGCCGAGCACCCGGTGCCGACCGTCGCCTTCGACGACCCGAGATTCGACCCCGAGGCCATGTGGCGCGGACCGGTCTGGCTGAACGTCAACTACCTGCTCATCGACGGCCTGCGCCGCTCGGGGCATCAGGGGACGGCCGCCGAATTACGCGAGCGCACGCTGGCCATGGTCCGCGACGGTGGCGGTCTCCACGAGTACTGGAACCCGCTGACCGGCCGCCGCGCGGGCCGCGCGACGACCGCTTTCGGCTGGTCGGCCGCCCTCTTCCTGGACCTCGCCCAGGAGGGCTGACCGGCACCAGACGGCGGAACGCGGGCGAACCAGACTGCGGCGATGACCGTGTACCGGATCCTCGCCGTCGATGACCTTGGCGGTGCACGCGCTCACGGTGCGTCAGCTCGCCGGACGTGCTGTAGCCGAGCCTGCGCGGATGCCCTGGAACACTTCCTCTGGCGGGCACACCTTGAGCAGATGGCCGATGGCTCCGGCGTCGATCGCCTCAGATGTCTGAGGTCACCACGATGCCCCCGTGCCCCAGCATGCCTGCACTACCGCAGATCCGAGGCTGCGGCCAGGGCGAGGGTCGGGCTACTACCACTCTGCGCCTGCCGAAAACACCGTCCACGCAGTTCAAGCCGCATGTGAGTATTCGTAGAGGATCCCGCCGAGCCGGTCTCGTCGGAACCTGGGAGGGCGCGGCTAAGGACGTCACATGTACAGCGTGCCGCCGCCGTCGCCGCGACGGCGGCCGCCGATCTCAACTGCCCGCGACCGGTTTCCCTTCGGGAGAGATACGGCGAAATCCCAGGTAGGGGTGAAGCGCCTCCGGTAGGAGGACGGAGCCGTCCTGCTGCTGGCCCTGCTCCAGCAGGGCGGCGACGGTCCGGCCGATGGGCAGCCCGGAACCGTTGATGGTCGCCACGGGTCTGCGGCGACCTTCGCTGTCGCGGGTGCGGATGTTGGCTCGGCGGCTCTGGAAGGTGCCGCAGTCGGAGACCGAGGAGATCTCGCGGTAGCGGTGCTGGCTGGGCAGCCAGACCTCGATGTCGTAGGTGAACTGCGCGGCGAACCCCAGATCTCCGGCGGCGAGCTTGACCACCCGGTAGACCAGCCCCAGCTCCTTGAGGCAGGCTTCCGCGTGCGTGAGCATCGCTTCCATCTCGCCGACGGACTGGTCCACCTCGCAGATGCGTACCAGCTCGACCTTGCTGAACTGGTGCAGCCGGATGAGCCCTCGCGTGTCCCGGCCGTACGACCCGGCTTCTGACCGGAAGCACGGCGTGTGCGCCGTCAAGGCCAGCGGCAGCTCGCCGGCAGGGACGATCTCGTCGGCGTACAGGTTGGTGAGGGGAACCTCGGCGGTGGGGATGAGGAAGAGTTCCCGGTGGGCGACGGCGGTGGCAAACAGGTCGTCGGCGAACTTCGGCAGTTGCCCCGTACCCGTCATCGTCCTGCGGTTGACGAGGAAGGGGACCGAGAACTCGACATACCCGTGCCGGGTGGTGTGAAGGCAGAGGAACAGCGACGCGAGGGCGCGCTCCAGGGCGGCGCCCACACCGCGGGCCACGACGAAGCGGGGACCGGAGAGCTTGACGCCCCGGGAGATGTCCAGGATTCCCAGTTCCTCGCCCAGGGTGACATGGTCTTTCGGTTCGAAGGAGAAGGTCTGGGGAGTACCGACCCGGCGTACCTCCACGGCGAACTCCCCGGAGTCGCCGTCGGGCGAGGTGTCGAGCGGGAGATTGGGAATGGAGAAGAGGAGCTCTCGCAGTTCATCCCGAACCTGGTCGCGCTCGGTCTCGAGGCGGCGGATCTCGTCCTTCACCTGGCGGGCTCGGAGCTTCGCCTCGGTGACGTCCTCGCCCGCCCCGGCGGCCCGCCGTACCTCGTCGGCGAGCTGCTTGGCCGTGACTCTCAGCTCGTCGGCCGCGCCCGTCCTCTTGAGCGCCAGAGCCTGAAGCGACTCCACCCTGGTGAGGTCCAACGAGTAACCACGACGGGCGAGCCGCCGGATCGCTTGTGTGCGTGCGTCGATCAGGGTCCGCGCATCATGCATGAAGGATCGCTCCTGAGCAGGGTCCGTCCGCCCTGCGGGTAGCAGATATGAACGTTCCATAGATATCAGCCCGGAACCTGGACCACAGGGAGGGTGAGAGAGGCCGGGATTCGCCGTTCGAATGGCGTCGGACTCGCATATCAACTGCTCAAGGCCCACATCATGGCTGGAGCGCACCCCTTTGTTGCGCCCGCTGACAGGATCACGATCTTGACGCGTCTTCGGGAGCGTCCTCCAATTTTGTTGAACGTTCTAATTGATCACGATGGGAGATGTCATGCGGCATGTCGTCAACGTGGCTGACAACAGCGAGATGACCATCGAGACGGGCGCGCACCCCGCCGCTCCGATCGATCACACGCCTGGGCCGGTCATCTTGGGGCTCGGCCCAGGCCCGGGTCGGCACGAGCAGGTGGCGGGGGCCGCGGTTCGTGCGGGCTACTTGGGTTGCCAGCGGCCGATCTTCTTGGTGACGAGGGTGGCGCCGATCCGCGTGTAGAAGCGTTGCGCGGCGACGTTGGCCTCGGCGACCTCCCAGCGGATCAGCTTGCCCTCGGCGGCTTCGGCGGCGGCACGCATGAGTTGTTCTCCCACGCCGCGACCGCGTTCCGTGCCGGCCACGTACAGATCGTCCAGCGCGAGGTAGTCCTCACCGGACCAGAAGCTGACGCGTTGCAGCCAGGAGACGTAGCCGATGGCCTGCCCGTCCTGCTCGGCGATGAGGTAGGTGACCTCGGGACGGGTGAGTAGCTGCTTCAGGTCGCTGACGCTCACGGTGATGGCCCAGGCTTGGTCCTGGCTCTCGGCCAGTCCACGGATGAGGTCGTGCACGGTGGAGGCGTCATCGGGCGTGGCACGGCGGATTTCTATCATGGTGGACCTTCCAGGTAAGGGTCAAAGGGCTGGGGTGCCGGGCGGGCTGGACGCGTCCGCTTGGCATCAATCATGAAGATGAGGAAGCGACCTGGTCGGCTGGTCTCGGCCGGCCGGGTGTCACCAGGGCAGCGATGACGATGCCGGCCGCCGCTGCGATGGCGGCCACGGTGAACCCGCTGGCGAAGCCGCTCAGTGTGTTCCCAACCAGGCTCGCGGCGGCGACGCTCGAGACGACCGCGGCGCCGAGAGAGGCGCCGAACTCGTGGAAGGTGCTCACGATGCCGGAGGCGACTCCCGCCTCATGGGGTGCCACCTGGCCGAGCGCGGTCGCCGAGGCGACGACGAACATCGCGCCGGTGCCGGCGGCCGCGACGGACACACCGATCACGACGCTGACGGGATGCATCGACAGGGCCGGTACGGCCATGCCGACCGCGGCAACCGCAAGGCCCGCGACGGCCAGGCCGCGTCCACCCCACCGGCCGATCAGGCGGCCGGTCAGGTTGGCCCCCAGCATCGTGGCCACCGCCACCGGCAGGAACAGCAGGCCTGTCTGCAACGCGTCGTATCCCTGAGCCTGCTGGAAGTAGAAGGTGCCCAGGAAGAACACCGCGATCATCAGGGCCGTCGCCATCAGGATGAGGAACGCGCCCGTCGCTACGGGCCGCCGTACCAGCAGCCGGACGTCCATCAGAGGCGAGCGCGCCCGCCTCTGCCACACGACGAACAGCACGTACCCGACGGCGGCGGCCAGGACGAGCCAGCCCGTGAGCCGGGTGAGCCACCCGCGCTCGCCGGCGGCGATGAGAGCGTAGGTCAGTGACGCGGTCGCAGACGTCACGAGGATCGCGCCGAGAACGTCGAGCCGCGGCCGCTGGGCGGACCATGGTTGCTGCTTCGGCACCAGTACGGCGAGCGCCACGGCGATCACCAGCCCGATGGGCACGTTGACGTAGAAGACCCATGACCACCCGGGTCCCGCGGTGAGCAGGCCGCCGAGCAGGACCCCGAGGGCGGCTCCACCTCCGCCGAGCGCGGACCAGACGCCCAGCGCCCGGTTCCGCTCCTCTCCGTCGAACAGGGCCACCACCAGGGACAGCGCCGCGGGGGACAGCAGGGCGGCGCCGACTCCTTGCGCGATGCGGCCGCCCACCAGCATGGCCGCGGATTCCGCTAAGCCTGTGGTCAGCGATGCCGCGGTGAAGAGCAGGAGCCCGGTCAGCATGACCTGCTTGGCACCTACCAGATCGGCGATCCGGCCACCGAGCAGCATCAGCCCGCCGAAGGTGAGCGTGTAGGCGCTGACCGTCCAGGTCAGCGCCTCGCGGCTGAGCCCGAGTTCCGTCTCGATGTGGGGCAGCGCGATGGCGACGACGGTGACGTCGAGGATCAGCATGAGTTGCGCCACCCCCAGAAGGCCGAGGATGCGCCACCGCGCCGGGTGAATCGCTGGTTGGTTCATGATGTCTCCTTCCTCTAACTCGTATGTCCATATACGAGCTTTGCCGTCACTATAACTCGTATACGCGCATACGCGTTAGGGTGGTGACATGGTTGAGCCCTCCGCGCGTCCCAAGCGCCGCGCCGATGCCGAGCGCAGCATCGCCCGCATCGTGGCCGCGGCTCGCAAGCTGCTGAGTTCGGACCCGAACGCGAAGACGGACGACATCGCGAAGGCTGCGGGCGTGGGGCGGATGACCCTGTATGGGCACTTCGCCACCCGAGCCGAGCTCATCGATGCAGCGCTCGTGGAGGCGCTGAGGGTCGGCGACGCGATCCTGTCGTCGGTCGATCTGTCCGGAAACGCCCGTGAGGCCATGAGCCGCCTGCTGGCGTCGAGCTGGCAGGTCGTGGCCGAGTCCGCGGCGCTGCTGTCGGCGGCCGAGGAAGTCCTTCCCGCGGGACGGGTCCGTGATCTGCACGAGGAGCCCGTCCGGCGCATGACCGAGCTCATCCGCCGCGGCCAGGAGCAAGGTGTGTTCCGGACCGACCTGCCCACAACGTGGCTGGTCAACCTCGTCCACTACATCCTGCATGGAGCGGCTTCCGAGGTGCGCGCGGGGCGCTTGGACCCGGAGGAGGCCGCAGACGTGGTGACCAGATCCGTGCAATCAGTGTTGAGCATCCCCCGCAGCGAACATCCGGCCGTCAACGTCGGGGTCTGAGCAGAGCGGCGAGCTCGGTGTCGACGGCGCCGAGGCGTTCATCGGGGTCGCGCTGCTGCTCGTAGGGGCGGCGACGGGCCTGTGGCGGGCCCGCCGACGAGACGCAAAAACGCGTTGCCGTAGATGTTCTCGAACCGTATGGTTTTGCGCTCGTGGTCACAATGGTGGAGCGAGTCCTGCCTGCCCGGCTGGGGACAGGATTCCGGTGGTTGCTGGCCTCGAGCTGGCTGACAAATCTCGGTGACGGGGTCGCGGCCGCCGCGGGCCCACTGTTGATCGCGACGTTGACTCGCGACCCGCTGATGATTTCGCTGTCGGCCCTGGTGGGCTGGGCGCCGCCGCTGCTGTTCGGACTGTATGCGGGCGTGCTGTCGGATCGGTACAACCGGCGCAGGATCGTGCTCGTCGCGAACGCGGTGCGGGCCGTGGTGCTGGCGGCGCTCGTCGCGCTCGTGGTGACCGGCACCGTGACCGTGGCGACGGCGCTGCTGGCGCTCACGCTCCGGTCCGTCGCCGAGGTGTTCGCCGACAACGCGACGGCCACGCTGACTCCCATGATGGTCAGCAAGGACGATCTCGTCATCGCCAACGCCCGCTTGGGCACGGGGTTCATCACGCTCAATCAGCTCGCCGGGCCGCCGATCGGCGCGGCACTGTTCGGCCTGGGCTTGACCTGGCCGTTCGCGGGTCAGCTGCTCCTGGTGGTGGCGGGGATCGTCCTGGTCTCCCGGATCACGTTGCCGCCGCACGGCCGACAGCCCGACGATCTCAGGCCTAATACCGTACGGGAACTGATCGCCGGGTTCAGCTGGACCATCCGGCACGCGGCGGTCCGCACGCTGGCGCTCACTATCCTGATCTTCAACTTCACGTTCGGCGCGGCCTGGTCGGTTCTCGTCCTCTACACTCAGGAGCAGCTCGGCCTCGGCGCCCTGGGCTTCGGCCTGATGACCACCATCGGCGGGATCGGCGGCTTGATCGGCACCGGCCTGTACGGGGCCATCACCCGCAGGGTGAGCCTCGGCGCCCTGATGCGGATCGGACTCATCATCGAAACGCTCACTCACCTGGGCTTGGCCCTGACCCATTCGCCATGGGTGGCCGGGGGCATCTTCCTGGCCTTCGGCGCGCACGCGTTCATCTGGGGCACGACCTCGGTCACCGTCCGCCAGCGCGCGGTTCCGCGCGAACTCCAGGGTCGGGTGGGCAGCGTCAACACCGTCTGCGTCTACGCCGGTCTGGTGGTCGGCTCGTTGATCGGCGGTGTCCTGGCCACCCGCTTCGGTGTCGCGGCGCCCTTCTGGTTTGCCTTCGCCGGCTCCGCGGTGTTCGTGGTGCTGCTGTGGCGGCAGCTCATGCTCATCGCCCACGACGACTGAGATGTTCGGTCCCTGGCGGGTCGCCGGCTGCCGTGGCCGCGGCAGGGGTGCCGCCGCGGCCACGTGCGGGTTCAGAGCTTCAGGCCCACCAGCAGCGGGTCGTGGTCGGAGGAGCGGAAGGGGTCGGGCGCGTACAGGTAGGGCGGGTTGTACTCGGTGTTGTAATCCATGAACCTGCCCTCGTCGGCGTTGACGTGCCAGATGGTGGCGCCGGTCACCAGCTTGCGCGCGCCCTTGTCGGCCAGCGCATGGTCGAGCTCACCGGACAGGGCGTCGAAGACGTAGCTGTAGCGGTCGTCCTTCTTGATGTACTTCTTGCTCAGGCTGGTCAGCCCGGCGTCCTCGAAGGCGTGGATCGGGTCCTCCTCGCCGTAGGCGTTGATGTCGCCGAGGACGAGCGCGTTCTTCAACCGGAGGTGGTCGATCAGGGCCAGCACCGCCTTGGCCTGCTTGACGCGCTTGGCGTTGTAGCAGCTCTGTCCGTCGCCCTGGTCGGCGTCGTCACCGGAGGCCGGGCCATCGACGTCGGTGCAGCCCTTGGACTTGAAGTGGTTCACCAGCACCGTGAACGTCTCGCCCGTCCCGTCGGCCTTGCCGAAGGCCTGCACCAGCGGCGGCCGGTTGAAGAGGGGATCGGACGACGACCGCGCCGGGCCGATCGGGGTGACCTTGCCCGGCTGATAGATCAGCGCGGTCTGGATGAGGTCGGTGCCCGGGTTGGGGTGCGTGATCGCCTTGTACGTGCCGGTGCTGGCCTTGGCGTTGAGTGCGTCGACCAGGGCGTTGAGCGCCACGTCGTTGTTGCGTTCGACCTCCATCAACCCGGCCACGGCGGGGTTGAGGGTCGTGACGGTGGCGACCAGCTTGGCGAGCTGGCGGTCCCGCTCGGCGGCGGTGGTGGCGCCGCGGGAGCCGAGCGTGGTGAACCAGTTGAGGGTGTTGAGGCTGGCCACCTGGACATTGCCGCCGACCTTCGCAGGCCTGGTGGGACGGGGGTTGTCCGCGGTGAAGACCACAGGCTCGGTCGGCTGGACGCGGTAGACGTCGAAGCCGTAGGTGAGGATGCCGGTCAGGTCCTCCACCTCGTCGCCGAGCCGGACGGTGTTCGAGCCCTTCGTCTGGTACGGCAGCGTGGGCGGGTTCTGCACGCTGGAGCCGTCATCGAGCAGGATCGTGCGCCGGGCGTCCTTGTCGGTGTTCACGCCCTTGCGGTCGGTCGGCTGCCACAGCCGGCTGCCCGCGGCGAGGGTGATCTCGCCGTACCGGGCCAGGTTGTAGGTCTCGGAGACGGCGAGGTCGGTGCGGAAGGTCACGAGCATGCTCTCGTAGCGCTCGAAGCCGACGCCGTTCTCGAGTGGCAGCTTCACCTTGGTCGGCCTGGCCGGGCCGGTGCCGCAGACGTTCACCGCGGTGGCCGGCGAGATCTCGGTGAGACCGTTGTACTCGATCGTCTTGCCGGAGACGAGCACCCGGTCGCCGGTCTTGACCGGCGTGGAGGAGTACACGAACAGGCCTTCGGAGGTCGCCGGGTCGGCGTCCGGCGTGAGGGCCTGGACGTAGAAGCCGCCGAGCCTGCCCGAGCCCTGGAAGGAGCCGGTGACGATGCCCTCGACCCGAACGTTCTGGCCCTGGACCGGGCTGGTCTCGCCGCTGCCCTGCACTTGTGAGATCTGGTGCGTGGGCGGGGTGTCGCAGCTCTCAGTGGGCGTGGGGGTCGGTGTCACGGTCGGTGTGGCCGTCGGGGACGGGTCGCCGCCGCCGCACGGGGCCGCGGTGGTGGCGCTGTTGCGTGGTGCGGGGGCAGCGGTCTCGAAGTCGGCGCCGTTGTCGTCGGTGTCGGCGCAGCCGACGCTCTTGCGGAACGCGCCGGTGGTGTTGGTGAGTGCGGGAGCAGGGGAGCCCTCGAAGAAGTTCGCGCCGCCGTACCCGACCAGGTCCGCGACGAGCGCGAGCTGTTCGTCGGAGCAGGGGGCGGAGGAGCCGTTGCAGGCCAGGCCGTCGGCCGAGTGGACGAGTGCCACCTTGCCCGCGGTGCCGCTCATGTTGATGGAGCCGACGCTGTCGGGCTGGGGGAGCGCGCCGCTGGGGTTGGTGCCCGCCGCGAGCTGTACGAGGTGGTACTGGCCGGGAGCGACGGTGCCGGAGAGGTTGGTCTTGTTGGCGGCGAAGTTCCCGGTGCCGCCGGCGCTGGTGTACTGCACGGACCAGCCGTCCAGCGACACGGGGGCGCCGCTTCGGTTGAACAGCTCGACGTAGTCGTTCGATAACGGGGCGCCGGAGTTGCCGCCTCCGCCGTACACCTGACTGATGACCACGGTTCCGGGAACCGCGGCCACGGAGGGTGAGGAAAGGGCGGCGATCGAGCCGACGAGGACGCCGGCCGTCACGAGGATCGCCTGGATCCGGGACCTAGCATGCATGCCGGGCAGCGTAAACCGACAAAAGCTGAATGCACTGTATTAAGCGTGGACAGGTCATGAAATTTCAGACCATAAACCTGGCCTTGAGGGCACGCCGCAGGTGGTGCGGCCGCAGAGTCCGGGCTGTCAGTGGAGCGGGCGCGGGAGGCGGATGGTGACGATCCGGCTGGACACGCCGCTACTCATCAATCGGCCGTCTGCGCCGAACGCGCCGACCCCGAAGTCGTTGTCGTTGGCGACGACGAGCGTGCGCGGGTCGAGCAGGGCGATGCCCTCGACCTTGCCGGGCCCCTTCAAGGGCAACCCCCGCTGGTCGCCGGCCGGAGAAGAGCCCGTGCCCGATACCTGTGGTGCCGGACCTGGGTCCGGCACCACAGCGGAGATCCTCCGGGTACGGGCTAGCGCGCCCGCGTGTAAGAGATGCGCGGTGCCTCCGGGGCGGTCATGCCGTTCCCGATGAAGAAGCCCGCCTGCGGCGGCTGGTTGTAGCCGACGTTCTGCCACGCCACCGAGAGCCGGTAGACCGGGTCGTGCATTAGCGTGGGGATTCTGAGGTCGGTCACGTCGACGGTCGTGTAGAGGCGCAGCTTGGTGCTGTCCTGGGACCGCCAGATGATCTCCTCTCGCCAGTCGCCGACCAGGTCGGCCTGGAGCGTCGGCGTCCCCTTGGTGGAGTTGTTCGAGTAGGTGCCCTCCGCGCGGAGGATCTCCTTGCTCGTCGTGCCGTCCCACTTGGAGATCGTGCCCACGCCGACGCCCTTGGCCTGGTCGTAGGTGTGGTCGACGATCTCGCGCAGCGGGTCGCCGTCCCACCAGGCGAGGAAGTTCGCCGCCGGGATCGACTGCCCGAGCAGCTCACCGGAGGCGGAGCGCAGCTCACCCTGCCTGGAGTTCCATTCGCCCGTCGCGGTGACCGCCCATGCCTCGGCGCCCGGATGCTTGGCGTCGATGTCGGCGGAAGCGGCGCGGCCGGTGTCCTTCGTGGCGGGCATCGACCACAGCACCTCGCCGGTGTCGGCGTCCCTGAAGGTGGCGCCGCGGTTGCCGCTGGAGCCCATGTCCTCGTGGGCCGCGAACACCTCGTAGCCGGGCCGGCTCGGGTCCAGGTCCGTGACGTGCAGCGCGTCGCCGTGACCCAGGCGGGTGCTGTACAGGCCCTCGCCGTCGTCGTCGACGGCCATCGAGCCGAAGACGATCTCGTCCTTCTGGTCGCCGTCGAGGTCCAGGACGGACAGGTTGTGGTTGCCCTGGCCCGCGTACGCACTGTTGCCGGGAGTGTTCGAGTCGAACACCCACCGCTGCTTCAGGTCCTTGCCGTCGAAGTCATAGGCGGCCAGGACGGTACGCGTGTAGTAACCGCGGCTGAAGACCACCGACGGGTGCTCGCCGTCGAGGTAGGCGACGGCCGCGAGGAACCGGTCCACGCGGTTGCCGTACGCGTCGCCCCACGCCGCCACGTCGCCGCGCGGCGGGGTGTAGTCGACGGTGTCGATCGCCTTGCCGGTGTTCCCTTCGAAGACCGTCAGGTACTCGGGACCCGACAGCACGTACCCGCTGGAGTTGCGGTAGTCCCTGCTGGGGTTGCCCAGGACGGTGCCCGCGGCGTCGACGGTGCCGTCGGCGGTCTTCATGACCACCTCCGACCTGCCGTCGCCGTCGAGGTCGTAGACCATCAGCTGGGTGTAGTGGGCTCCTGCGCGGATGTTCCTGCCGAGCGAGATCCGCCACTTCCGCTTGCCGGCCATCGTGTACGCGTCCACGTAGACGAGCCCGGTGTAGCCGGCCTGGGAGTTGTCCTTGGCGTTGCTCGGGTTCCAGATGAGGACCAGGTCGAGCTCGCCGTCGCCGTCCAGGTCGCCGACCGAGGCGTCGCCCGCGCTGTAGGTGTGGGGCTGGCCGTCCTTGGTGTAGTCGTCGGTCGGCTTGTCCAGCGGGATCTCCGTGTACGGCTGACTCCACACCCCGAACTCGGCCGTCGGGTCGCCGCCCACGGGGACCACCCGATAGACGGATTGTGTCGTCCCGTCAGGGTCGAGGTGGTTCGTGGCGCCCGTGACCTCCTTGATCTTCTTTCCGTCGCGCCAGATCTCGAACGCCTGGCCGGGGTCGTCCAGCCCGAGGAGCCGCCACCCGAGGTAGACGCCCGAGCCGGTGGAGACGGCGACCGGCGCCCGGTTCAGACGCTCCATCTGCCGCTTCAGCTTGGCGGCCGCCCGCGAGGCGGTCGACGGCGAGGGCTCGGAGGCGCCGCCCCTGTTGACGGCCACGATCCGGTAGTGGAAGGGGACCGTCGTGAGCACCTCGTCGTCGGTGAACGACGGCTCCTGCGTGCTCCCGATCAGCTTGTACGGACCCTCCGCCTGCTCGGCCCGCTGGACCCGGTACAGCAGTGCGCCCTCGACTCCGCTCCAGCGCAGCTCCACGCTGTTCTTCTCCACCTGGCCGAGGCGGGGTGCCTCCGGCACGGTCGGCGGCGTCACCGAGGAGTCCACGGTGGCGACCTTGACCGCGGCCGAGGGCACCGACTCGTCTCCGGCGGGGTCGAGTGCGGTCACCGTGTAGTCGTAGCGGGAGCCGATCTGGGCGGTCTTGTCGGTGTAGGAGGTTTCGGTCACCTTGCCGAGCAGGGTGGGCTTCACGTCGCCCTCCTCGGCCCGGAAGATCCGGTAGCCCGCCGCTCCGTCCGTCGCGGTCCAGCTCAGCGGCACGCTGGCGATGATCCCGTCGAAGGCGACCGTTCCGGCGGCCAGGCCCTCGGGGGCGGTCAGGATCGGGGTGATCTCCAGGCCGTTGAGGTGGGCGGTGGTGCCCGACACGACGACGTTCAGCTGCCCGTCGGTGACCTTGATCCCGGAGATGGCGGTCGTGCCGACGCTCCTGCTGCCGGAGACGGCGACGGCGGTGCCGCCCTCGGCGGAGATGTTCGTCCGCGCGGTGCCCAGCAGGTCGCCCACGTACGCCTTCAGGCCGTATAGACCGTTCGGCACGTCCACCTTGAACTCGTAGGAGCCGCCGAAGTAGGCCACGAAGTCCCTGCCGAGGTCGTCCAGCGCGCTGCCGCGGTCCCGGTCGATCATGTTCGCGGAGTTGGTGATCCCGAAGCCCTTCTCAGGCGTGTAGATCGTCGCCCGCGTGACCTGGGTGTACCCGGCGGCGACCGGCCCGGTGGCGGGCCCGAAGTCGTACTTGTACAGGGCACGCTTGGTGGTGATCGTCACGGGGTCGGACGGCTCGGAGTCGCCACGCCCGTTCACCGCCACCACGCGGAACTCGTACGTCTTGCCCTCCGCCAGGCCCGAGACCGAGGCCTGCGGGATCGCCGAGGTGGTGGCCAGGGCGCCGTCGCGGAGCACCTTGTAGACGTCGGCGGACTCGGCGGCATCCCACTTCAGGACGGCGCCCGCGTTCGAGATGCCGCCCGCGACCAGGCCGGTGGGCTTGGCGGGGACGGCGGCGGGCGGCTCGATCTCCCGCACCTGTCCCGACAGCGGCAGGCCCAGCGCCTTCACGCCGCCCGCGACCAGGCGTGCCATCTGGATGGCGCCATACTCCTGGAAGTGGGTGTTGTCCGTGGCGCCGTTCGGCCAGGCGCCGTAGACGCCCGCGGGGACGTGCAGGAACACCGACTTGGCCGCCTCGGGACCGATGCCGTCCAGGTATTCCCTGCTCAGGGTGGACAGGTCGACCAGCGCGACGTTCTCCTCCTGGGCCAGCTCTTTCATCTTCGCCACGTACTCAGGGAAGGAGACGTTGAACTTTCCGGTCGTGGCGTTGTAGTCCAGGCGGGAGACGGGCGTGACGAGGATCGGGGTCGCGCCGCGCTGCTTGGCGCCGTTGACGTAGACCTTCAGGTATTCCTTGTAGTCCGCGGGGGAGGCGTACCGGTCGGGGACGCTGACCGTCGCGTCGTTGTGTCCGAACTGGACGAAGAAGTAGTCGCCGGGCCTGATGGCCCGCAGGACCGTGTCGAGGCGGCCCTGGGTGATGAAGTTCTTGGAGCTGCGGCCGCCGATGGCGTGGTTGTCGAAGGCGACGCCGGTGCTGAAGAACTGCTCGATCATCTGACCCCACCCGGCCTCGGGCGCCCAGTAAGGGTCATAGGTCTGGACGGTCGAGTCGCCCGCGATGTAGGCGGTCGGGATCGTTCCGGGGGTGCGGTCGGCCTGCCGCGTGATCACCAGCGAGTTGATCTTCGGGGCGGTCCCGGAGAAGGTGAAGTCCAGCTTCCCGTCCACCAGGGCGATGCCGAAGGACATCTCCAGGTACTGGCCGGCCGCCTTGGCGGTCTGCTGCACCTTGGTCATCGACTCGACCGTGATGGCGAGGTCTGTCGCCTCGGTGGCGTCACCGGCGATGAGTGCGACGGTGTAGTCGCCGTTGGGCAGGTCGACGCTGAAGGTGGCGCCGCCGGTGGCGACGAAGTCGGATCGGAGCGCGTCGCCGGTGGCTCTGTCGGCCGAGGTCACACCTGAGGTGTCGGCGAAGCCGTATCCCTGGGTGGAGCTGTAGGCGGTGGTCTCGATGACGCGGGTGTAGCCGTCCTGAAGAGCGCTGTCGGAAGTGCCGAAGTCGAAGGCACGGTCAGCGTCGCCGGCGTGGGCCTGGGTCGGCGTTAGCGTTAACAAGCCCAGGACGAGGGCAATGGCCGCAGTCTTGCGCATGGGGCGTCCATTCGGGTGGTGCTTGGGGGATGTGGGGGTTTCGGCGCTATTGAATCGTTTTAATTGAAGGTCCGAAACTAGTGTGATCGGAAACTCACACGGATGTCAACGGGGAGGTGATCACACCCCTGGGGTCCGCCCAGTCACGCGGCTTGCGACACTCTCCGCCCGGGGCGGGATCACGCTGGTGCCGACTCCAGCGTGGTGGGGGCGCTTCCCTGATAGTGCCGTGACACGCTCTGCTCGGTGGCGTCGATGTAGTCGTGGAGGGCCTGGCGGGAGTGGATGAGCGTGTCGATGTGCTCGTCCAGGCCGTGCAGGCGTGCACGCAGGGTGTCCAGGAGCTCGGGGCAGGGCTCCAGCTCGGGGGCCGCGCCGGTGGCGCAGGGCAGTATGAACCCGATTTCCTGGGTCGACAGTCCGGCTTCGAGGAGCTTCCTGATCTGAGTCACGGTCAGGACGGCATCGTCGCCGTATTCGCGGTAGCCGTTGGTGCCGCGCCCGGGCTCGAGCAGGCCTTGAGCCTCGTAGTAACGCAGCTGATGCGCATGGACTCCGGTCAACCGGCTGAGCTCCCCGATCAGCATGCTCACTCCTCCTTGACCTTAATACCGGTATGAACGTTGAAGATTCTGCCATGACCACCAACCCACCAGAGGGGCACATGATGCAGAGTCGCGATGCCGGCAGCACTCCCGTGACGGTGATCGGCCTGGGGCTGATGGGCCAGGCCCTGGCCGGAGCGTTCCTGCGCGAAGGGCACCCCACGACCGTGTGGAACCGCACGGCAGCCAAGGCCGAACACCTTGTCGCCCAGGGCGCGAGACTCGCCGGGTCGGTCGGCGAGGCCGTCTCGGCAAGCCCGCTCGTGGTCGTCTGCGTCTCGGACTACGACACCGTGCACGAGCTCCTCGATCCGCTGGGCGAGGTCCTCGACGGCCGGGTCCTGGTGAACCTGACCTCGGGCACGTCGCAGGTCGCTCGTGAGCGCGCCGAGCGGACGGCGCGGCGGGGCGGCGCCTACCTCGACGGTGCGATCATGGCGGTCCCTCAGGGCATCGGCACGGCGGACGCCGTCATCGTCTACAGCGGGTCGCAGCCGGCCTTCGACCGGTACGAGCCGGTCCTGAGGAGCCTGGGTGCGGGAACGACGTACCTCGGTGGCGATCCCGGCCTGGCGTCGCTGCACGAGGTGGCCGTGCTGAGCCTGATGTGGAACATTCTGAACGGCTTCCTGCAGGGTGCCGCCTTGCTGGGCGCGGCGGGTGTGGACGCCGCGACGTTCGCCCCGATCGCGAAGGCGGGGATCGGGACCGTGGCCGACTGGCTGCCCGGCTACGCGCAGCAGATCGACGACGGCACGTACCCGGCCCTTGATTCCACCATCGACACTCACCTGGCCGCCATGGAGCACGTCATCCACGAGAGCGAGGTCCTCGGTGTCAATGCCGAGCTTCCGAGGTTCGTCAAGGCCCTGACCGACCGGGCGGTAGCCGATGGGCATGGCGGGAACGGCTACGCGGCGATGATCGAGCTGTTCCGCAAGCCTTCAGGGGTGCGCTCGTGATCGCCACACCGTTCAACCCGCACACGCTGCTCGTGGAAAGCCGGCTCGGTGTCCTGGCCACGATCAAGTCGGACGGCCGCCCGCAGCTTTCTCCCGTCATGCCCTTCTACGACCAGGACGCCGGTGTCATCTACGTGTCGATGAACGATGAAGCAGCCAAGACGGCGAATCTGCGCCGGGACCCGCGAGCCGCGGGGGAGCACCCGGATTGGGACGAGTACCGGTCGGTGATGGTGTCCGACCGCAGGGTGCTGATGGTGATGAGGGTCGAGCACGTGTACGGCGCCAAGATCCGCTGACCGCGCTCCAAAGAGGTGAGGCCGGCGGGCCCTTTCGTCTGACGGCTCGTTCCGGATGTGTGGGACTGATCACCTTCGATGTGTGGACTCCTGCACAGAGACTCGCGCGGGATCTCCGTAATGTCCCTGCTGCCGGACCGACCGGCACACATCGAACGGGGAGAACCCACCATGCGTAAGACCCTCGCCGCCGTCACGCTCGCCGGCTCCATGGCCGTCACCGCGCTCGCGCTGGCCCCGGCCGCCCAGGCCGCGACCCAGAGCGGCACCACCACCGTCAGCTGGGGCAAGTTCTTCTCCAGCGACCACAAGGCCTACACCTTCGGCAAGACGTTCCAGCACGGCGGCGCCGTGCACACCACCTGGTACGGCGTCGACAAGGTCGGCGGGAAGAAGGGCTGGGTGTGGTTCGAGTACTACAAGAACGGCTCCTGGCACCGCTTCAACCACTCCTGGGACGGCAAGGCCAGCGGCAGCTGGAAGGGCCACGGGATCAAGAAGATCTACACCTTCACCTGCTGGGCCGGCAAGTTCGACAACTGCGGCCGCAAGTACCGCATCTACTAGACCCGGCCGTGATGATCGCCCGGCGTGCAGCGCCGGCTGCCTGTCATACCGTCGGTGGGTGATCAGTTTGCACGACATTCTCGCCGATGCGGCCAGCGGGCATATGCCCCAGCCGGGGGCGGGCCCCACCATCGTTCCGCAGCCCTCCCGGCGTGACGCGGGAGTGATCGCTTTCACCGCTCACCACGTCATCTTCGCCGACCTCGACCAGGCGTGGATCAGATCCCGGCTTCCCGCCGGGGACCTTTCGGCCCCGCTCAACCCACCGTTCCTCAGGGAACTGGAAGCGCGCATGGAGCGCAGGGTCAACAACATCGACATGCTGGCCCTGGCCGGGCCCTGCGCCGGCCGGCCGCTGATCGATCTGGTCGAGGTCATGGATGATGCTCATCCCCGTGTCCAGCGTGCCCGCCGGTATCGCGACGACGTGCGGGTCTGGACCTGCCCGGGAGGGGTTCTGATCATCGGGCGTGGCGTCGCCGGTCGGTGGGAGGTCGCGATCGAAGTAGACCCGGCCGGCCAGGGACGCGGTCTGGGCCGAGCCCTTGCCCGCGCGGCGAGGCATCTCACCGGGCATCCGCTCTGGGCTCAGATCGCCCCAGGCAACGCGGCGAGCGTCCGGGCGTTTCTCGCGGCCGGGTACGTCCCGATGGGCGCAGAAGCACTTCTGGTCGCGGATTCCCCACGATGATCTACCGTCGGGCGGGTGGCGCGGCCTCTATAGGTTTCAAACGGTCCTTTCCCATCGGACCTCGCCGTCGTGCCATCGCTCAGTAGGACGCAGGCCGGCTGAGGTGGCGACGGCAGCCGAGGCCGCGTGGTCGGGGTGGATGTGCGCGATGATCGTGCGGATCCCCTGCTTCATGAGCCACTCGACCAGGGCCTTGGCGGACGCGGTGGCCAGGCCGCGGCCCTGCCACGGCGTCCCGATCACCCAGGCGATTTCGGCGGTGCCTTCGTCGATCGTGGCCTGCACATATCCGACGAGCGACTCTTCCTCGCGGGACCAGACCACCCAGTTGCACCAGCCGGGAGGTCCGGCGGCCAACCGCTCGTAGCGGGCGCGCAGCTCCGGCGCCGTGAGCGGGGCGCCGCCGGTGAACGTGTGGAGCTCGGGGTCGGACAGGACGACGGCCATCTCGTCGGCGTACTCGGGACGCAGTGGGAGAAGGCTGAGGATCGGGGTCTCGATGGTGTCCATGAGGGCTCCGGATACTTGCTCGTGTGACGCATTGAAGAGCCCCGTTCTCTGCGCGGCGCCGGCGCATCGGGTACGCGGGGCTCTCGACATTATCCGCACCGCGGTGGGCACGACCGCCGCCCCGGTCGTCCACAGGTTGTGCATAGCCGGCCTCGTTCAGCTGGAAGCCGGGTCTGCCTCCCCGAGGGGCCTCTCCCGCGGTGCCTCTGTCGCGTTGTGAGTCCCGGCGGGGCCGGGGTTGTGCTGCGTGGACGCCTTCGTGATGCCCGGTGCGGGAACAGCGGCCGGGTGCCCGGCCGGCGCTGTGGACGGGGTGGCGGGTGACGGCTTTATCCACAGAGGCCGGGGGTTATCCACAGGTGTGGATTCCGTGGGATTCTCACGCAGGAGCAGCAGGACGAAGGCCGGTACGGCCGCCAGAGCCGTCATCAGGATCACGGCCGCCGGCAGGTTGCCCGCCACCAGCAGCGGGGTGACCAGGGCGGCGCCGATGGGCGGCGTGGCCTGCATCATCGTGCGGAAGACGCTGAAGATCCGGCCGCGTTGCGCTGGGGGGACACGCTCCATGCGCAGCGACTGGGCCCACACCGTCATGGGGGCGCTGAACGTACCCATGATCAGGAAGGCTGCGGTCACCATCATCCAGTCGGGGCTGCCCAGGAGGGCGAGGATGCCGGCGGCCGCGACCAGCTCGACGAGGGCGATCGCGGTCAGCCTGCCGATTCTGGGCCGCCACGCGCCTGCCGCGAAGCCGCCCAGCAGTTCCCCCGCCGACAGGGCGGCCATCAGGAGGGACAGGGTGGCGCCGTCGCCCGGCAGGTGCTCCTTGGCCAGCCAGGGTGCCACTACCATGGTCATCGCGCCTTCGGCGATGTTGAACGCCATGAAGGCGACGGTCGTGGCGATGAGGACCTTGTCGCGGAACACGGGGGCCTTCGGGGAAGGCGTGGTCTTCCGAGGGCGCAGGGGAGTACGGATCCGGGTCAGCGCGATGGTGAAGCAGACGTAGGTGGCGGCGTCCAGGGCCAGCATGTTGGCCGGGCCGACCGTGGCGAGGAGGGGTGCGGCCAGGGTGAAGCCGATGATGCCCGACAAGGAGTAGCTCACGGACTCCAAGGCGTTGGCGGCGTCGCGCTGCCCCTCGGCCACGAGGTCGGGGATGGTCGCGGGACGGCGGCCATGGGGACCATCTTGAGGAGGCCGTACACCGCCGCGACCAGGAACGGCAGCCATTCCGGCACGCCGCCGACGGCCGCGGCGATCGGGATCGACGCCACCGTGGCGCCGCGCAGGACGTTGTCGACGATCAGGACCGTCCGCTTGTCGAAGCGGTCGAGCACGAAGCCCGCCGCCAGGCCGCCGATCAGCACGGGAGCGGTGTAGCAGACGGCCAGTACGCCGAGCTTCGCGGTGCCGTCCCGCTGGGCGAGCACGAGCCAGGACAGGGCGATGTAGGTCATGCTGTCGCCCATCACGGAGACGGACGCGCCCAACCACAGGCGGCGGAAATCCGGCCTGCTCCTGAGGAGCGGCAGATAGGTGGACACGTCCTCAGCTCCGCTCGCGGAGATGCTGCATCGCGTACGAACGCCACGGGCGCCACCGTTGTACGTGCTGCTCCGCCGCCGGTCCGAGGCGACGCAGGCCGCACTGAACGGCAGGGTCTCCGGGCAGGAACACGTCCGGGTCGCCGAGGGCCCGCAGGCGGATCCGCCCCACCGCGTCCGCCGTCACGCCGGGCAGGGCGAGGAGCTCGCGTGCGACCTGGTCGCGGCCGGCCTCGAGGTGTACGGCTCCGGCGGTCAACGCCCGGGCGAGGGCGGCAACCGGGGGCGGCACGTCCGCGGCGTTCGCCAGGACCTCCATGGACGGGAAGACAGAGCGGACGGCCGCATCGGAGCGCAGGGGAGTGCCGTGGCGCTGGACGAGGTCGGTAAGTAGGGCCCGGCCCTCGCTGGTCTCCTCGTTCACGATCGCACGAACCGCCATCTCGGCCGCGTCGACGTGGCCTGGCACCCGCCTGCCGGGTGCGACCGCGATCAAGGGAGCCAGGAGCGGGTCGGCGCCGAGGTGGTCGTTGATGTCTCGGGGGTCGGCGTCCAGGTCCAGGAGTAGGCGGCAGCGCCGTACCGCGGCAGGCAGGTCGCGCAGGGCGTCGAGGCGCAGCTCGCAGGACACGGATGCCTCGCCCGGCCGCAGCGTGACGATGCCGAGGCCGTGCGGGAGGGTGAGCGCTCGGCGGTAGAAGTCGTCGCCGGCCTCCTCCAGACCGGGGATCGCGCGGTCGGCCAGGTACCGGAACAGGCCGGCCAGGTCCAGGGGCGGGCGGTAGGCGAGGCGCAGGTGGATCGTCCCGCGCGCCCGCAGGGTGGAGGGGCGCAGCGCGGTGGGGGTGGTGCCGTAGACCTTGCGGATCGTGTCGTTGAACTGGCGGATCGTGGAGAAGCCCGCCACGAAGGCGATCTCGCCGGCCGGCAGGTTCGTGGATTCCAGGAGCGTTCTGGCGTTGGCCGCGCGTTGGGCCCTGGCGAGCGCCTGCGGGCCCGCCCCCAGGTCGGCGACGAGCTGACGGCGGAGCTGGCGCTCGCTGTAGCCGAGCCGGGCGGCGAGTCCGGTGACGCCTTCCCGGTCCACGAGCCCGTCGGCGATCAGCTGCATGGCGCGGCCGGTGACGTCGGCGCGGACGTTCCACTCGGGGGAGCCGGGAGCGGTGTCGGGGCGGCAGCGTCTGCACGCGCGGAAGCCGGCCTCCTGGGCGGCCGCGGCGGAGGGGTAGAAACGCACGTTTTCCGGCTTGGGCAGGGCCGCCGGGCAACTGGGGCGGCAGTAGATGCCGGTGGTCACGACGGCGACGAAGAAACGGCCGTCGAAGCGGCCGTCCCGGCTCCTGAGCACGGCGTACGCGTCTTCGTCTGCGAGCATGCGCCCTACTTTCCCCGCTCGCCGGCCGCCGCCTCTAGTGACGATCGGACATCAAGCGCCGGCCCAGGACCATTAACCCATCCGCCTGAGCTGCTGCTCCCGCGCCCCCGCATCCCCGGGCAGGTTCCGTCCGGCCAGCTCTCCCGCGATCCGCTCGCGGAACTCGACCGGCCGATGGTCGTCGTACTTGAACTTGGCCCGCACTCCCACGACCTCCAGCCGCAGCCCGCGGATCGCCGACAACATCTTGCGGTACGGCCCCTCCTCGGCGGCCACGACCCCATGCCCGCCGTCCGGCTGGTGATGGGCCAGCTGGCGGCGCAGGATCTCCGCCTTCCCCTCCTTGTCGTCCACGATCTTCGCCGTGCAGGTGAGCTGAACGGAGGTGTAATAGCTGGTCGGCACGCCGTTGTCGGGGGAGTCCGAGCGCCACATCGACGGGATGTAGGCGTAGTCGTCGTGCACGCTCACCAGCACCGTCGGGTTCGCCTCCAGCGCGACCCAGATCGGATTGGGCCTGGCCAGATGGAGCACGACCTCGCCGTCGCCGTCGAACAGGAAGTGCGTCGGCACCACCACCGGCGGGCCGCCGTCGGTGCCGTTCGCCGCCAGTTGCCCGAAGTCGCGCGTGCGCAGCCAGCTCCGCCACTCGTTTCCGTCGCGGGCCGCGTCCCATGGATGAATGAGCACCGGAACCCCTTTGTATTGGTACATAATAGATTTTGTGCTAGAAACATATCGTGTCACCGGTGGGACGGCCAACGAGATAGCGGCCGGCGTCGAGGCCGCCGTGTCGGATGGGCGGCTGGCGCCGGGCGCGCCGCTTCCCCCGGTCCGCGAGTTGGCCACGCAGGCCCAGGTCAGTCCCAACACGGCGGCGGCCGCCTATCGGCTGCTGCGTGAGCGCGGGATCGTGGAGACCGCCGGGCGGCGGGGCACCAGGATCAGGCCGAGGCCCGCCAGCACGGCACGCGAGGACATCCGCATCGAGGTGCCGCCGGGCGTCCGGGACCTGTCCAAGGGCAACCCCGACCCCACCCTGCTGCCGCCGCTGCACGAGGCGCTCGCCGCCGCCGCCCGCGCACACCAGGACCGGCCCGCCATGTACGGCACGGGCGACGACGAGGAACTCCTCGCCCTGGCCGGGGCCCGCCTGCGTGGAGACGGCGTGCCGGCCGCGCCGCTGGCGATCAGCTCGGGCACCCTTGACGCGGTCGAACGGGTGCTGAACACCTGCCTGCGTCCCGGCGACGCGGTCGCGGTGGAGGACCCCGGCTGGTCGGCCCTGCTGGACCTGGTGGCCGCGCTCGGCCTGCGTCCCGTGCCGATGCGGCTCGACGACGACGGCCCGCTGCCCGAGGAGCTCGGCAAGGCGCTGCGGGGCGGGGCCCGGGCCGCGGTGATCACCGCCCGCGCGCAGAACCCGACCGGCGCCGCCGTCACCGCGGCACGTGCCGCGGCCCTGCGAGCCGAACTGGCCGCGCACCCAGGGGTGCTGCTCGTCGAGGACGACCACGGCGACGGCTTCGTGGACGTTCCCCTGCATCCGCTGGCCGGCGCCACGGCCCGCTGGATACTCGTCCGCTCCACGGCCAAGGCGTTCGGCCCTGACCTGCGGCTCGCGCTCATCACTGGCGACCCGGTCACGCTGGACCGGCTGCGGGGGCGGCAGCGGCTGGCCGCGGGCTGGGTCAGCCACCTGCTGCAGACGGCCGTGGCCCACCTGTGGCGCACGAGGGCGGTGGACACCGCCGCGGTGGCGGCCTCGTACGCCGAGCGGCGCGACGGCCTAGTCGCGGCGCTGGCCGCGCGTGGCGTCGCCGCACACGGCCGTACCGGGCTCAACGTATGGGTGCCCGTCCCGGACGAGGCCGCCGCGATCACCGGCCTGCTGGCCCGCGGCTGGGCCGCCGCGCCGGGCGCGCGCAACCGGGTCGCCACGCCGCCCGCGCTCCGCCTCACCGTCTCGCCGCTGCGGCCGGAGGACATCGCGCCGCTGGCCGACGACGTCGCCGCCGCCGTACACCCGCCGTCACGCGGCCGGTACGGCTGAGCATCACTGGTGCTGATTCACGTGAATCATGGGCTTCGACGGCATCAGACAGTGGGCCAGCACGCCGAGGGCTCCCATCACCAGCACCGCCAGCCCCGCCAGAGTCGCGGCCACCCATCCGCCGTCCAGCGTGCCGAAGAACGCCGCGCCGGTCACCGTGCCGCCGAGCACGCCCCCGGCCTCCTGCACGGTTCCGAGCACCCCGGCCGCGGCGCCGGCGCGCTCTCGCCGTACCCGGGACAGGACGGAGGAGATCAGCGGCGACATCAACAGCCCCATCCCGCCCCCGGTCACGAATAACGCCCCCGCCACCTGGTACGGCCCCGCCCCGCCTCCCACGACGTATCCCAGCAGCCCCAGCCCCACGACCACCATCAGCGCGGCCACCGCCGGCGGCACCCGTCCGGCCCGGAGCGACGTGAGGAAGAAGCCGGCGTTCAACGCGGTGCACACGGCACCGGCCGCCAGCGGACTCAGCCCGAGACCTTCCTGCAGGTACAGGGCGAGCACGAACGACAACCCTGCCGACGTGCCGAACAGCAGCGCCACCGCCACCAGTCCGCCCGCGAACCCCTTCTCCGCGAACACCGCCAGGTCGAGCAGCGGCGCCCGGCCGGAGGCCGACAGCCGCCGTTGCCGTCGTACGAAGCCGGCCAGAAGCGGCGCCGCGGCCGCCAGGCACCACCACGTCCACCCCTGCTCCCGCCCCTCGACCAACGGCAGCACCACGGCCACGAGCCCCGCCGCGACCAGCGCCGCCCCGGCCAGGTCGAGATCACGCCGATCGCCGGAGCCCGGGGTGCGGGGGAGCACCCGGGTGGTCAACGCCAGGGCCGCCACCCCGATCGGCACGTTGACCAGGAAACAGGCCCGCCAGCCCAGCCCCAGGGGATCGGCCGCCACCAGCAGCCCGCCGATCGCCTGACCGCTCACGCCGGCCACGCCGACGGCGGTGCCGTACCAGCCGAACGCCCTGGCCCGGGCCGCGCCCTCGAGCAGCACGCCGAGCAGCGTGAGCGCCTGCGGCGCGAGCAGCGCTGCCGCGACACCCTGCGCGACCCTGGCCAGCACCAGCGACCCGGCGTCGGGGGAGAGCCCGCAGGCCGCCGACGCCACCGTGAACAGCGCCAGCCCGGCGGCGAACACGCGGCGCCGGCCGTACAGGTCGCCGAGCCGCCCGGAGACGATCAGGCCGGCGGCGTAGGCGAGCCCGTACCCGGCGATCACGAACTGCACGGCGGTGTCGCCCGCGCCCAGACCGGTCCGGATCGACGGTACGGCCAGGTTGGCGATGAAGAAGTCGAGGGTGGTCATGTACACGGCGACGAGCACGACAGGCAGCGCGATCATGGGACTCCAGGGGAAACGTCGGGCCATAGGAGAACACCGGCGGACGCCGAACGGTTGACCCTCACTCTGGAGCCGGCGGGTTTCGATCCCGTGCTGATCCGCTTCGGACGCGGCGTGCGCCCACCCATCCACCGATCGGTGGATATCGCCGACCGCGCTCACGGGCGAATCTCAGATCATGACAGCGATCATCGAGATCAACGAACTACGCAAGAGCTACAAATCGGGCGCGGCTATCGACGGCGTCACCCTGCGGGTGGAGCGAGGCGAGATCTTCGGCCTCGCCGGCCCCAACGGCGCGGGGAAGACCACGCTCGTCGAGTGCGTGTCGGGGCTGCGGCGGGCGGACGGCGGCACGCTACGCGTGCTCGGCCTGGACCCGCACACCGACCGGCGCGTGCTCCTCCAGCGCATCGGCGCCCAGCTGCAGGAGGCGGCCCTGCCCGATGCCATCAAGGTTGGCGAGGCGTTGCGGATGTACGCCTCCTTCTACGACAGGCCAGCCGATTGGCGGGCGGTCATGGACGAATGGGGACTGGCGGACAGGAAGAGCGTCCGGTTCGCGAACCTGTCCGGCGGCTGGAAACAGCGGCTGTTCATCGCTCTCGCCCTGGTCGGCAATCCGGAGCTGGTCCTGCTCGACGAACTCACCACCGGCCTCGATCCGGCCGCCCGCCGTACCACGTGGGGTCTGATCCGCGCCATGCGCGAGCGCGGGGTCACGGTCGTACTCGTCACCCACTTCATGGACGAGGCCGAGGCCCTGTGCGACCGCCTCGCCGTCATCGACCGGGGCCACGTCATCGCCGAGGGCACGCCTCGGGACCTGATCGCGAAGGCGGGGTCCGACTCGCTGGAGAACGCGTACTTCACCCTGACCGAAAGGACCGAAGCGGCATGAAAGGCATCACGCAGGTCGTCACCGTCGAGCTGAAGCTCATCGTCCGGGATCCGATGTCGGCGTTCTTCGCGCTCGTCTTCCCCGCGATCATGCTCTGGGTCAAGTTGCGCGGTGGCAACAAGCCGCTGCCCGGCGGCACGCCGCTGATCGACGCCACGGTACCGATGCTGATCATCTTCGTCATCGGCCTGGCCGCGCTGGTCGTCCTGCCTGCCACGCTGGCCCAATATCGGGAGCGCCGGGTGCTGAAACGGCTCCGCGTCACTCCTGCTTCGCCGACGATGTTGTTCGGGGCGCAGTGGGCCGCGCACATGCTGCTGGCCGTGCTGGGGTCGTGGCTGCTGATCGCCATCGGCGCGGTCGCGTACGGGCTGAGCGCACCCGCTCAGCTCCTGGGCGTCCTGGTGGCGTGGCTGCTGAGCGCGCTGAGCCTGGGCGCCATCGGTCTCCTCCTCGGCGCTCTTGCCCCCTCCGGGCGGGCCGCGACCGTGATCGGATTGAGCCTCTTCTTCCCGATGGTCTTCCTCGCGGGCGTCGTGATCCCCCGCGAGAGCATGTCCGGCTCCATGCGCGCCATCGGCGATCTCATGCCCATGGCGCCCGCGGTCGAGGCGATCCGCGATGGCTGGGCCGGTGGCGCGGCGTCGCCGATTACGCTGGGCGTCATGGTCGCGATCTCGGTCGTCGCGGGTGGCGCCGCCCTGAGGGCGTTCCGGTGGTAAGGGCCGGCGCCGGCGTGGAGGTCACGCGCTGGGATCGTGTGCAGCCGGCGCTGCCGTACCTGTTCATCCTCCTGCCTGCGATCTTCGCCCTGCTGCGGGAGTGGCGGTGGGAAGTGCTGGCACTGGCGGCATTCGCGGCCGCTTGGCACTGGTTGATGGTGACCAGGTGGGCAGCGCGCCCGTTGCCGCTGATCGCCTACTTCGGGGTGCTGCTCGCCGTGGTGGCCGTCCTGGTCAGGATCGACTCGGTGTTCACGGTGACCGGCGTGGGGGTGTTCGTCCAGTGCTTCGCCCTGCTGCCCGGGTGGTGGGCGTACGGAGGGGTGGCCGTCACGGTCGGCGTGCTGGTCGCCGCCCGTCTCCAGCCCGGCAGACCCCCGGCCGAACTGCTCTCCTCCTTCGTCGTCGGAGTGCTGATCGCCTCCGCGACCGGCCTGATCATCCGAACGATCGTCGACCAGAACGACCAGCACAAGGCGGCGATCGCGGAGCTGAAGGACAAGAGCGCCAAGCTGGCGGCGCTCGCCGAGGACAACGCGAACCTCCACGCGCAGCTTTTGAGCCGCGCCCGCGAGTCCGGCGTGCTGGAGGAACGGCAGCGCATGGCCAGAGAGATCCACGACACCATCGCCCAAGGGCTGACCGCCATCCTCACCCAGGTCGAGGCCGCCGAAGCGGCGGTCGGGGAGGACATGCCCGCGGCTCGCGCGCGCCTGGATACGGTGCGGACCGTGGCCAGGGAGAGCCTGACCGAAGCGCGCCGCTCCGTTCAGGCGCTGCGGCCGGGGCCGCTGCAGCATGATGCCGAGCTGGCGACCGTGATCCGCGAATTCACGGAGAAGTGGTCGCTGAGCACGGGCGTGGCCGCGTCCGTGCAGGTCACCGGCGATCCCCGGCCGCTGCATGGGGAAGTGGAGACGTCCCTGCTCCGGGTGGCGCAGGAGGCCCTGAACAACGTCGCCAAGCACGCCGCCGCCGATCGGGTCGGGGTCACCTTGTCGTACATGGAGGATGTGGTGGCGCTGGACGTACGCGACAACGGTCGTGGGTTCAGCCCGGATGGGACGGATGGGGGAGGCTTCGGCCTCATGGCGATGCGCCAGAGAGTGACCCGTTTAGCAGGAAATTTCGTGATCGAGGCGGCTCCTGGCATGGGTACGGGAGTCTGCACAACTGTCCCGGCCATCCCCGCGGAGCCGAAGTCCGATCCCCACCCCGACTCCCATGTGGGAACGTGACCATGCCGCCGATACGTTTGATCATCGTGGACGACCACCCGATCGTCCGTGACGGCCTACGCGGCATCTTCGCCGCCGACGAGGCCTTCGAGATCGTCGGCGAGGCCGCCGACGGCCCTGAGGCCCTTGCGGTGGCCCTAAGCACCAAGCCCGACGTCGTGCTCCTGGACCTCCGCATGCCGAAGATGACCGGCTCGGAAGTCATCCGCCGCCTCCGTGAGCAGACCCCCGGCATCCATGTCCTGGTGCTGACGACTTTCGACGACGACGCCGACGTCCTGCCGGCGATCGAGCAGGGCGCCACCGGTTACCTCCTCAAGGACACACCCCGCGCAGAACTCCGTCGTGCCGTGCAGGCGGCGGCCCGCGGCGAAACCGTGCTGTCCCCGGCCGTGGCCGGCGTCCTGCGGCACAAGGCCCAGGAGCCGGAACCGCGGACGCTCAGCCCGCGTGAGCTTGAGGTGCTCAGGCTCATCGCCCGCGGGGCGACCAACCGAGAGATCGCCGGCCGGTTGTTCATCACTGAGGCGACGGTGAAGACGCATTTGCTGCATGTCTTCGCCAAGCTCGAGGTGAAGGACCGGGCGGCCGCGGTGGCGGCGGCGTACGAGACCGGTCTGCTCAAGCCGGCGGCCGGCGACTGAGCCGACTCCACAAGTCATCTTGACAGACCTCCACATCCCACCATGCGCGAAACGACCCTAATCACCTGCGGCAAACCTCCGGGTGACCAGGGGATTCGAGCAGGATGAACGGGGAGTGACGGCGGAGCGACATCCCTCCGCCGAGTCGCTGCGGACGGCTGCCGCGCCCATTGACCTGGCAAAACATGAGCATCCCTCTGAGGGTGTCCGTCTTGCCCCGAAACCTGAGGATTTCTGACACAGGAATGTTTCGATCACGGTGACGGTTGGTCAACTTGCCCTCATTCTCTGTTATGGTCCCTTCTTGTCCAAAAATTGGGACAACCTATACCTATAGGAGGATCATGAGGCTCACACAGAGGATGGTCGCCCTTACCGCGGCGCTGGCAATGGCCACCGCTCCGCTGCTGGCCATTGCCTCACCGGCGGCCGCCGCGCCCACCAAGACCACCGCCACTCAGACGGCCCAGAACCTGCCGCTGGACCTCATCAGCCTCGACGCGCTCACCGGCACCCAGCTGACGCAGCGTGTCAAGCAGCTGCTGGGCAAGGGCTACGTTCCCGAGGCATTGAGCGTGTCGAACGCGGCGAACCCGCAGTACACGTCCGTGTGGATCAAGGACACCACCCGCAAGGTGAACGTCCTGCAGGGTCTGTCGGCCACCAACCTGCAGAAGACCATCAGCGACCAGGTGAAGGCCGGCCTCCAGCCCGCCATGATCACCGGTACTGGCGTGGGCGCGGAAGCCGTCTTCGCGGCGGTCTTCGAGAAGACCACGGCGCAGGTCAAGTCCCAGCTGAGCCTGACCGCGGAGGCCTTCGCCAAGGTCAGCGCTGAGATGAGCGCCTCCGGCTACGCCATCAGCTCGCTGGACGTGTACGGCACGGCCGAGAGGCCGCTGTACGCGGCCGTCTGGGTCGCCGGCGCCGCCACGGGCAGTGTCCAGGTGACCCTGGGCCAGACCGTGGAGCAGCGCGGGCAGGAGCTCCTGGCGAAGGCGAAGCAGGGTCTGCAGCCCGTTGCCATGGCCGTCGAGCCCGGCAAGCTCTACACCACCGTGTGGAGCAAGGGCAACGCGACCGGGCTGAAGGAATACCTGAACCTGTCCCGTCTGACCTACAAGCTCCAGGCCACGAAGATGGAGGTGCTGGGATACGTGCCGACTAGCCTGGACACCGAGGGTGGCGTCTTCGCGTCGATCTGGGCCAAGGCCAAGAGCTAAGACCCGTCGGTCGCCCGATGATCGATATCAGCGGCGTCAGGCCGACGATCGTGGGCTGAGTCCGGCACAGGAAGAGTGTGCCGGACTCAGCACCACGATAGTGCAGGTCAGCGACGACTGCGGCCGCCAGAGCCCTGGGGTGCCGCGCTGGTGGGCATGGAGCGCGTTTTGTACGCGGAATCCTGGCCGTCAGGCTGCTACTTCGTGTGGCCATCGTCGTAGATTCGAGGCGTGCGTAGGGGCGAGACCACCGCACTCCCGCGCAGGGATCTCGCCCCTTGGCGAAGCTAGCTCAGCAGCTCTTGACCCGGGTCACGGAGTACGGCTTGTAGACGGCGGCGTAGAACTTCTTCTTGCCCTTGGTCTTGGCGTTGACCGTCATGCAGCGGTACTTGGAGGCCTTGTCGCCGACCGAGCCCTTCCGGACGAACATGATCTTGACGCTGACCCTGTGGCTGCAGTGGTTATTGAAGTAGATGGTCGCAGTCGTATTGCCTTCGCCCCAGGAGTAGTTGGCCCACTGGCCACTGGGCTTGGTGCACCTGACACTGTCGCGCTCGACCGCGGCTCCGGCTGATGCCGTTGCGGCGCCGGCCTTTGCGGTGCCTGCCTGTGCGGAGGCGGCCGTGGTCGGGGTCAGCAGCAGGCCCGCCGCGGCGGCGGAGCTGAGGAGAACGGGTGCGAGCTTCTTGCGGTTCATGCTTCAACCTCATGCAGGTGAATAGATCTTGACTAGATCACCATACAGACCATCCCAAATCTGAGTAAAGGTCTGGCCATATCGCTCCCTTGAGCGACTGGACACCCGGTGCCGTCCGGGATACGGGGATGTGGGGGGCGTCTATGAAGGATGTCGCACGATCTTCGGCCACTCCACTGTGAGGGGCGGGAGGCGCAGGACGAGCCGCCCGCGGGCCGCGCCGTCCATCTGCTCTTCCGTCCTTGTGGGAGACCTGGCCGAAATAAGGCCGAATTTCTGATTACGGGCGTACATAAAGACATGGCTGGAGGAGCCGCAAAATTTCATCCTGCAGAGATTGATGAAAAGAACTTTCAGGGTTATGTTCATGATCGACCCGCCCTTCCCTATGGGCGGCGAGATGTCGAAATGTTCCCTGGCGGCTGACCTTTCTCCAGCCCCGTCTGTTCGTCGCCACGGGCTCATCGACATCAAAGGAACTGGGCGCCTAACCGTATCCCCCCATACGCACCTGTCCAGAGAGGTGAGCATGCCCACGACCGGCAGGCCGACCTGGCCGAAGACCCTCAGATCCGCGATCATCGCCCTGTTAGTCATCCTCGCGTCAGCGCTGATTCCCCAGGCCGCCTCAGCACAGGCCATCAGCGTCCTGGCTGTCTCTCACAAGAGCCCCTTCAACTGCGGGAAGACCTTCTACGCCAACAACTGGACCCCTAACCACAACCCGTCGGGCTCCATCGACTGGCAGGACTATGGGGGCGATGACATCAACGGTGAAACGGTGCGTGCCACCGCTTCGGGCACCGCGTACTTCTACGACGCGGGAAGCACCAGCTACGGCAAGTGGATCGAGGTCCGTCACAGTGACGGCAGCAGAACCCGCTATGCCCACCTCGCGACCATGGTGAGGTCGGCCGGTGGCTCGATGAGCGTCAGTCAGGGCACCACGATCGGGACTGTCGGCTCGACGGGCGGCTCCAACGCTCCGCACCTGCACTACGAACAGCGGACCTCCACCGGTGCGATGGACACCAGCCCGACCGTAGACGGCGTGACCGTGTCCTTGGGCGAGAAGAAGGCCATCAAGAGCACCAACGCCTGCAGCGGCAACCCCTACACCCCGGAGGAGGTCTGCGGCAGCGGTTATGCGGTCGTCGACTCCGCCGGCCTCGCTGGCGGCAGCACCTACCTGCTCTACAACTCGGGCAACGGCTACAACTGCGTCGTGACGCTGAAGACGACGAACCTCGGCTCTCCGTCATCGATGTCGGCCTTCCTGGAGCCGCAAGGGGAAAGCAGGACGACCGACTCGGGCAGCTACAGCTACTATGCGGGGCCGGTGAAGCGCAGCGCTCCCGGACAATGCGTCAAGTGGGGCGGCTCCATCGGCAGCAGCGCCTACACCAGCCCCTTCGAACACTGCAGTTAAGAATCTCAGCCGCACAAGAGGTCAAACGCCACTTCCCGATCATCATGGGAAGTGGCCTTTGACCTTCGACATCGGAGCTCAGCCCGCGAGCTGTCCAGAAGGAAACCGAACACCGGAAAGGCGAGAACCGGCGCGAGAGCGATCCAGCCGCGCCCCGTCACGAATCCCACAGAGAAGAACCATGGGATGCGGCGCGGTCGGTCATTTCAGGTCGGCGAGGAAGGCCTTGGCCAGCTTCGCCACGGCCTGTTGCGCGACGGATGACTCGAAGACCGGCTTCTGGTAGTCCCCGGCACCGACGACGCCGCCCCCGGTCGTCGTACCTCTGAAGGTGAACTCGACCGTCCGATCGCCGACCAGTGCCTTGATCAGAACTTCCTGCATGGGATCCTCGTCCGGCCGACCCGGCCTGGTGGTGGAGGAGACCACGGCGAACGCCTTCTCGCCGAGCCCGGAGAGCTCCTGGCGTGGCTCGTAGACAGTGTGGGTGTTGTCGTCGCCGATGCCGCCCTTGGCGTGGTAGCGGTCGTACTTCTTGGCATCTCGCTCGAATTGGAACGTCGATCCCAGGTCGCCGCCGCCCCAGTCGACCACGTGGATGCGAAGCTGGCCGCCGCGAGCGGTGAACTCCTGCCCGGGCTCATGCTCGACCGCCTCACTTAGGCGCCAGGTGCAGGTGGTCTGCTGGATCCGGCCGTCATTACCGCCAACTGATGGTCCTTGAACGGTGGGGAAGAATGCCGACTCTATTTCTTTGGCGGTGAGGATCGCGCACGGCCCGGCAAGCTTCACCTTGCCGGCGTCCTTGGCCATTTCCGCGGTGACGCGCTCGGCGACCTTGCCGGCCCCGGCTCGCACTTCGTCGCCGGAGGGGTACTTGTCGCCTGTCCGGTTGCTGCCGCCGTATTCGGCCTTGATCAGCCAGGGCCCCTGCCGGATGAACACGGTGGTCTTGAGGCCGCTGTGTCCGATCCAGGTCTGGCTGTACGACGCGTCGCCGTACTTCAGCTCCTTGAGCTCGCCGAATGCCGAGCCGGAGGTCTTTCCGTCGGTTCGCTTGCCGTCCCGGACGTTGATCCGCCGCTCGTGCCCTTCTTTGTCTCGCTCGAACCGATCCTTGGCGTACTCGACCGCGCTCTGGCTTTCCGTGCTCCGCGCTTCCACTGAGATGCTCAGCGTGCGATGGCCGATGACGCCGTTGCCGACGTCCATCTTGTTGTTGTGCCACGCGCAGGCCGCCCGCTTCTCGTTTTCGGTGGCGGCCCCTGTGGACGAATCCTTCCCGCCGTACCGGCCATCGGTGACCAGGCTCTTACGGAGGCCGTCCGGAATGGCGGTGCAGAGCTGGTCGCCGGTGATCGGCCGCAATTTCACCCTCTCGGCCGCCGGCGACCGGACTGGATTACCCCGGTCGTAGGTGAAGCTCGAGGATGGTCCGGGTTCGCCGCCGCCTCTGCGGCTAAGAAGCATCCAACCTCCGGCCACTCCGGCGATCAGGAGGACGCAGAGCACGGCGACGACGGCGATCAACAGCCCCTTCCCGCCGCCGCCGCTGCGCGGGGGAGGCGGCCACTGCCCTACGGGACCGCCCGGTGCTCCAGCATGGCGTGGTGCTCCGGGCAGACCGGGGCCCTGCGGCTGCCGGCCGGGTGGGAATGGTGTGGACATCGGCGACCTCTCGGAACGGACCAGCGATGGTGCGGCGGAACCCGGGTGCACGCGGGCCCGTTCTCCCAGCTAGACCGTGTCTCATGTCCTCCGTATCGCGTCCCGGAACGAATGGGCAGCTGCTGTCCCCCGCTCGATCGGCAGCTACCCGGGCGGCAAGGCATGCTTCGCCTCCTGCGCCTGCACCGCGGCTGGTTGCGAGCCTACGGACGGTGGGAATGTGGGCGTGTCAGGTGAATACCTGACAATGAGGTCACGGTTCGACTGCGCTTCGCCGCAGTCCTGGTCAGCGCGCGCATTACCCGCGACAGGTGCGGAGCATGTTGAGCAAGGCCACCTTCTCCTTCCGCGTCACGAAGAGCCGGTAATGATGCTTCACGGTGATCCATGAGGTCGCGTAGCGGCACCAATAACCGCGGCGCGGCGGACGCCAACTCTGCGGCCCTTGGCCGCCCTTGGCGATGTTGGCGGAATGGCTGACCACTATGAGCTCCGGGCGGGTGAGGTCGTTGGCGAACGCGCGCCGCCGCGCCTGGCTCCATTTGCTGGCGCCAGAGCGCCAGGCGTACGCCAGCGGCACGACATGGTCGACGTCGACCTGCTTCTCGCTCTTCAGTCGCTTGCCGTCGTACGGGCTGTGCCAGATGCCCCTAACAGGGTGGCAGTTCGCGTTCTTGCGCACGCGTCGCCCGTCGCGCGCCAGGACCGTCTCTCGTGCGTCGCACCTGCCTCTGTGATGTGCCCATCGAGGCAGGAACCGCCGGTGGCTGTAACCACGGATTGATAAGGGCTGGGCTACTTTCAGCTGGTCCAGCATGCGGCGGGCCAACGCCGCCGCCTGTGGCTGCTTGCTCGTGTCGGCTGCCGCCCGCGGGACAGCGATGATCGGGATGACCAGAGGAGTGAGTACGGCGACTTGGACCGCCCACCTCAAGAAGATCATGCTTCTAGCCATACCCGGCAACTCCCCGTCGATGGCAGCGATACTCCGGGCACGACAAGGTAAGGGCGACCGTCACCGACCAAGCGGATGGTCGCATGGTAGCTTCCGGCAAAGCAGCCTTGAGATTCCGCGCGAGGAGTGTCGTGGCATGACTGCCGCTGAGGACGATCACGACGAGCAGCACGGCCGGCCATCGGAATGGGAAGCGGCATGGGACGTACTGGGACCTGTAACGGACCTGGTCACGCCGATGGCGGTGCGGGTCGCGGCCTCGCTGGGGCTGGCCGACCTGATGGCCGACGACGCGGTGCCCGTCGAGGAGCTGGCACGCCGGTCTGACACCAACGCCGACGCACTGGGCCGGCTGCTGCGTCACTTGGTCTGCCGGGGTGTCTTCACCGAACGGGAGCCGGGCAGGTTCGCCGTCAACGAGCCCGCCGCGCTGCTGGCGTCCGACCATCCTTCCGGGATGCGGGTGCGGCTCGACCTGGGTGGCTTCGGCGGGCAGATGGACCTGGCATTCACCGGGTTGCTGCACACGGTCCGCACCGGGCAACCGGCGTGGGAGACGGTCTTCGGCGCCCCGTTCTGGCGCTATCTTGCCGCGCACCCCGAGATGAGCGGGTCGTTCGATGCGATGATGGCTTCCGGAGCGGACTACGTCGCCGACGCGGCCAGGGGCTACGACTGGTCCGGTGTGCGGCATGTGGTCGACGTCGGCGGTGGCACCGGCGCCCTGCTCGCCGAAGTGCTGCGCGCCCATCCGGATATCCGGGCCACGCTCGTCGATCTGCCGGACACAGTGGATCGAGGTCGGCACTACCTGGCCGAGCGCGGGTTGGCCACGCGGTGCGAGTTCGTTGGCCAGAGTTTCTTCGATCCGCTGCCCGCCGGGGGTGATGTGTACGTGCTCAGGCGTGTGGTGCACGACTGGGGCGATGACGACGCCCAGCTGATCCTGCGCCGGTGCGCCGACGCGGCAGGGCAGCACGGACGGGTCGTCGTGATCGAGTCACACGGCAGCTCCGGTGCCGACCCGGCCATGTTCGCCGAGATGAACCTGCGCATGCTCGTGCTCAGCGGCGGCCGCGAGCGCACCGTCGAGGACTATATCGCCATCGCTGCCGAAGCCGGGCTCGACGTTGCCGACGTTCACCGCACCGCGCTCGGACATGTCATTCTGGACTGTACTCCGCTGAACCCTTGACACAGATCGCGGCTGGGCGGGGCTGAAGGATCGCCATCGCTGCGATGACCAGAATGGAGCCGTCTCTGCGGGCCGTGGTAAGTACTCTCGCCATGGAGTTCTTCTGTTATCACCGCGATCGGCCCGACTCCGCGGCTCTGCGCGCCGAGTTGGTGGAAGAGCATTGGTCCTACATGGACCGGTACGCGGCGGAGCTGATCGCCCGCGGCCCGACCTTCCACCGTGACAGCGACACGGCCACCGGCAGCGTGCACATTGTCGACCTGCCAGATCTCGCCACTGCGCGTGCGTTCGTCTTCGACGAGCCCAACTACCAGGCCGGTGTGTACAGGGACGTGATGTTGCGCCGCTGGCGCAACGTGCTGGGCCGCACCATGTGGGATTTCCCTGGTGGCAGAGAGGGCGGCAACCGGTATCTGGTGCTGGGCCTCGGCTCAGGGCAGGCTGCCGACCTTGTCCCGCCGCCGGACCGGGACGAGTTGATCGCGTATGGACCGCTGCTGTCCGACGACGGCGCCACCTGGCTGGGTACGGCGCTGCTGGTCCGGGCGCCGGACCCGGATGTGGCACGCGCCGCCCTGACCCTGGACCGGTACGCCGACATCGAGGTCCACGACTGGGAGTTCGGCGGGCGGCGCTAAAGAGGCGCGCGGAGCCCTTGGTTCGCGCCATCGCGGCTCTCGATCGACAACTTGGTACGGTGGCCCAGGTCGCACCGCTGGGAGAGTACGGCAGCGCATAAGGGAGAGGAGCCGGCGACGATGCAGGCGTCAGAGGTCCCACGTGCGGTGGCCGCGGCCAGGTCGACCGCCTCATCACTCGGCCTGACAGTCGACGACGCGATCGTTCTTCATGACTCGAACAAGCTCACTCTGCGTCTGCTGCCTTGTGACGTCCTGGCCCGGGTGGCACCTGTAGCGGATCAGGTCGCACAGTTCGAAATCGAGATTGCTCAGCGGCTCGCCGAATCCGAGAGCCCTGTGGCTGCTCTCGAGCCTCGAGTGGAGCCACGCGTCCACGAGCGTGATGGCTTCGTGGTCACGCTGTGGACCTACTACGAACCTGCGACGCCTCGCGAGGTCTCACCAGCCGACTACGCCGATGCGCTCGGGCGGCTGCATGCCGGCATGCGCAAGCTCGATGTCCCGACGCCGCATTTCATGGATCGGGTCGAGCAGGCTCAACGACTCGTGGCGAGCCGCGACCGCACGCCGGCGCTCGCCGACGCGGACCGGGAGCTGCTCGGCGACACGTTACGAAGTCTGAGGCGAGTGATCGCCGAGCGCGGCGCCGCCGAGCAGCTGCTGCACGGCGAGCCGCACCCGGGCAACGTGCTCACCACGAAGAACGGGCTGCTGTTCATAGACCTCGAGACGTGTTGCCGTGGGCCTGTCGAATTCGACCTCGCCCATGCGCCCGAAGACGTCAGCGAGCACTACGCGGGTGTCAATCAAGGCTTGCTACGCGAGTGCCGGATCCTCGTGCTGGCGATGATCGCAACGTGGCGCTGGGATCGAGACGACCAACTCCCCAACGGGCGCCGGCTGGGCACAGAGTGGCTCAGCCAGATCCGAGCAGAGCTCGATCGTGAAGGGCTGGATATCCACGGCTGATCGCAGGCCTTCGAGGTCGTGGCCGGCTTGCTGTTGAAGTAGGGCCACACGCGCGGAGGGCATCAGCTCGGTGGATCAAGGTGCCTCTCGACGAGAGGTCATACCGGTCTGCCTGGAGGAGATGCTGGATCATACGGCTTGCGGCTCCTCGTAAGGGATGCGGCTCAGGTGCAGGATCTCGCCCAACGTCCCCCACTCGTCGCCGCCTAGCTTGGTCAACGGGCGCAACAGCTCGGCATCAGGCCGGCCGTTGACGATGTAATCCTTGTGCACCGCCGCGAGGAAGACCCTGCCGAACACCAAGGTGGAGTTGCCCATGCGCAGCGTGGTGTGTGAACGGCACTCCAGGACGACGGGAGAGGCGGCCACCCGGGGCGGCCGCACATGACGGCTGGCTTCGCGTTCGACTCCCGCGAAGCCGAATTCGCTCACGGTCCGAGGGAAATCGGTGGCGGTGTCGCGGATCTGGTGCAGCAGCGGTTCGGAGGAGAAGTTGACGACGAACTCTCCGGTGTCCTCAACATTGCGCAGAGAGTCCTTGCGGCCGATCGAGGTGAACTGCACGATCGGCGGATCGGTACTGGCGATGCTGAAGAAGGAGTGCGGAGCGAGGTTCTCCACCGCTCCGTCGGGTGTGACGGTGGATACCCACGCGATCGGACGCGGAACAACGACCGAGGTCAGGAACCGGTAGAAAGCCGCCCCACCCATGGCCTCGGGATCGAAGTCGACACGCATGCCGTTCAGTATTCATCGCGCTCACCCTGTGTAGTGGTCGCCACGCGGAACGCACGGTTTCTCCTACGAACAGATCCGGTCCGGAGGCGGCCGACCAGGCGTTGACCGACAACATGCCCACCGACCAGCTCCGAGCCGGTCCGCTCTTCAGCGATGGCGCCGTCTTGCGTTCGACTGCGCCTCGGGGAGGTGGGGTGCGAGGCAGGCGGATGGCTTGCGGCAGAACGCGACACTGCATATCGTGCCGATGTATCCACTCGATATATCGGGCCGACGGTTTGGCGTAGCCCGATTGGACGCGGGAGCTGCGATGAGGCGGATCGACTACGACACGGAGCAGTACCAGGACTACGCGCGTGGCCGTGCGCTTACCGAGCAGCAGCTACAGGTTTGGATCAGTGCCTTCGACGCGGTGCTGCCCGAGCGGCGTCCGCTGGCGGGGCTGGACGTGGGCTCAGGGACCGGCAGGTTCACCCCCGCGCTGGCGCGAGCGTTCGGACCGGTCACCGGCGTCGAGCCGTCGGTCCGCATGCGCGAGACGGCGCAGGCGCAGTCCCTGCATCCCGGGGTGCGGTATTTGGCGGGCTCCGCCGAGGACATGCCGGTGCCGTCCGGCAGTGCCGACTACGCTCTCATGTTCTTGTCCTGGCACCACGTCCAGGACAAGCCGCGGGCGGCCCGCGAGCTGGCCAGGGTACTCAGGCCCGGCGGGCGGCTGCTCCTGCGCGCGAATTTCCGCGATCATCATCCCAGGCCGTGGTGGCTGGAGCACTTCCCCCGCGGCTTTGAGGTGGACGCCTCCCTGTTTCAGCCGCTGCACGAGGTCATCGCGATGTTCACGTCGGACGGCTGGCGCGTTGCCAGCTTCGGCACCGTTACCGAGCCGTCCGCCGGCACTTGCGGTGACATGCTCGAACGACTGCGCCTGCGCACCCTTTCGTTCTTCGCTCACCTCACTCCCGACGAGTTGGAGACCGGCTTCCGCCGCCTGGAGCAGGCTGTTGCCGCAGATCCCGGCGCACCAGCGCCTGTGTTTTCAGAGCCGCTGCTCACGCTCGAACGGCGCCCCGCAGGGTGTGGCCTTTGACATGCGGTGGAGCCCAGGAGATTCGAACTCCTGACTTCCTGCTTGCGAACAGGAGCCAGTCACAACGCAGAGAGGTCTGGCCGGCTGCCTTCGTCGCGCCGTTCCCACCTCATGCTTCGACCCCCGAGAAGGAAGCCCGCATCAGCACAGCTCCGGTCGCGAACCCCAGCGCCACGCACAGCGGGCTGTAGATCAGCAGGTTGAGCCAGTAGAACGGAGTGCCGGTGTCCGTGCCCAGCCCGAAGGCCCACGCGAGGCCGAGTTCCGCACGCACGAGCAGCCCGCCGCCCAGCGCGAGCGTGACCGCCTTGGCGAGCCGACCGCCCCGCCCGAGGGAGACGGCGATCACTGAGAGGGCGGCGACGGTGAGCACGACGATCAGGGGCACGAGGACGCGTGCCGTGAAGGGCGTCTCGAAGTTGAGCACCGCCAGGGAGAGCGCTCGCGGGTCCGCGGCCGGCCGTACCAACCAGAAAAGGTGAAGGAACGCGTCGAGCAGCAGGACGGCGGCGACGAAGGCGGCCGGGAGTGAGATTCTCATGCCCGGTAGGAGGAGCGGAAATCGTCGGTGGTTCCATGGAACCTTCGCCGCGGTCGACGCCTCTGGATGGATATGACTTGGCCTGTTGCTGATTTGGACCCGGTACGGAGGCTGCGGGTGCTCGCCTCCGCCATCCCCGGGGCGGACGTAGCCGAACGCGTCATCCCCGCCCCGTTCGAGGACGTCTGGTCCGTGGTGAGCGCCCTGGAAGAGGAGTTCGGCACCTTCGAGCCGGACATGCGCCACTTGACCATCGTTTCCGGGCACGGAAGCGAGCGCCTGGTGGCCAAGGCGCGAAGCCGGTACGGCATGCGTGCCAGGTTCGACGTCGAGCTGCTGCCCGGCTGGTGCTGGATGCAGAGCAGATTCCTGATCGTCGGCGTCGCGGCGGCAGCCGTACCGGGAGGAACCCTGGTCGCGCAGACCGGAGGAGTCCGCGTTCCCGGCCGGGCGGCGCTCGTTCCCGTGGGCGTGCGGGCCGCGGGGGAGAAGGCGCTGGCCAAGCTCGAGGCGAGGGTCGTGCGGCGATGAGCGCCGATCTGGTGCGCGCTGCGCAAGGCGGCGACACGATGGCCATGAACGACCTGCTGAGCGAGCTGACGCCGTACCTTGGCCGGATCTGCGGGCCCATCGCGCTCGACAACGGGCCCGACGCCGTCCAGGAGGCGCTGATCGCGATCTTCCGGAACCTGGGGAGCCTGCGCGATCCGCAGGCGCTCCACGGCTGGGCCCGGGCGATAGCCGTACGGGAGGCGGTCAGGATCGCCAGACGGCGGCACCACGCGGTGGAACTCGCCGAACTGCCATCGAAGCAGGACGTCGAGAGCGCGGTGGACATCCGTGACGTGCTCGAGCGGCTGTCACCCGAACATCGGGCGGTGCTGGTCCTGCGTGACCTGGAGGGGTTGCCGGAGGAGGAGGCCGCACGGCTCCTGCACGTACCGGAAGGGACGGTTAAATCGCGCCTGCACCGCGCCCGCCGGAGCTTCCGCAAGGCGTGGCAGTCCTGAGGAACCTCCTGAGGCTCGCTCGCCTCCTTCTGGTGGAATCCCACAGAACGGAGAGCATCCATGAGACCTCGCACGCTCGTGGTCCTGAGCCTGATCCTCACCCTGGCCGTCGGCACCGCCCTTTACGGCGCGTACGGCTACCGCCCAGCAGCGGCCGGTTACCGGCCGCCGGCGAACGCTCGGTTCCTGGACACCCCGCTCGCTCGCTTTCACTACGTCAAGGAAGGCTCCGGCACACCGGTCGTGCTGCTGTCACCTGGGGCTTCCTGGACGTACGGCTGGCGCCGTCAGCTGCCGGAGCTGGCCCGCGACCACACGGTCTACATAGTGGACCTCCCCGGCCAAGGATTCACCCGGCTGAAGGATCGCGACTTCACCTGGGACCTTAAGGGGATGACCACGGCGATCGGTGTGTTCCTGAACGCGGCGGGCATCGAGCGTCCCGCGCTCGGTGGGCTGTCGTGGAGCGGAGGGTGGGCGCTTGCCTACGCCCAGCGTCACCCCGAACGCGTCAGCAGCCTGCTCCTGCTGGCCCCCTCCGGCGCCAGCACCCGCGACACCTGGGTGTATGAACTCATGAAGTACCCGGTCGTCGGGGAGCTGTGGAACAACTGGTACTACGCCGACAGGTCCAGCTCACGCGCCGCGCTCGACCGGATCCACGTCAACCGAAGCAGGATCACCGAGGAGGACGTCGACGCGTTCTGGGCACCCGGCACTTTCCCCGACAACCTGGAGAGCCAGGTCCTCCTCGAACGCGGCCTGGACTGGCGTGAAACCCTGGCTGCCATGCCGTCCACCACCACGCCCACCTTGGTGATCTGGGGCCGCCAGGACACCGTCAACCCGGTGTGGCAGGCTCAGGAGTTCGCTCGCCGGATGCCCGCCGTACAGGTGCGCGAACTCGACGGCTGCGGCCACGCGCTGACTACCGACTGTCCGGACGAGGTCGCCCGGCTGATGGCGGACCACCTGCGCCGATGAGGTCGGGGTCTTGCTCGCAGCGCCTGCCCCTGAAAGACGCGCCTGCGCGCACGCCACACTTGCGTGACGCTCCCGCTCAACCTCGGCGTCCCACCTCAGGTCAGTCCGCGACATCGTCGGCCACAGTGACATCGAAGTCACCCCTCTACGTTCTCCGGGAAGCGATGTCCGCGCTGCCTTCTCGGCCCATGCTGCGGGCTTGACACGTGCCAAAACGGCCAAGGCTTGCTGAGGTCCGACAACGCTAAGCCCAGTCCCGATGCCACCCAGCCAAAGTCAAAGATCGCGAGAGCCAAGGAGGCTCTGTACCAGAGAGACCGCCGATATTCGTCCACGAGGCGCAATGTGCCACGAATAGATCACGTCCAACAAGAGTGGCCATCGTCGCGGCGGCTGTCGGCGACCTTCCCCCGGAGACCCCGGCGAACTCCACTGCTCGAACCGCTTTCAAGGCGGTAGTGAAGACCGCCGTCATCCTGCTACTCATCGGCGGCCTCCTGCTCATCGGATATTTCGTCGTGGGTTTCCGTAGGTTTGTCTCAAGTTTCACGACGCCCGGAGAAGTCAAGCTTGGGTGGCCTAATCGTCGACGCGCCGGGTGATGGTCTTGGGTGCCACCCGGAGTTCGTGTGGCGCTTAGGGCTGGTCGGCAGCGGGGAGCGGGACAAGAAACCAGTTGCAGATCGTCCTCACTGCGTGTCGGTCAGATCGGAGCGGCGGTGAGAAGATGCTGGATCAGTGACCGGAGTACCGACATCGCGGAACGGGTATCCCGTGCATCGCACAACATGACCGGCGCGCGCGGGTCGAGTTCAAGTGCGGCTCGCACCTCTTCCGGTTCATAGGGGAACGCGTCGTCGAATACGTTGACCGCGACGAGGAATGGGATGCCCCGATTCTCGAAGAAGTCGACGGCGGCGAAACATTCCTGCAGCCGACGGGTATCGGCCAGCACAACGGCACCGAGCGCTCCTGCGGATAACTCGTTCCACATGAACCAGAAGCGCTCCTGCCCAGGCGTTCCGAACAGATAGAGCACGATATTGTGCTGGTGGATGGTGATGCGGCCGAAGTCAAATGCAACTGTGGTTGTGGACTTGTCCTCTGTCCTGCTGAGATTGTCGACGCCCATGCTGGCCGCCGTGATGAGTTCTTCCGTATTCAGTGGCTCGATCTCGCTCGTCGCGCCGACGAAGGTCGTCTTTCCGACGCCGAATCCACCAGCGACCAGAATCTTGACCTGGGTGGGGAACACCTCAGATTCGTTGTAAACCATCGAGCAGCTTCTCCAAGAGAACTCGGTCGGTGACGTGGCTGGACGAAGAAGACGATGCCCAGGTGGCTATGGCTCCGCAGTCCACCAGATCCGCGAGGAGGACCTTGGTGACCATCACAGGGAGTCGTATGGTCGCCGCCACCTCCGCGACCGAGACCGGCGTGCGGCACAGCTCGAGAACCTTGACATGTTCCGGATCCACGTCCGGGCTGGCCCGACCTGTGGTGACGACCAATGAGAGCATATCCAGTTCCACAGTCGGGCGGGTGCGGCCCGCGTTCACTGTGTAGGGGCGAATCAGGGGGCCGGCTTCGTCATCAAGCCATATTTCGTCGTCACCGGCCATGTTCATCGGTTCCTGTCACCAGAACGAGCTGCCGGCGGGCGGATCGCTGTGTCCAGGAAGGGACGGACGGCTTTGATCAGCCGAGCCATCTCAAGACCGACGACACCCGGGTCGGCATCTCCCCCCGCCAGCACCGCGATAACCGAGTTGTGGCCGGCCCACGAGATGAACAGTCGGCTGGACTTAAGTTCGGTCACGACCTGGCGGACTTCGTTGCCGCCGTCGAATTTGGCACAGGCGCTCCGTGCCATGGAAAAAAATCCGGAGGCGAGTGCCGCGAGATATTCTGAGCTGTCGCGGTCCAGACCGTGGGTGGCTTTCACCAGCCCGTCGGAGGACAGCAGCACACTGCCACGAATGGCAGGGACCTCCTGGGACAGCCCCTTCAGCAGCCAGGCGAGATCCGAAGTCTTGTTTGACGAGACGGCGCTCAATGGACGCTCCTTCTAGGTTTTAATGTTCTAAAGATCGGTGTTACCAGTCCCGTCTTTAACGTCTTCGTCCTGACCACTGCGCATCCCCTTCATGAATGACGCCATCAGCCCGTGATCGAGGTCGAGGTCCGTATCGTCATCCAGGGTTGCGGAAGTGTTGAGAAGCTCGGGCGCCATGCTCGCCTGAGGGCGACGTTTCGGCAGTTCCGGACGTCGGCCGGTACCTCTTGGAGGACCGAAGTCGGTCCGCTTCTCCGTTTGCCGGGCGGGCGCGCCGGCGCTCTGCTTCCTCCAAGCCTCGGACGGGTCGTCAGGGCGGGCACCGGCATCGTGGCCACTCAGCGCTGGTGTGTCCTGTCTCGAACCGGAGGAAGGCCTCGGCGAGAAAAGCGAGCCTGGTGTACTGGCCGACGGGACGGGCTTAGGTTTCGCGGGCTCGGGGGAGGTTGCCTGTCGTACGCCGGTCTCCCGCGGTTCTGAACTGATCAACTCATTCGGGATCACGACGATGGCCTGGGTGCCGCCGTAGATGTTGGTCTGCAGCCTGACAACGACTTTGTGCCGACGTGAGAGGGCGGATACCACGAGCAGTCCGATACGGCCGTCCTGCACCAGTTCGTCGACGTCGACTCGTTCCGGAGCGGTGAGAAGGTCGTTCAGCCGACGCTGGGCTTCTCGGGGAATGCCGAGGCCGCGGTCCTCGATCTCGATGGCCAAGCCTGCAGTTACGGCTTCTGCGCGGAGGAGCACCTGCGTGTGCGGCGGCGAGAACTTAGTGGCGTTCTCGACAAGCTCGGCGACCAGATGGATGATGTCCGCGGCCGCGCCGCCGTCCACGACCCCTTCGACCGGCGGCACCACTTTGACCCGGCTGTAGTGCTCGACCTCGGCGATGGCCGAGCGCAGAATTTCGTACGTGGCTACCGGCCTGCTCCACTGGCGCCGCGAGACGGCCCCACCGATCACAGCGAGGCTTTCGGCCTGTCGGCGCAGGCGAGTACTGAGGTGATCGACCCTGAACAGGCCCTTGAGCAGTTCGGGATCCTCGACCTGGTTCTCCAGCTCGTCGAGTCCCTTCATCGCCCGATGGGACAATGACTGCATTCGCAGAGCAAGGTTGACGAAGATCTCGACTCGCTGTGTGGGACGGCCACTGGGTTTCCGGCTCGCCGCGTTGATCATCGCGTTCCAGGCCTCGTTCTGAGCTTTCTGGAATTCTTGCGCAAGGTGCGCGATGGGGTCGCCGGTCGCTACAGGCCGGAAGTCGACGCCCCGTCGTGCGGGAACCTCGCCGGCCGCGATCCGCTCTGCCAGGCCTTGCAGTTCTTGCCGGCCGCGGGACACTAAGACACCCAGGTCGCCGAGCCGGGGCTCCAAGTCCTTGAGGCGGGAGGCCGCACGACCGGATATCTGACGCTCCCGCCGAGTCGCCTTGTCCGCCGCGACGACCGTGACGAGCATGAGGGCCACCGCTCCCCCCGCGATGACGGCCAGTGTCGGCCAAGCCTGCGGTGACGAGGGTCCCGTCATGGTCAGCACCGTCACGGCGATCAGCCCCAGGCACGCCATAAGGGCTGCTGGAAGGATGGAAATGCACAGATGGAAGGCATGAACGTTGATCGGACGACGTTTAGCGCGGCCGCGTGACCTGCCACGGCTTCCGGCGTCTTGGCGTTCGGGGGCGGTGGGAGGCACGGGAGGCGCAGACATCGGGAGTCCTTGGCACAAGGGTGATAGGTCAACACGGGTCACCATACTGAGTCAATCAGCACAATATCGATCCCTGCGGCCACTTAACGTGATGCGGCATTCGGTCAGCAGGGGGACAGCGCTTGCGGTTGATGCGGGAGTCCGCGGCTGGACTGCAGCCCGCGGCGAGCCCCAAGCATGGACGGCGTCGGCACCAGGTGCTGGGTACCGCGTCGTTCTCCGCTCGAGGCGGTTACCAGGCGATGGAGCGCACGTCCGGCGACGTCCGCACCGTTATCGAAGGCACCGGCTCATATGGCGCCGGCCTGCTGCGCAACCTGCAGCAGGCAAGGGGCCGAGGTCGTGGAGGTTGACCGGCCCCGACCGGTCCGTTCGCCGCCGCCGTTCCGTGACCACCTTGCTATCCTCCGAGCGGGATGGCCGCAATCCGACAGGAACGGCCAGGTAAGCAGACAGGAGCCTGTGATGAGCCTTCCCTCCGCCTTCCGCCTAGTGACTCCCGTAGACCAGGAAGCGCCCCGCCGCGCTGCCCTGCTCCAGGAACTGGGCATCCGGGAGGAGCCTGACCCTGAGTTTGACGAGTTCGCCCGGGCCCTGGCCCAGGAGCTAGAGGCGCCATTCGCCATGGTCAACATCATCGGCCCAGAACGGCAGTATTTCGCCGGATTGTATCCTTCCTCGCGCGACCGGGGCGTCGACCCGGAGACGGATCCGTTCCGGACGATGGCCTGCGACCACGGTTACTGCATGTACGTGGTGACGAGGAAACATGCGATGGCGTTGGACGAAGTGATGGACTATCACCTCTTCGCCAACAATCCGGTGGTGGACGAGATCGGGGTTCGCGCCTACCTGGGCGCCCCGTTGATCGACGGGGAGGAGACCCTGGGCACCATCTGTGTCGTGGACACCAAGCCCCACGATTGGGGTACCGAGGGGGTCGCGTTCATCAAGGCCCGGGCCGCAGAGCTTGTGGAGAGGATCCATCAGCGGGCTCGTCTGCTGAAAAGGCCCAGATAACCTCGGGATGCCGCTTCTCAGAAAACGTGAGCGGCCAATGTCAGTCTGCCAGTGGGCTCAGAAGCACCGGTCTCCAGACGGAACTCTGCCGTCGGGGAAGATTATCGCGCTGTGGGGCATCGACCATACGCTCATCGACACAAGGGGTGTCGGCCGCGAGCTGTCAGCACAGTGTTCGAGCGGGTGACTCGTGGCCTGAATCAACCGCGAGGCCAAGGCCAGGGCCCTGCTGGCAGGGCAGACAATCCCCACAGACCCCCACGGCAGCGTGTCGGCCGGCACGAACGCGTGCCGGGGCACCGTGCGGAACGCTGCTTCGACCGGGGCCGACCTGATGTGACCGGCCGCGATGAGCTCGTCTGCGGACTTGTCCCTCAGCTCAGCGGCCTGTGCCTGGTCGATGGTCTCGTCATTCCAGATGATCTCCTTGTCGGGTGTCTTCTGGTCGTCGGCTTCGCGGAGCGGCTTGATGCGGCGCCCGTTGCGAGGCGACTTCGGCGAACACCTTCGCGGCGTGAGCACTTGCGGGCGCGAGCCCGGCCCTGCCCGGCAACTGCGCTCGCCGGACGTCCAAGGGAAAGTGTTGGCCCTGCCCGCCCGGAAGGGCAGGACCCGCCGGCAGAGGCCGCGGAAGCCTGCCGGGCGTATGAGGGCGCGGCGACGGGCACAGGGTGTGGTTCGCCGCCGCGCCTGCTCCTCACGCGTGAGGTCGCGTCCGGGGCTTGGACCCCCGGCCGTCGCCTGGCGCATTTGCAACCGACGGGCCAGGGCGCTCACAGCGCCCCTGGCTGGACCGCTCACGCCGAGGTAGGCGTTGCGCAGCGTCGAGAGTGACGGCCCGCCAAGTCCTGCTGGACCGCCGCCAGCGCCACGACCTTTCGCATGTTCCGATCGGCCGCCTGTACAAGGGCGTGTACCTGGATGACAGTCATCGCCTCTCCGCTCCATAGCCGGTGCGCGAGCGCCGGTCCGGTAGAAACCCGGCCATGCCGCGTACAGGTGAGGTGTGTCGGCGTCGTCGACGGCCAACGTGACGTCGTCCGGATCATTGGCACCAGATGAGAACCGTCTGCCATGGTGGTGTCGGCGACCATGAGAGAAGAAGGCTCCTGAGCCTCGCATTTGCGCTGGTCAGGAGCTTCTTCCTGCTAATGGTGGCCCTTCAGAATCCACTCTGGAGGACAGAAGGCGCCCAGCTCAGGACCGCATCACCCGCCGGTGACCGGGCGGCTGAGATACGGGAAGTGGTCGAGCAGGATGCCGGTTGCGTCCTTATGGGTCAAACCCATGGTGAGTTCTTCGTTCAGCACCAGGTCATACATGGAATCCGGGGCGCATTCGGTGATGCCCTTACCGTTCTGAATCTCTTTGTTCCAGGGGTCCCAGAGCTCGGAGGTGCCCACCTTGAAGCGTAGGACGTCGGGCAGGAGCGTGTCCGCGACGTACGCGCCGTACGCCTTCGGGGTGGCCTTGCCGTGCGGTGGATCGTCGAAGGTCTTTCGTGCCGCGACGACGGCGGCCGTGGCGTCCCGTACCTGACCCCAGAACCCTGAGGCGGGATCGCTGCCAGGGTTCTTGGGCCTGCCGTTCAGGTGGTCCTTGGGATGACTGGCGTTGAAATCCATGCCGGCGGAGCCGCCGGAGAAGTCCCATATGAAGCCGACAAGGGGGCCTGCGGCGTGCTGAAGTTGATGCCACACGCCATGCTCCTTGACCGAGGTGTTTCCCCAGTATCCAATGGTTCCCGAGCCGGTGATCGAGCTGGGCACCTCAAGGACGATCGCGCTGACGTTGGTGTTTTGGAAAGCGTTCTGGGCGGGATAAAGCGCGGTGTAACTGGGATTCGTGCCTGTTGACAACGCGGCCCGCGTCGCCACGGTGAAGCGCGGGTCGTTGAAGAACGGCTCACCGCGCTCGCCGGCGAAGAGCTTGATTCCGTTCGTGCAGGTGACAACCTGCCCCAGCCTCGCTTCGGCCGGTGTAATGACCTTGCCCGTGGCGTCGCGGTCACGAGCGGCGCGACCGGTGAGCTGTTCAACCTTTACAGCGTCGCCGCCTGGAAAAGTAACGCGCCAGGTGATGTCTTCAAGATAATCAAGCGGACTGCTCGTGTCGACCTTGAACTCATAATAAACTTCAGGATCGAATCCCGAGCTCTGCAGCGGCGAGACGTTGATCACGAACACCGTGCCGTCGTTGCCGGCGAAGCAATAGACATCAGTGATATCCCGCTGCGATTCCGGGATGTCAGTGTGGTGAGACATTATGCGGCTCCTCTAGCGGATGGGGGTATGCGGGAAGACGGGGTTGCGGGAGAACGGTTCGAGAGCAAGAGTGAAGAACTTGCTCATATAACCGACATCCTTGGTGGCGCCAAACTCGCCGACGAACAGCAGGTAGGGGAGCTCGCGGTGGTCCCACGTGACGCGAGTGGCCTTCCCTTCCCGACTGATGAGCTCGTACCCGCCGTTGTCAAAGCCGCTAAGGACTGCGACACGCGACGGTGCTCCATGTTCTGGAATGATCGACGCGTCGACCATCATGCCATCCAGGGCTGGCATCTGAGGCCAGGCATACGCCGTTCGCGTGAGGCGTGGACTGGTGAAGTAATCCTCGACGGGAGCGGCTTTGACTCCCGCTGGCAGCAGCAGTCGGGCGCCGGGGCTGAGAAATGGGCCATGCCACCGCCGCGCGCCACCGCGCACAATCGTTTCGGCAGCTGTGCCTGCGCCCGACGATCGGGCGCGAGTGGCGGCTGAAGCGGTGCCGGCGGGAGCGCCCAGAGCCACGATGAAGGGGGAAGCGGCGAGTCCGGCGAGAATGCCGCGCCGGTTCAACATGCGCCCTCCGATGCTGTCTGTGACTCCGTTATAAACGTCGAATCTGGATTCATATATTTACGTCCGACCATCTTTCGTCACACCTTTACTGGGAAATGCGGATCAGTAACGCTGGATTGTGAACAGGGACTCCCCGAGCCTTCTGCAGTACGGCGATGGTGTTGCGGGGGATGGGAATGACTCAGCAATGGGCCGCGCACTGGACTTTATGAGGCGTGGGCAACACATCCATCGTGGGCCTCAAACGCACGCGACCATGCTGCCCACGAGGTTCCACGGAGTCCTCCACAAGGGCGGTTCGTGGCGCTCGGCGGAATGATGATCAATCGATGACCAGGGTACGGGTCAGGCCGGAGGGGTTGGGCAGGGCATGTTCTACACTCCGTGCTCTTCAGTCGCTTTCAGTAGCCTCTCCGTCGGAGAATGATCTCTAGTTAGTCATGGCGAATTTGTAACGGATGTATGTCGATTCCACATCGGTGAGTGCGAGCAGAGCTCCGGCGAGATGCCGCTGACGGCCCGAGTGTCCGTTTCCGAAAGTGAACGGTACGGCGAGGCGGCGGCGCTCACGCTCGTGCCGCTACTCCCTCAGAACGCGACACCCGATACGAACCGGCCGTGAGGGCCTCACGTCGCCTACGGCTGGAGAGCACGCCGGGCCTGCCCGAGTCGATCGAAGCGACCTGGCCGCTCGCCTTGGTGCAGACGTGTGACCAAGCGTCGAGACGGTTGTTCGCTTGCTGCACTCCGCGTCGTGGCTATGCCATCGATCACGGGACCATGGGGATGGTGAGCGGCTCGCGGAGGACGATCGGCCCGCTCGTCGGCGTCCAGCGTTCCGTTCCCGCGGCCCGCCGCCTGCGCGCCAGTTTCACCCAGTTGCCGAGGATGCCCTCCTTGATCCCCAAGTCCCGGGCCACCAGCGCGATCGGCTTGCGGTCTCCTCGACGATCCGAACCACGCCATCCCGGAAGTCCTGATCGAACCTCCGCCGCTTCTCTGTCATCGCCCGTCCCCCTCATAGGCGATGCCTCCACGGTAGGAGGGGAGATTCACACCGTCGCCTCCCCATGAACAGGGCCTTTGACGATGGGCTTCGACCAACCGTTTCCAGACGAACCCGCCAACTGACTGTTGTCCGGCTGCCATTGATCACGTTTTAATGACGATGAGTTTAGGCGGCCGCCGGCCCAGGGATGGGGAAGCGTGCGATCGATATTCGGGAAAGCGCGCCTGCACGGTCGTGGGATAAGTGACGGCTTGGAGTCCAGATGTATGACGAACCGGCACCGCCTCCCTCCTTCGCCGAGCGCGCCTGGAGCCTCTTACGCCAGGTGGGGACGCTTTTTCGCCGACGCTTGGTGGTGATCGTCGTTGTTGTCGCCGTCCTGATATCCACTGCGGTACTCGTGAATTACACGCAGGGATCGTGGCCATGGGGCGGCTGTGAAACAAACAGCGCGGACGTCGTCGCCATCGAAGGCGAATGCGTCGGGCTGATGGACCCAGCCGACGGGACGACGGTCCTGGGCGAGCAGTATCGCCAGATCCTGGAGGCCATCGCGGCGGAAAACCGCACGGTCGCCAAGGACAAGGACTACAGCACGATCGCGCTCATGGCCCCGATGGGGGCAGGCCCGCGCGGACTGGTCGGCGAGCGCGCCCTCCACCAGCTCGAGGGGGCGTTCATCGGTCAGTACCGCGCCAACCGTTCGGAGACGTTCCCCAAGATCCGGCTCCTGCTGGCCAACACCGGTCACGACGGCTCGAAGTGGCGGACGACGGTGCAGGCGGTGCGGAAGAATGCCGCGACGGGAGCGACGGCGAGCCCCGGACAGGTCGTCGCGGTCACCGGAATGGGCCCGAGCCAGCAGGAAAGCATCGATGCCGCACGTGCCTTGGCCAAGGATCCCGGAATCCCGATGGTCGCCGATTTCATCACTGCGGCCGGGTTCAACACCACCGGTGAGATCGACGACGGCGGACCCATTGCTGGTCTCACCCGCACCGCGGTCAGCACCTCGGCCCAGGTGCAGGCCATCGCCGAAGAGTTCAAGAAGAAGAAGGTCGGGGGGAACGCGGCCCTGATGTGGGCTGACGTGACCCCGCAGGGAACCAAGGACCTTTACGCCCGCTCACTTAAGGATGCTTTCCTCGATCCGAAGCTTGGGCTCAAGCCGTACGTCGACAGGTCCGGACTCAGTTTTCCTTTCGACCCGCGTGGCGGTCCCTCGCTCCTGCGGACCATCAGCGACACGATCTGCGGGGCCAAGACCGATATGATCTTCTACGCTGGCCGCCAGGCGTTCATGCCCACATTTCTCAAGCTGCTGCGGAGCCGGCCCTGCCGATCCACGCCCATCACCGTGGTCACCGGGGACGACGCCCAGGACCAAAATCCGAACGACCCGTCGCTGCACGACCCCGAAGCGCCCATCAAGGTGATGTTCGTGCCGCTCGCCGATCCCAAGCGGCTCGACCACCAGGACAATCCGCACCGCCAGCTCTACCGCGACTTCCGTGACGAGTTCGTGGCGCCCCACCATGGTGTGACTTTCCCCGCGGCGCATCTCGGCAGCGGGTTGGCGATCTTGGCGTATGACGCGGTGACCGCCGCGGTCACCGCGATTCAGAAGGCCGCCATCGGCGTGGACCCGTCCCAGCTCAGCCTGCCCTCCGCCGTGGCGGTGCGCGGGCAGCTCTACCTGTTCACCGGCACCAACGTCATCCGCGGCGCCAGCGGAGCCTTCACCCTCGACTCCAGGACCGGGGAACGAGTGAACGTCACCATGCCCACGCCCGTGACTATCCCATGACCACGACGATTACCGTAAGCGCCACTGCCGCGATGAGGAAGAGCAGAAGCCACCAGCGCGCGGCGGACATTCGGCTGAGAAGTACGCGCTCCAACTCCCCCGCCTCCGTGAGGCGGAGCACTGCTGTACCGATCGTGAACCGATCACCCGGTCGCAGGGTCGCATAGAGAACAGGGCGGCCGTCGATGAACGTCCCCAGACCGCTACTGTGGTCATGCAGCCGGTAGCCTGCGCTCACCTTGCGGACGGTGGCGTGCGCCGGGGCGATCCCCTCCCCGTGGATCACGATGTCGGCCGCGGGCCCGCTGCCCAGCGTGGTGGTCTCCTTCAGCGTTCCGAGGCTGGTCGGCAAGATCCTTACATGTGGCACCGTCGCCTGCGCGGTTTGCGACTGATGCCCCACAAGGCGGCCGAGCAGTTCCATAGAGGTGGGCCGCCGCGCCGGATCCTTGGCGAGGCAGTCGGCGATCAGTGAACGCAGCGGCTCGGATATCACTCCCACGTCGGGGGTCTTGGTCAGGACGCGGTTGATGATGACGGCCACGTTGTTCCCCGCGAACGGCGCCTTGCCGGTGGCCGCGAAATAGACCGTGCCTGCCCACGCGTGCACGTCGGCGGGGGGACCCACTTCGGCGTCGGCCCCTCCCACCTGCTCCGGTGCGAGATAGCCGGGGGTTCCTATGGTCGTGGTGATCGCGGCGGTCGCCTCCAGGGCCCGCGCGATTCCGAAGTCCACGACACGTGGTCCGTCCGGCCCGATGATGACATTGGCGGGCTTGAGATCCCGGTGGATGACTCCCGCGCCATGGATCGCCGCCAAGGCCGTGGCCGTATAGGTCGCCAGCCGCTCGAGCGCAGCTCCCGACAGCGGCCCGTGCGTGTCGACGAGCTCCTGCAGGGACGGGCCTTCCACGTATTCGCTCACGATGTACGGCTGGTCACCGTCGACGGCGGCGTCGATGATCATCGCCGTGTACGCCCTGGGCACCCGCGAGGCGATGGCCACCTCGTCCGCGAACCGCCTGCGCGCCCTCGGGTCGGCTGCCCCCTGCGCGTGGATCACCTTGATCGCGACCCGGCCCGCCTCGCCCTGGGCAAGGTAGACCGTGCCCTGACCGCCGACACCCAGGCGGCCGAGCACCTCGTAGGGCCCGATGCGCCGTGGCTCGCCGGTGTTCATTCAGACTCCTAACGTGACCGCGACGACGAGGGCGATCGCCGCCAGGACGACGATCAGCACCACGATTCCCCCGTGCCGGCCGCGCGAGCCATCCCCGACCGCGGACTTCCCCCGCTGCCACGCCTCGCGCAGGTTGGAGTCGGTTTCGACGTAGATGCGTTCCGGAGTGACGAGCCACCGCCACGACTCGCCCGCCGCCCGCCATCGGGCGATGTCCACCGATTCGGGTGCACCGTCCAGACACTGCCTTATCAGGCGGCGATGCCGCAATGGCAGGACCCTGGCGAGCGCGGCCTCGTCGAGCGACCACGCCTCGGCGCTCTCCTGAAGGCACCGCACGACGGCCCAGGCGAACTTGTAATAGTCCGACTCCGGGGTGAATCCGCCTTCACGGGGCAGTTTCCACTGCTCGGGATCGACCTCCGGCAAGGCACCGCGGCCTCCGACCGGTATGCAGGAGTCGCAGTCCAGCAGGTATACCGCGGGTGCCGGGTCGATGGTGAAGACGGCGTTGCGCAGTTGCAGATCGCCCACCACATATCCCTGCTCGTGCAGCCACTGCATCGTCGCGAGCAACTGGCCGAGGACGGCCAGCTTGTAGGGCGGCTCGTAGTAGCGCGTGCCGTAGTGGTCGCGTAGGGCGCTCACCCGCTCGGGCGACCGAGTGAGCTCATCCAGATGTCGTGGCACCCGGCGGGTGCGGAGCTCGACGAACATCTGCTCGGGAGCGGGTCTGATCAAGATGCCGGTGACCCGCTCGTCCCGGACCGCCGCGACCGGCCACGCACAGCGCCGATCGAGTGTCGCGCGGTCCTGCCGGGGAAGTCCACGCCGCCAGCGCACCATGGCGAGCAGAGCGTCCTCGTCCAGCCCCGTCAGCGTCTCCTCGTCGTACCGTTTGAACAGAAACCGGCCAGGGACGCCGCTGACCTCGCACGGCGCAAGGCTGCGAGCCTGACCGCCCGGGCGCAGGGAGTAGACATCGGCATCCGTGGACGGCGTCAGATCCGCTTCCTCGACCACATCTGGGGGATTCATACGTCTGCCGCCGCACTCCTGTCACAGGACGGCCGTGTCGTGACGGCCTGCCCACAACGCCAGAACGGTCCGGTCGTCATCGTAAGTCGACAGATGGAAATCCACATCGCGTAGGAAGCTGCGCAGCGTGGGCGGAGAACTCCACGATGTGACGAGCTGCTGGGCGAGTACGCTGCCGCCGCCACCCATGGCCGTCCCGAACCCGTCGCTGCACAGGACGAGCACATCGCCCGGCCCCCAATCGATCTGCCGTTCCCGCAGCTCACCAAGGTCGTCCGGCAGGGCGGACGTGACGTTGCCCGGTCGCTGCCCTTCGGGTGGGAAGATCTCGGTCCACGTCCCGTCATGGAGCCACAGCGCCGGCGAGTCCCCGATAGCCGCGCAGGCGGCGATCCCTCGTCTGCCGTCCGCGGGGATCACCCCGATCGTCAGCGTCGTGGCGGGCGGATCCGATGCTCCGGCGCTGTGTTTGCCAATGGGCTGGCCGCCGAGCCGGGCGGTGGCGCGCATGACCTCGCCGGCGACGGTGGCGAAGGCCGCGTGCCAGCCGCGGTCGGGGGTCAGGGAGAGGTTCGTGGCGGCGCGCACAGCCACCGCGGCGGCGTGTTCGGCGTGCAGCGTGCTCCCCAGCCCGTCAGCCACGGCCGCGATGACCCATCGTCCGTCCGCGCTCAGCCGTACGGCGTAGGCATCCTGCAGGGGTTCGCCGCGATATCGATGGCGCCGGCCGCGGATGCTCACGGCGCGGACCGTGGTATGCGCGAGCATGCCGCCGTCGAGTGCGACGCCTGGGGCGCGCGAGTCCGCGCCGCCCGCCAGCAGGACGGGCAGCGGCTGGGGGAGCGGACCGAGTGGTGTTCTGCCGTCGGCCGCAGTGCGGGTCCTGCGGCCGAGCAGTAACTGCCCGAGGAGTACGGCGCCGCCACCAGCGATGCCGGACAGGATCCACAGCGGCCAGCCCGACGCCGTCCCGCCGCCCTGCCGCGGACTGGGCGTGACGGTCACCGTTACCGTCGGCTCGGGCGACGGGCCAGGCTCCGCTCCCACCGGGCCGGCTCCTATGACCAGGAGTAATCCCGCCAGCGTTGCCCTGATCATCTCAGCTGCCGCATCCCGCCAGGTCCGCGCAGAACGGCCGTGTTCCTGTTGACCGAGGCGCTGATGCTGTCCGAGACGGCCTGCGCGATGCCGTGCAGCACGGTGGCCGCCCCTGTCCCGATCTCGCCCACGAAGGCCAGCACTTCGCCCCTGAGGGTGGTGGCGACCCGCCGCAGGGTGTCCTCCTGCACCGTCCCGAACCCGAGCGCCACGATGTACGGCGCCGGGTTAAGGCTCGCCAGCCGGTCGCGAGCGGGGCCCCAGATCTCGACGTCCTGATGGTTTTGGCCGACGTACGGCTCGCCGTCCGTGATGAAGAAGACAACCGGCGCCCGCACGTCGAATTGCTTGGACAGCTTCCGGTAATCCTTCTCAATGATCTTCACGAGCTCGCTGAAGACCGTCAGATAATCCGTCTGTCTGCCAGGTTTCAGGGCCGGAACCCTGATCGCGTCACACGGCCTGGTCAGCGGAAGCACCAGCTCGACCTTGTCGGAGAAGGACACCACGGCGACATGCGCGGCCTCACTGACGCCGGGATCGCCCGCCTCCAGCTCGAAAAGCAGCTCACCCACACAGTTGGAGAGAATCTCGAAGGGGGTGGGCCGCCCATCCTCGCGGGCGGTGTGCATCGAATGCGATACATCGCACACGATGTAAAAGGGGAAGGCGCGAGGGCGCCCGTTAGCCGATCTCATCGGCTTTTCATCCTGATAGGGATCACCGGTCTTTGCAAGGTTGCGAACAGAAGGATGGCTTCAGCGGGTTCCATCCGCGTCAGAGCTAATGAACCAGTCCCGGTCCGAAACACCTATCAGCCGCGGGTAGTTTGATCACCCGTTGGAAGAGGTTGGAGCAGGTGGCAGGACCACAGCAGGACCCCAAGCAGTCCCCG
>NZ_JBQQBQ010000049.1:0-72932 GCF_052245915.1 Nonomuraea sp. 10N515B
CGACCCCGACGGCCCGCAAGGCGGCGTGATCCACGCCACCGTCACCGACCCGCTCCAGAACGCCACGAAGTACGTGCTGGACGCCTACGGCCGCCCCGAGCAGATCACCAACGCCAAGCAGGAGACCTCCCGCCTGCAATGGGACCCCGACCACAACGTCACCGACCTGATCGAGGCCAGCGGGCAGCCCAACCAGGCGGTCACCAGCTGGACGTATGACCAGAAGACCGGCTACCCGCTGACGATCAAGGATGCCGAGGCCAACAAGAACGGCACCAACCCCACGGTGCTGGACTATTACCGCGGCCTGGGCGGCTACGTCGCCGACCTGAAGACCAAGACCAGCCCGAAAGGCAACACCTGGGCCTTCAGCTACGACACCCTCGGCAACCTCAAGACCGTCACCGACCCGCTCGGCGTTCCCACACCGGACGCGACCGACTACACCACCTTCTACGAGTACGACCCCGTCGGCCAGCTGACCAAGGTCATCGACGCCAACGACAACCCCACCACGTTCACCGACTACCACCCGACCGGCTACCCGGAGAAGATCACCGACGCCTACACCAACGTCACCACCACCGGCTACGACGTACGCGGCAACGTGCTGTCGGTGACCGACGCGCTGGGCAAAACCACCAGCCAGACCTACGACATCTTCAAACGCCCGCTGGAATCCAAGGTCCCCAAGGACCAGAACGCCTCCCCACCGGTGTTCATCACCACGCCCGCCCCGGTCTACGACCGCAACGACAACATCACCACGACCACCGCCCCCAACGGCGCCGTCGCCACCGCCACCTACGACAAAGCCGACCAACTGCTCGCATCGATCCTGCCCAAGGACACCGAGACCGGGCCCGAACGCAAGGCCACCTTCACCTGGGACCTGGCAGGCAACCTCAAAACCCAGACCGAACCCAAGGGCAACCTGACCGGCGCCAGCGCGGCCCACTACACCACCACCTACACCTACGACCCGATCTACCAGCTGACCGACGTCCTCAACACCGACGTCGCCAACGGCAACCGCCAGAACAAGATCTCCTACGAGTACGACAACGTCGGCAACACCATCAAGGCCATCGACCCGCGCAAGAACGCCACCACCGACACCGCCGACTACACCGCGTTCTACACCTACGACCTCAACCACCGCGTCAAGACCGTCAAGGACGCCGCGGGCTTCGAGACGTCCACCGAGTATGACCTGGACGGGCTCGTCGTCGGCCAGACCGACCAGGACAACAACAAGACGATCACCGCCTACAACGCACGCGGCGACGTCACCGAAACCAAGGTGCCGCATTCGGAGACCGGCGGCGTCATCAAGTACGTCACCACCCAATTCGCCTACGACGAGGTCGGCAACAAGACCAAGACCATCACGCCCCGCGGGGTGGAACGCGGCGGCGACCTAGTCGACTTCGTCGCCGAAACGAAATACGACAAGCTCAACCGCCCGATCGAGGAGATCTACCCCTACGACCGGTCCGACCCGGTCTACAACACCCCCGACAAGGTCCTCTACACCTACGACCCTGTCTCCCGGCTCAAGACGATCTCCCACCCGCCCTCGCACGGCCAGACCATCCGCAACATCTCGACGATGACCTACTGGGACAACGGCTGGTCCAAGACCACCACCGACCCATGGGACATCAAGACCACCTACGACTACAACGAGCTCGGCCTGCAAACCAACCGCACCGTCACCAGCGCGGGCGGCTCCTCCCAGCGGGCACTGGACTGGACGTACTACCCCGACGGCAAACTCAAGACCCACTCCGACAACGGCGTCCCCCTCGGCCTCGACGTCGTCCTCAACGACAACTCCGACACCGGCCAGGTGAGTACGACCGGCACCTGGACCTTGGGTTCGGGGAGCAGCTCGGCCTCGAACATCGTCGGCCCGCAGGTGGCAGCGGCCGAGGGCTTCGTCGGCTACGACTACGCCACCGCCCCCGCCGGCACCGGCCAGTCGTCGTTCACCTGGAACCTGACCACCCCCCACGGACGGCACCTACAAGGTTCAGGTGCAGTACCCGACCGGCGCCACGGCCACCAACGCCAGATACAGCGTCAAGCACCAGGGCGGCGAGGCCGGCGTCACCGTCGACCAGACCCAGAATGCCGGCACCTGGGTCGAGCTGGGCAGCTACACCTTGACCGCCGGCACCGCGCACAGCGTCACCCTCACCGACGCGGCTAACGGCACGGTGGCGGCGGATGCGGTCAAGCTGGTCCGCGATACCACCGGCGAGACGGACGCCGAGAAGAAGGACTTCGCCTACACCTACGACCCCAACGCCAACCTCACGAAGATCGAGGACAGGTCCCCCACCGCGAAGATCGACGTGTGGGACGTCGCCTACACCAACCTCAACCAGATCGACACGATCAAGGAGTTCCTCAACGGCGCGCTGAAGAACACCACCAGCTACGCCTACAACGAAAACAGCGCCGTCACCACCCGCACCCACGACAAGACCATCGCCACCTACGGCTACGACGTCCGCGACCTGGTCAACGAGGTCGTCAACAAGAAGTCGGCCACCGACACTGCGCCGAAGACCACCCGCTACACCCACACCCCCCGCGCCGAACGCCTGACCGAAACGAAGGCCAACGGCAACGCCGTCACCTACGACTACTTCCTGTCCGGTGTCCTGCGCCACTCCCTCGAGAAGAAGCCCAACGCCACCGTCGTCTCTGAGCACACCATCGGCTACCAAGGCAACCTGCACCGCTCAAGCGACCACGCAAAGATCCAGAACGCCGACAACCCCGGCGCCTACCTCGACCACACCTACGCCTACACCTACGACCCCCGCGACCGCATCGCCAAGACCGTCAAAACCCCGACCGGCGGCGGGACGGCGGAGACCGAGACCTACTCCCACGACGCCAACAGCAACGTCTGGGAAGAGGAAGTCCTCGGCAAGAAGACCACCTTCACCTACGACCGCAACCGCCTGATGACCTCCATCAGCGGCGGCCAGACCAGCACCTACACCTACGACCCCTACGGCCGGCTGCGCACCATCCAGGGCGGCGGCAAGACGCTGGAGAAGTACACCTACGACGGCTTCGACCACGTCACCAAGCACGAAAAGCTCGGCGGCGACGGCATCACCAACACCGTCACCACCTACACCTACGACCCGCTCGACAGGACGTCGTCGAAGACCGAGAAGGAAGGCACCGCTTCAGCCAAGACCACCACCTACTCCTACCTCGGCCTGTCCGGCGAGGTCCTGGACGAAGAGGTGGCCGGCAAACTCACCAAGTCCTTCCAATATTCGCCGTGGGGCGAGAGGCTGTCCCAGACCAAGGTCAAGGCCGACAACACCGAGGAATCCTCCTACTACGGCTACAACCCGCACACCGACGTCGAACAGATCACCAGCGAGACGGGCGACACCCGCGCCACCTACGGATACACCGCCTACGGCAAGAACGACGACAAACTCTTCACCGGCGTCGACAAACCCGACCCCGTCGACCCCACCGCCAAGGAGGAGTACAACCCCTACCGCTTCAACGCCAAGCGCTGGGACAACTCCACCGGCATGTACGACATGGGGTTCCGCAACTACAACCCCAGCCTCAATCGCTTCCTCAACCTCGACACCTACAACGGCGCCCTGGCAGATCTGGGTCTCGGCCTCGACCCGTGGAGTGCTAACCGCTACGCGTTTACCGGCGGCAACCCCATCACAAATATCGAACTCGACGGCCATCGCGTCGATACCGGCAATGCCGAGTCAGACAGAGCGTTTTTCCAGACGCATCACGCCAGCGGTCAGCGGAAGTCAGACACATTCATTGCTCTCGAGAAAAATCGACAAGCCAAATACGACCGATGGAGCCGTGAGCAAACAACTGCTGCCGCGTCCCGCAGAAGAGGTATCGAAAAGCAACAAGCCATAGATGATACTAGTGCGCGCTTTTTCCAGGACCCACTGGACGCCGAGATAGAAGCAGCGGGGGAGCGAGCCGACGAGGTCTGTGGCGACTGGGGATGCGATGATGGGGGCGGGGGAGTAAAGCCACGGAGTCGAAAAGGCAAAACGCACGACGACGATGACGGAGAATCAATCACATTCTACACAGTGCAGGGAGAGAAGGACGAGTCACGACTGCGTAGCAGCGGCGGAGAGCCATGGCCCACCGAGCCGAATAAGGCGCACTTTGGGCCCGGCGTCTATGCGTGGGGCAGCAAGGAGGATGCGGAAAGATATCTCGCTCTACTGTCGAGAAGGTACAAGGGTTTGCGAATCGTAAGCTTTTCCTTCAGAAGGTCTCTATTCATAAAGCTCAAAAAGGCGCGCCTAAGCCCGGACAACGAAGAGGAGTTCGTGGCAAAATACAGCAGCCTATACGGCGAGGGCCTGCCCCACGATTACGATTACATATCCCGGGGGACCGGGATGGGCCAAACGGAACACTTCTTCTCCTCGCGCATTTATGGCCTGCTGAAGTGGCATTAGGGGGCTTCGCGCTCACGGAAAGCACGCCCTCGATCTAGCCAAGTACGCCATATAGCACAAGCGACAAAGATCATCGGAGTGTCCGCATGCTTAAGGTGTGCGGACACTTCTTTTTGATCGGGATATAATAAAGTAGATAGTCTAGCCCAAGATAGAGGCGAGCAGACATGCGAACAGTTACGTATATGGTTCTAAAAGCTTCATGGGCCGTTCGGGTTACACTCACGGGGTACAGTGTTCCCCTAAAATTCCATGCCGGATCCGCGTCACATGTAATTGGGCATACCTGGCTTTCGTATGAATCCGCTTCGGACGAGCTGGGGCAAGAAGAGATTGCCGAAATAAGAAAGGCCATAATGATTTCGACCCCCAGGCTTGAATATGCCACAAAAGGCATGAGTGTCGTTATTGTAGTAACGCAAATTTCCTACAATTACACGGATTTCCAGAAAGAAGGAATATGTGCCGCTATGTATTCATGGCTGAATGAGGAGTTTTGTCTGAACTTGCCAGATATCCCCGTATCATACAATAGAGGCGATTGCCGCTATGAATTTTCCTGGCCCAGTATCGAATAAGAATCCCGGCCCCTAAATCGTGTTCCGCCAGAAGCTCAATCGGCCGATACGACCGTTAAGCCCTCGATTCTTCATAGCTGTCAAAGGCAAACGAAGGGAAACGAGAAGTGGCCGCTACCCCCACAAGGACATTCTGCTTACTGAGATAAGTGGTTCGACCAGACCCTGGCTCAGACCTCGCCCGATGTGCTGCGACGAGATGGTCATGCGGATGGCGCAGATGATGGGCGCCGATCGTGCAGCGCTGTGGCGCCAGCCACGGCGGGGTGTCGGAAATGCGGTCCACTCGCGTAACGGCTACCACCGACGGGAGTGGGACACCCGTACGGGCACGGTGGAGGCGGCGATCCCAAAGCTGCGGACCTGTTCGTAATACCCTGAGTGGGTGCTGGAGCGGCAGCGGCGGACCGAGCGGGTCGTGGCTACTTCCTCCCCGCTGGGCGTCTCAGGCGGGTGGAGAAAGCTAGCCGAGCAGCTCAGGGTGACCCGGGCTGTCGAAGTCGCAGGTGTCGGTGATGGCGCGGGAACTGGACCAGATGGTGCCGACTTCCGAGGCCGGCCGCTGGAACGCTGGCCTGTACACATTCGTCTGGATCGACGCACTGACGCAGAAGGTGAGTGAGGGCGGTAGACGGCAAATGTGCCCACCCTGGTCGCGACCAGGGGTGAAGACTGACGGGCACCGGGACATCCTCGGTACCCGACGTCGTGTCGTCGGACGAGGGGGCGGCTGGCGGGCGTTCCTGCATGGCCTGGTCGCCCGTGGGAGTGAGGCTGGCGGTGTCGGGCTGTCATGCCGGGCGGTGCGGTGTTCGAGCAGCCCGGCGCCGAGTCCGTCCACGCCCAGCGCCGGCATGTGGTGCAGGCGCTGGAGGACAAGTATCCCAAGGCTGCGGCGCATCTGGACGAGGCCCATGACGACATCCTGGCCTTCGCCGTCTATGCAAGAAGGTGTGGCGGCAGATCTGGTCGAACAATCCGCAGTGGCAGCTGAACAAGGAGATCCGCCGCCAGACGGACGTGGGATCTTCCTTGGCCGGGACGCGATCGTCCGGTTGATGGGGGCGGTGCTGGCCGAGTAGCACGATGAGTGGACCGAGGGCCGACGTTATCTTGGGCTGGAAGTCCTCGTAGAATGTAGTGAGGCCGCCGAGTAAAGGGAAGCAGTGATATTAATGCGTCAATGTGGCGATTGATGTGAAACCTGTTTAAAATAGGGATCGGATCGCAGAGTAGTCGAATCTATACGCCATGATTTAGGCATGGCCCCTTTGGAAGCACACTGATGGAGCTGGATGAGGCTTACGAGATCGCTCGTAGGCACGCTGACGCCAAAGTCGAGCCGGGAGGGTCGGCAGTGCAGATCGTCCGCACAGAACTACGGGATGGAGGCTGGCTCTTCTTCTATACCTCAAGAAGGTATGTTGAGACCAGAAGTTTCCTGGACGCGTTGGGTGGGGACATGCCTATCCTTGTTGCAGATGGTGAGGCGAGGACGGTCCCACCGAATGAACTAGGTGGCCTTGGAGTGCCTATCCATCCAGGTGCGACTTAAAGACGAGCCTGAACCTTCGCGACTTCGTGCAAGTTGGGTTCGACAGGACAGATAGCATGGTTTGCCGGGACGTCGAGGGTCAGGGCTCTGGCGTAGTTGGTGTTTCTGCGTGATTGTCCGATTCCCTTGGCGGGATCTGTACGAGTGGTACGCAGGCAGGCACGATCTTCGCGATCATGAGTTTTGTCTACGCCTTCTGATCGTGAGAGAAGTCTGTGCCTGCCTGCTTATCATCGCCGATGTCGATCTGTTCACCATCGCCGTATGGGTATGGAACGGCGAGGTCGAGGGCGTCCACCCGAACTGACGAGGTAACTATGATCGATGTTCAGGTGCGCACGGAGAGTGGCGAAATCGTGCTGCACGGATCCTGCAGTATGGATTGGATAGCGACGCTCCAGCACATAGATGAAGACAAGTTTCCGTTCTTGGGTAGCTTGCTGCCCTATGCGGACACAATGTTCAATTCGCGACAGGCCGAAAGGCTGCGTAAGGAAATCGCCAACCAGTCCGTCCGCGAGATTCTCGGGGAAGATTCGGTGACAGAGATCGAACGACTCTGTTTGGAGGTGGAAAGTAGATCACACCTCTATCTGTGGTTTCTGGGTGACTAGAACGTAGTTGCTGCGCTGTTTGGGGCAGCAAAAATGAAGCCCCGCCGGCTGTCCTGGCGGGGCTTCTGCGTGAGGTGACGGCAATCGTCCGCGCAGTCGTGCCACGCCCGCACGGACGCCACCCGCCTGGCGAGTTGCACGATCGCCGCCGTCACCCAGCCAGCCACCGCCACCAGCTTCGCCATCGCGCAGTAGCGAGTCCAGCTTGCCAGCATACGGCTGGGGCACGGTCAGGCCGTTGAGCCAGGACTGGCCGCCGGAGCCGAAGAGGTCGGTGCACCGGGTGGCGATACCGCGCTTGGCCAGCAACGCGTGGACCTGATCCTTGCAACTGGTCCGCAGTCGCACCAGCTTGATCCTGTAGCGGGGGAGTTCACGGAGCTGGCGAACCGGCTCGGGCGTGATCCATGCCTCCCGCAGGCGGCCTATCCGCAGCAGATCCGCCAGATCCGCCGCATCCCGGCTCGTCGGTCTTGACGCACCGGTAGGAGAACGCCCTGACCCGGAGCGGGTGAGCCAGGTGCACCTCGGTACCGGCCTGCTGGAGGGTGTCGTGGCCTAGTACCCGCCGTACGTTGCCTCCAGGACGACTTTCAGGTTCATTCCGGCCCGGCCGATCGCCGTCCGTAGTGCTTCGGGACTTTTATCGATCCGGTCGATCCACAGCCAGCGGCCATCCACGGTCATCGATACCAGGACGCTGCGGTGGCGGTGCCGGTCCATTCCGACGATCTGTTGTCCGTCGTACCCTGTCTCCATCAGTGGCCTCCTCTGTCCGTGGGACGGGTGGTGAGACCCCGAGTGCCCGTCTGCGGACCGGGAATCGTCACGGGGAGCGGAGGCCCTGCTCCTTCATCGCATCACGTCTCATCTCACGTACGGCTTTGCGTGACGGCACATGCAACATCCCGGTCGTGGGATGATCTTGATGTTACATCGTGCGAGGCGTCGCACGGCGAAGTCGTGGCCTTGCTCAGAGCATTGAAAGGCGGCTGGACGCGCTGGACGGAGAACGACCAGCTCGCCAAGCCGCGCGAGCAGAACGCTGCGCTTCAGGAGGGTAACGCCGAGCTGCGGCGTCATTTAAGAAACCTCTCAGCACGTTCCGACGGGCGGATGATGATCTCAGGCGCCCAACTGCTGATCGAGGTACGCGCGGAACTCTCGCACGTGTACGGTCCTCTCGTACGGCTTCAATCGCTTGTCGAACTGCTGGATGCTCTCGACGAGACGTGACGAAGCCAGCTCACAGGCCACGGGGATAACCGTCCGCACACTTTGAATCGCCTGCTCCAACTCCCCTTTGCCCAGGTAGGCGTGGGCGGCGGCGAGGCGGTTGAGTTGGGCAGTTCGAGGACGCGCCACGGCGAACTCTCGAGTCACATGCTCTGCGTCGTCGGCTGCTCGATCGTGCCGACCGAGCAGGTGCCAGGTGGCGCCGAGCTCCGCACGCAGCTCGGGCTCCTCGTACTTCGCGATCCAGGGCGGATCGCGATCAGCCCGGCCCTGGCCATAAGCATGCTCCGCCTCGCCGAGCAGCTTTTCGATCTGCTTGGCACTGTGCGTGTCGCCGGTCTCGGCGGGGTGCGTCCGCAGGGCCGTACTCCATGCCTCCCTGACCAGCATGAACGCCATGACGCGAGGTGACGCCCCTGCGCGCCGCGCACTCTCAACGGCCGCGCGGCCGAGCAAGGCCGCGTATTCGGGCTGCTCAAGATGGATCGCTTGGCGAGTCATAGCCGTCAGCACGCGTGCTCCCGCCAGGGGATCATTCGCAATCTTGCACAGCTTGAGCGCCTGCCCGTAGTAATGCTGGGCCTGCCCATGGTTGCCCACATCGAACGATGTCCAGCCCACAAAGGAGATCATCCCGGCGGCTGCCGCCAGCAATTCGGCGCCTACCTTGTCGTCATAGGAGCCACGCAGCATCGGCGCGACCGTAGTGTTCAGGTAGTCGACCACAGCCGGCCGGGCCACCCGGCTGCCATAGAGGTGGTCGACCTGGCTGAACGTCCGCCAGGTCTCGTTGATTCGCCTGACGTCGGACATCCCTACCGCACGTCCTGCCCCCTGGGAAGCCGCCGACCCAACGGCAGGACCGTAACTCCATGCGGACAACCAGCCGTCCAGAGCAGCCGGAACGAAGGGCAGGGCCGCCAGCAAATGGCGTCGTTCGAGATCCAACTCGCCCCTCCAGAGCATCTCGGCCATCTTCACCGTAGGCAGCACGGACATGTCGTTGAAGTCCGGCAGCGGAAACACCTCCGTTCCGGCCGGTTCCGCGCACACCAGCCACTGCTCGACCTCCTTCCCGCTCACCCCGAACACCTGGGCGATCCGCGCCCGATATACCGGGCGAACGTCCTGCGTACCGCGTTCCCACCGGCTCAGCGTGGTCGGTGTGACCAGGAGCGCCTCCGCGGCCTCCTCCTGCGTCATGCCCAGCCGCTTACGGGCCCTGACCAGCTCCGGCCGCCCTCCGCCCTCTCCCACGGCCCCTCCACACGTGCCCAGTGCCCTAAAGGACTCTCATTGTCGACGTGTATGCCAAACTCCGGCCCGCTGCCAGCGAAAACGACCAGAAAACGACCACCGGAGCCCGCGGTGGTCTCAGCCAGGGCAAACGCCGGTCCAGAGATCTATCGCACCCGGGCCGCTCTGCCGTTTCCTTCTTCTGCAATGACCGCACGCACAACTCAAGACTCCCCGCGAAGGACCCGGTGCCCCACATGAACAATTACGCCGAAACACCTGCCCTCCTGCTCGTTCCCCGCCGACGCGAGCAGGAGCCATCCCGCGCGGTTCAGCGCGAACTCGTGGATGCCATGATCGAGCTGGAACCCGGCGGGATGACCTGGCGGCGCACCTTCGCCGGTGCCCCAGATCAGATTCCCCAGGCCCGCCACTTCACCCGATATCTCCTGGCCGACGATCCCTGCCAAGACGACGCCGAGCTGATCATCTCTGAACTCGCCGCCAATGCCCTCAAGCACACCAGCAGCGGGTTGCCTCGCGGCACCTTCATCGCGGAGATCACCCGCACCACCAGTGCGGTCACTCTCGCGGTCTACGACTGCGGCTGGGGCGGCGTCCCCCGCCTCGGCCTGCCTCACCGGATCGGCGCAGAGGAAGGGCGCGGCCTGGCCTTGGTCAGTGCGATCGCCGACAGCGTCGGGTACGAAGGCGACGAGGAGGTGGGCCACAAAGTCTGGGCCACGATCCAGACCCGCTCCGGCGCGTAACACGCAGACAGCGGAAGCCGGCCATTTCCCGGCAGCTCCGCGAGCGCCCGCCACCAACGCCAAGTACACGGTCAAGCACCAGGGCGGCGAGGCAGGCGTCACCGTCGACCAGACCCAGAACGCCGGCACCTGGGTCGAGCTGGGCAGCTACACCTTCACCACCGGCACCGCGCACAGCGTCACCCTCACCGACAACGCCAACGGCACGGTGGCGGCCGATGCGGTCAAGCTGGTCCGCGACACCACCGGCGAGACGGACACCGAGAAGAAGGACTTCACCTACACCTACGACCCCAACGCCAACCTCACGAAGATCGAGGACAGGTCCCCCACCGCGAAGATCGACGTGTGGGACGTCTCCTATACCAACCTGAACCAGATCGACACGATCAAGGAGTTCCTCAACGGCGCGCTGAAGAACACCACCACCTACGCCTACAACGAAAACAGCGCCGTCACCCAGCGTACCCACGACAAGACCCTGGCCACCTACCGCTACGACGTCCGTGACCCGGTCGACGAGGTGGTCAACAAGAAGTCCGCCACCGACACCGCGCCGAAGACCACCCGCTACACCCACACCCCCCGCGCCGAACGCCTGACCGAAACGAAGGCCAACGGCAACACCGTCACCTACGACTACTTCCTGTCCGGCGTCCTACGCCACTCCCTCGAAAAGAAGTCCAACGCGACCGTCGTGGCCGAGCACACCATCGGCTACCAGGGCAACCTGCACCGCTCAAGCGACCACACCAAGATCCAGAACGCCGACAACCCCGGCGCTTACCTGGAGAACGATTACGCCTACACCTACGACCCCCGCGACCGCATCGCCAAAACGGTGAAGACCCCGACAGGCGGTGGCCCGGTCGAGACCGAGACCTACTCCCACGACGCCAACAGCAATGTCTGGGAACAGGAGGTCCTCGCCGCCGGGTCACGATGCAGGTCCGCGGCCGTCGCGGGCGCAAGGGCAACCGCGAGTGGGAACTGCGTAACCGGCTGACCCGCTCGGCGGCGCGGATGCATGGCTGCCAACTCGATCCGATGGTGGATGACCTGCTTGCCCTGCCCAAGAAGATCGGGCGCCCGATCCTGGCCGCGTGGAACGCCAAGGAAGACCTCCTTGATCTGCTCACATTGGCCCGCACCCACCCCGACCGGTCCGTCATCGCCGACCGACTGTTTCGCTTCTACGATCGGTGCGCCGCCTCCGGCCTGCCCGAACTCGAACGGCTGGCCACCACCGTGGAGACCTGGTGGCCCGAGATCCCTGCGTTCTTGCGGACCGGAATCACCAACGCGGGTTCCGAAGGCACCAACCGGGTCATCAAAACCGTGGCCCGCGACGCCTACGGCTTCCGCAACCCCGAAAGCCAGCGGCTACGCACCCGCTGCGCCACCACCAGGAGAAGCCGCGGATGCCTCAACCCCGCTTAACTTCGATGAGCCGCATAACCCTGCCCTGAATCGCCCCCAAGAGCCAAAACGTCACGTTGTCGAAGACCAACCCGTGCTACCAAGGTTGCAAGCCTAAGGTCTGCGTCGGGTACGGATGTCCGAACGAGGGAACGTCGTTCAAGGCAAGCACATCGGAGGGGCCCTCTCTATTCGATGCGGCGAAGAACGGCTACATGACGTGGTTCTACGAGCGACGATGTGGCGCGCGGCGTCGCCAAACTCGCCGCGCCCTTCGGATCGGAAGCCGGCGCTACGGCCCTCATGAACGAGGCCGCCGGCCTGCAGGCCCTGACAAAATTCAATGGTGGGACGACGGCCATCATAAGGATTTTCAACACGGCGACTGGACAGTACAGGAAGTTGTACGCCAGTGCCGGCAAGGCGAAAATGCCCCACCAGTGGAAAGGCCGGGTCAGTTCAGACGACTTCGCTCCCGCCGCGAGAGGTCAGCATGCCGAAGAGGCGTTGGCTTCCAAGCTCAAGAGCCTGGGTGACGATTGGAAGGTCATCGAAGGAGGCGTCAACAGGAACGTGTGCAAGGGGAAATGCGAGCCGCTCATGAACATCTGGGGCGTCCTGCTCGGCGGGCCGAAATTTCCCTGGCGCATGACAACACGCACTGGACCGAAGACAGAGTACCGCCTATTCTGGCGTGTGCAATAGCGCGCTAGTCTCGCTTGAAAGCGTCAGCCGTGCGGGCTTGCCCGCACGGCTGACGCTCCGCAGAGGAGTACAGTAGACTAGCGTAGTCAAATGGCGGCGATTTGGTGGCAACAAGACCACGTCGGATAGCCAGCATGGCGCACAACCGAAGGGATAAGAGGTGCCCAAGCCTCATTACCGCTAATTATGGACCAGATCGATCAGGCAAGTGAACAAGCACTCAACCTCTCTGATTGGCGCCTCGGATTGTTCGCCTGCTTCTGCGTCTACCGGATATCTCCGCTCATTGAAATGCTCGGCGAGCAAGAGACGAAGCAGGTAGTAATCGACACGTTGACCCGCCTCGAAACGGGGGATGGGCGACTCGACGACCATGAGGCTACCAGGTTGCTCAACCGCCTCCGAAACGTCGAAGAGTACGAAGCTGATGATCCATCCGACTCCAGTTTCTGGGTCAATTACGCCTTGGCGGCCGTGGAGCACGCAATCGTCGCGACTCAACCAGCGACAACTCAGGAGGGAGCCGAGTCCCTCATCACCGTCATTTTCGATCTCCTGCCCGAAGTCAACCTCAGCGTGGACCCCGACGTCGAGGAACTGGACGCCGTAGACATGCCCCTCGTACGTGGCGAACTGCAGGCTCAGGAGCAGACGATCCGCCTGTTGACATCCCATGACCTGCCCTCTGCTGCTCTGGTGGAGCGGCTTCGAACCCTCTCAGAGCCGTACGCAGCGGAGTTGAGAGCCAAACTGCCACGTTGGGTCCTCATCGAGGGGTGGCGCTGATCATCGAGGCGCGACTCCCGAGAACGGAGATAGCCCTATACAGGCCAAGTCCACACGCTTAGCCATACCCGGTCGGCGCGTTGGACAGCACCGCAGTCGCGGTGTGCACAGGTGCACACCGCACGGTGTCTCCATTACCTCACCATCCGTCGTCCACTAATGGCCTGCCGGCCGCGCCTCGTCGCGCCCCTATGCTCACAATCGGCTCTCCGGTGAGTCCTGCGGGCCCGCCCACGCTGCTGAACCGGCTCAAGGCCCTGCCCTGGCGCGAGGCCATCCTCAACGACCGCACCGACGAGACCGGAAACGGCCGCCCCGAGATCCGCCGCATGAAGATCTGCACCGTCCGACCGGGACGGCCCTTCCCGCACGCCACCCAGGCGATCCAGGTCAAACGCCTGCCGCACCGACCACCGCACCGACAAGCGTCCTCGCGGTAGGTGACGTCGCGGATGTGGTGTAGGGCTTCGATGCTCCAGTGCCCGCGGATCAGGGCGGCGAGCTGGGCGTGGATGATCCGTCCGGGTGCGAGGCTGGTGACGGCGTAGATCGTCACGATGGTGCCTTCGTGTTCTCGCTACCTGCCGCCAACGTGTCAACTACGATCACTCACTCGAGTTGACATGCGATCTCACCGTATGGCTTGATCTAATAGTTTTCGTACTAGTGACCGAGTGGAGAGAGTCCTTGCCGTCGCTATCACACCTAGACGTCGCTACGACATCGATCAGACCGCCAGCCTCCCGATTAACCCACCGCCTACTCACTCTCGGTAGCGCGTTGATCGTCGCGACCGGCCTCGTTACAGCCCAAGCCCCCGCTGCCTTGGCCGTGGACACCATGACCGACCTCGGCGTTGCCTGGGGTGGCGCGGACATCGCGGTAGGCGGCGGCAAAGTCTTCGTCTCCGCGAACGATCGGATCGTCGTCACAGATACTCAGGGCACTGTCAAGGACACGTTGACCGGACTGCCCAGACCATCAGGGCTCGCGATCAAGGGTGACGGCACCTCGCTGTATGTGGCGCTCAGCAGCGCCAACCAGATCGCCGAGATCGATACCCAGACTCTGGAAGTCACCCGGCGGATCGACCTGACCGCCTATCCATGTCCGCAGAGCCTGACGCTGGCCGGTAATCGGCTGTGGGTTGGTCATGGCTGTAACGACGACTGGAAGGGCGGCGTCGTCGGGCTCGACGTATCGGCGACAGCTCCGGAGCCAGCCCGGATCCCGATCACTCTGTACCGTGCTCCCCTGGTCATTGCGGCAGGGAATACGCTGGTCGTCGGCGAGAGGGGTGTCAGCTCGGCAGACTTGCTCGTCTATGACGCGCCCAGCACCACCGCCACCTTGCGTGGCGCCGTCGACGGCTCCACGTACGCCCTCAATAACTTGCAGGACCTCTCGATTACGCCCGATGGCGCGATGGTTGTTTCAGCCTTCGGTTCTCCCCACCGGTTCGAGGGCTGGGACACCACCAGTCTGACGCGGGTTCGGACGTACGGCGGAGAGTCGACGTGGCAGGCCGGCGCGACCGCCGTGGCGGTGAGCCCAGACGGTGCCCATGTCGTCGGCGGTTGGACCTACCCCACTTCCGACGCCAAGCGCATCGCTCTGTATGACGCGGCGACGGCGGAAAGGACGTACACGAACGACACCGCGATCGGTGAAGTGCTCCCGGGCAGCCTTGCCTTCTCCGGCGACGACGTCTTCGGCGTGATCGAGCAGCGGGACACCCATCAGCTCCACCTGTGGCGGATGGAAGCAACGACCCTTTCCCCCTCCACGCTCGCCTTGTCGGGTCCATCCACAGCGCAAGTACTCGAACCGCTCACCCTGACCGGCAGGCTGACCATGGGCGCCTCCGACACGGGCGCGCAACTCATCGCCGTGACCCGCCGACTGCCCGATGGCACCACCGCAACGCTCGCGGGTGTGACGACCGAGGCAGACGGTACGTTCACCGTCACCGACACCCCACCAATCGACGGCACGATCAGGTATGACGTGACCTGGGAGGGCAATACGAAGTTCCGCTGGAGTACGACCTCGGTGACGGTCAGGGTGGTCAAGCGTCTGTCCTCGCTCACCCTGAAGGCTCCGCTTGATGTCTTGGCGCTCGAACCGCTCACCATGACCGGACAGCTCACGCTGTCGGACGGGTCCGCTCCAGGTGCTCAGCCCTTGGTGGCGATCCGCTACCTGTCCGATGGGACCAGCCAGATTCTCCCCAGTGTGACAACCAAGACGGACGGCACGTTCACCATCACCGACACCCCACCGGGTAGCGGAAGCGGGCTCGCCGTCAAGGCCATACCTCCAACTCCCGGAAACGTCAGGTACGACGTGCATTGGGAGGGCAACGCGAAGTTCTGGGGGAGCACGGCCACACAGACGGTTCGGATCATCAAGCGGAACGTGACGCTGACCTTGTCCGGACCGACGAGAGGGAACGTAGGCAAGCAACTCCAGTTGAGCGGAACGCTGGATGCCGGTGGTCAGCTTCCTGCAGCGGGCTCCACGCTTAAGGTGCTCCGGACCGTCACCAACCGCAATGGAACTTTCACGACCACACTGCCGTCAGTAACCTTCGCCGGCGACGGATCATTCACCTTCGCCGACACCCCGTCGGAGGGCGGGGACTACACGTACACGGTCAGGTGGGCCGGGGACTGGGCTTTCCTCCCGGCCGAGGCAAGCCATCAGATCCCGGTTCGGGGCGGAGTCGAATAGCTCACACTCGAATGATCAAGGCCATCGGCGAGCCGGTCGGCTGATCAGCCGACCGGCTCGCCGATGGCGCCGTGTCAGGGCACACATCGAAGATCATCCAGATATGCGAGGGCACTGACTAGGTCCCCACCAAGCTGTATTGCTGCCCGCATCGAGGGGGTCGATCTGCAAGGTTGGCGATCAGGGCAATCCGTAATCTCCAGATCGGGGCACCTCATCTAGCTGACCGCTCATTTAATCCGAGCGCGCAGCGGTCAGGCATCTCATGGGACTAGACACGATCTAGTGTCCTTCGCCCGGGCCCGACGACGAGGTGTGCAAGGTCCTTTACGAGCTGCATGACCTCGGCTCCCGCCACGACCGCCACGCCGCCCTGATGACGTCCCTGTGGGATCGGGAGAAGCTGCTCTTCGAGTCGATCGTGGTGGCCGGGATCGCCTCCGGCGATTTTCACCCCCGCAGGTCTCCGGGCGAGCTGGCGGCCTCGTTCCTGGCCATGGAGGACGGGCTTGGCCTGCACATCGTCAGCCAAAACGCCTCCCTGTCCGTCCCGATGGCGCTCGATCTGCTCGTCTCGTTCGCCTCGGCGGAGCTGGGCTTGGATCTGCCCCGCCCCGCGCTGCGATGACCGGTCATGGTCGCATCAGGGACGGCCCAGCGCGCGATACTCCCAGCCCGCCGAACGCCAGACGTCCGCGTCGAGCGCGTGACGGCCGTCCACGATCCGGGTGCGCCGGACCACCTGTGCCAGCACCGTGGGGTCGATCTGGCGGAACTCGGCCCACTCGGTGAGCAGAACCACGACGTCCGCGTCCCTGGCCACGTCCATCGCGCTCGTGCCGTACCTGAGTTCCGGATACATGCGGCGGGCGTTGTCCAGCGCGGCCGGGTCGTACACCCGGACGGTGGCGCCCAGCCCGTGCATGGTCCTCGCCACGTCCAGAGCCGGCGCGTCCCTGATGTCGTCGGAGTTGGGCTTGAAGGCCGCGCCCAGGCAGGCGATGCGCGCGCCGTCGAGACGGCCGCCGAGCAGTTCCCTTACCAGGTCGATGGTCCGGGAACGGCGGCGCCGGTTGATCGCGTCGACCTCGCGGAGGAACGACACAGCCTGTCCGACGCCGATCTCCTCCGCCCGGTGTGCGAAGGCGCGGATGTCCTTGGGCAGGCAGCCGCCGCCGAAGCCCAGACCCGGCTGGAGGAACCGGCCACCGATCCGGTCGTCGTAAGCGAGGGCCTGGGCCAGGTCGCGGACGTCGGCTCCGGTGGCCTCGCAGACCTCCGCCATCGCGTTGATGTACGAGATCTTGGTGGCCAGAAAGGAGTTGGCGGCCATCTTGACCAGCTCGGCGGTGGCCAGGTCGGTGACCACAGTCGGGGTGCCGAGGTCGAGAATCGGCTGGAACGCCGCGGTCAGCCGCTCGCGTGCCCAGTCGGAGGCGACGCCGAAGACCAGCCGGTCGGGACGGAGCGTGTCATCGACCGCGAAGCCTTCCCGCAGGAACTCCGGATTCCAGGCCAGCTCCACCTCCTCCCCGGCGGGGGCCAGTTCGCGCAGGAGGCCGAGCAGGTGGGAGGCGGTGCCGACGGGCACGGTGGACTTGCCGGCCACCAGACAGTGGCGGGTCAGGTGCGGAGCCAGGCCGCGCACGGCTGCCTCGACGTAGCTGAGGTCGCAGGCGTCCAGACCGGGCTGCTGCGGGGTGCCCACGCAGATGAAGTGGATGTCTCCGTGCTCGGCCGCCTCCGCGTAGGAGGTGGTGAAGCGGAGCCGGCCCGACTCCAGGGTCTTGGCCAGCAGCTCGGGCAGGCCCGGCTCGAAGAACGGCACCTCTCCCGACCGCAGTTTCTGGATCTTGCGGTCGTCCACGTCGAGGCCGACCACGTCATAGCCCAGCGAGGCCATGCAGATGGCGTGCGTCGCCCCGAGATAGCCGGTCCCGATCACGGTCAGCCGGGGGAGTTCGGCCTGGCTCATATCGGTGTCTTCCTTTCGCGTGTGGCAGGGGTTCCCTGTTCAGGAACAGCCGGCCTTCTTGGTGAGCGGGCCGCCGGTGACCTTGTTGTCGCAGGAGATCGTGTTTCCCCCGACGGTGTCGTTGACGCCGACGCCGCCTGAGTTGCCGAGGTGCATGACGTTGGCCCGGAACACGTTGCCGGTGCCCCAGCCGTCCACGATCTTGTGGGTCTGGAAGCCGTCGGCGTTGGTGTTACTGCCGGTGTTGCCCTCGATGAGGTAGCCGTTGCCTTTGACGTCGACCCATGAGTCGTTGTGTTTGGAGCCCGCCAGGGTGGAGCCGTCGAAGATGTTGCCGATGATCCGGCCGTCGGAGGTGCCCTCCTTGATGTCGATCGCCTCGGCGGTGGCCCGGATGACGTTGCCGCGCACGATGTTGCGGTCGCTGCGGTCCATCTGCCCTCCGGAGAAGCTGTCCCAGTTGCTCTCAGCGGTTCCGAGATAGACGCCCTCGCCGAACTTCTCCCGGCGCAGCCCGGTCGCGTAGATCATGCAGAACTGCACGGTGTTGTCGCTGCTGAGGTTGCGCAGATGGACGGCCTCGTCTCCAATGTGGTGGACGGTCAGGCCCTGGATGATCGTGTTGCTGGTCCGGTCGGCCATGACGCCCTTCTGGCTGTTGCGCACGGTGAAGCCGACGAGCCGCCAGTGGCTGACCTGATTCAGGTGGAAGGCATAGCCCTTCTTGACGCCGCCGCCGTCGATGATCGCCTCGGGCGGGCCGCACACGAAGATCGGCTCAGCCTCCGTGCCTGCGGTCGCGGCCACGAACCTGCCCGCGTAGACACCCGGCTCCAGCTTGATCACCGCACCCGGCTCGACACCCTCCAGCGCCGCGGCCAGCTCCGCGGCATCGCGGACCGTCACCGTGGCCTCGGGACAGTCGATCTTGCCCGCCCCCGTGGGGATCGCGATTGCGGGCGGCTCCTGCGACGGGGTGAACGCCTGAGCCTCCGCCTCTCCGTCGTCCTCCACCTGGGACTGCTCTCCCTCGTCCGCCGACTGGGACGCACCGCGCGAGTCGGACGTGCCCGTGCTCTTCGGCCGGATGTCCTCGATCGCGGTGCCCGGGCCGTCGTCGCCGCCGAACAGGCCGCGGAGCAGCACCACGATCACCACTGTGATCGCCGCTCCGGCCACCATCCCCATCAGTGTCTTCCGGTCGATGTCCAGGCGCATCGCTAACTCCTCCCAGCCGGGGTCTCGGAGCCGGCGGTGCGCAGGATCCAGGTCGGCCGCTCCTCCAGCACCATCTGCTTCTCGTACGGGTTGACGAGACGTTGGCCGACCCGCGGACCGTCGCCCCGGAGCGCCCGGAGCGCCGCGATCATGATCAGGAGGATGACTCCGAACCAGATCAGGTTCATCGGCTTGGCGATCCGCTTGACCATCGTCCAGAAGCCGGCTGTGTTCTGCCAGCCGACCGTGTTGTTCTGCGTGACGGCCAGTTTTCCCTTGGCCCGTGCGGTGTCGAGCGCGCTCCGGCCGGCGCCGCCGAGGGTGTTGCCCGTGATCGCGGTGCCGTCGGCCGCGCCGAGCACGGAGACCGCATGCAGTGACGCCGACTGCACCGTGTTGGCCGAAATGGTGGCCTTGGCATCCCGGACATAGATGGCGGTCTGGGTATCCCGCACGATGTTGCCGCTGACCCGGGCCGACAGCACCCCGTCGCGGAGCGCGATGCCCTGGCTGCGCTGGCCCCTGAGGCGGTTGCCGGAGATCTGGACGTCGGTCGCGTCCTTGCTCACCACGATGCCCATCTCCCCGCCGACGACCTCGGTGGTCTGCACGACGGGTTTGACGCCACCCTGAATCTCCACCCCATAGCGGCCGTTGTCCCGTGCCGTGCTGCTGATCAACAAGCTGCCGCCGAAGCTGCGCAGCGACTCGCCGGACGCCGAGGGCCCCCGGGCCAGCGGCAGGCCGCTGATGGTGAAACCGTTGCCCATGTTGCGCTCGGCCTGCGATCCGGTGATCGTGACGTTCTGGGTGCCCCGGGACAGCACGAACCCGTCGCCCCTGCTGCCGGTCACGGTGGTGTTCTCGACGGAGGCGTTGCGCGCGAAGCGGTGCAGCAGCACGCCGTGGACCAGGCTTTCGGAGACTGACACGCCGGCGATCCTGGTCTCGTCGGAGGCCGTGATGAAGATCCCGTACGCGTTGCCAGTGATCTTGGTGTCGGTGATCACGCCGGTGACCAGGTTCGCCTCGGGGAGCCGATAGGCGACCTTTCTGGCGCCCATACCGTCCGTGATCTCGATCTCGTCGTCGCCGCCCCGGCTGGGCACGAGCAGGCCGTTCGGCAGCAGCATCCGCTGTCTGGTGGGCGCCGCCGACGCCTGCTCGGCGGGGACGACCTGATCCGCGGTCCGCGTCGGACGGTCGCTGCCGGTCAGCGCCACCCCACCGGTCGGGCCGCTCCAGAAGCCGAGGTGCTCCACCAGCGCGTGGCTCATCTTCAGCTCCCCGCCGACGGCGCGCAGGTAGGCCCGCCCGTCGGAGACCCTCGTGTCCGCCGTCCTGGCCTGCGCGTCCCAACTGGTGATCCGCACCGGGTTCTGTGCCGAGCCGTTGATCCTGATGCTCGCGCCGAAGCCCACGATCGAGACGAACGCGCCGGGCTCGCTGCGCATCCGGATCACCAGCGGGCCGGTCGCGTTCTGCAGCACCAGTTTCGCGCCCGGACCGAGAAACAGGTTGATGCCGAGCACATAGGACTCGTCCGACTGCTTCTGGAACTGCTCCTGGCCCAGCCGTTCCAGGTCGGCGATCCGGTACGGCTCGCGACGCTGCGGCAGAACCAGTGTCCGGCCGTTGGCCGAGCTGGAGATGTGCGGCCCGCGCGCCTGCGCGGCGGCCGGTCCGCCCCTCGCCAGTGCGGACGACAGCGTCGCGCGGGTCTGCATGATCCGCAGCTCCTCCTGGTCGACCAGCGTCGACTGCTGCTGGGCGTCCGACTGGGACACCTGGTTGACACCCGGGAGCGGGGCGGGGCGATCGGTGAAGGACAGGTACGCCCAGGTGCCGCCGGCGACCAGACACAGCACCAGCACGACCAGGGATGTACGGCTCTTCCGGCGCCGTGAGCCGCTCATGCCCGGCCTCCTGCCGTGGATGTGGGAACCACGTGCGCGGGCAGGGACGGCTGACGGTGCCAACCGTTCTGGTCACGCGCCGCGCGCCCCGGCTCGTGCGCGGCGGCCGGGCGCAGCTCCATGACGGCCCGCTGCTCCATCGCCCGCTGGAGGTCGTAGGGATTGTGGATCCCGTTACGGCTTCGCTGCCGTTCGACGGCGGCGCGGGACCGGAGCGCCGACACGATCACCAGGAGGATGACCCCCGCCCAGATCAGGTTCATGGGCTTGACGAAGCGCCTGGCCTTGACCCAGAACGAGGAGGTGTCCCGCCACCGCTCCTCGTCGTTGTTGTGCTTGTTCACCTTGCCGTCGGCCCGCGCGACGCTGATCGCGCTGGTCCCCGCGCCGACGACGGTGTTACGGGTGATCTCGGTGTCGCCGGCGGCGCCGATCACCGTGATGCCATGGGCGTTGGGCTTCGGCAGTGTCGTGATCTGATTGCCGACGATCCTGCCGTTGGAGCCACGCAGGTAAATTCCGGTGAGGGTCCCGGTGATCGTGTTGCCCGCCACATGCGCGCCAGTGGCCCCGTCGCGCAGCGCGATCGCCTGGCGGCGCTGGTTCGCCAGCCTGTTGCCGGAGATCTGCACCCCGCTGGCGCCTCCACGCACCACGATGCCCATGTCACCGCCGACGACCTCGCTGGTGTGCACGGCCAGCCGGGTGCCGCCGAGCACCTCGATGCCGTACCTGCCGTTGTCGCGGGCCACGCTGTCGTTGACCGAGCTGTCGCCGTAGACGGCCAGCGACTCGCCGCTCGCGGACGGGCCCTGGGCGAGCGCCCGGCCGTTGAGCGTGAAGCCGTTGCGCCCGTTCCGCTCCGCGACGCACCTGGTGATCCGTACTTTCTCGGTCGCCCTCGACAGGACGAATCCGTCGCCGCCGCTGCCGATCACCTTGGTCCCGTCGATCACCGCGTTCTTCGCGAACCGGTGCATGAACACGCCGTGCACCAGGCTGCCGACGATCCGGTTGCCGATGATCCGCGTCTGGTTGGATCCGGAGACGAACAGCCCGTAGGCGGCGCCGGTGATGACACTGTTCTGGATCGATCCAGACACCAGTTCGTCGGCGAGCACGTGAGTGGCGGTGCCGGGCCCGATCGGGCTGGTCTCCACGTCGCCGAAGTTGTTCCCGCCCCGGTCCGTCCCGACGTCGGCGAGGCGTTCCCGCTTGTCGCGGTGGCGCTGTTCCTTGGTCCGGTGGCGATAGACACTGGCCGGCCGCTCGGTGCCGGTGAGCGCGATGCCTCCCGTGCGTCCGCTCCAGAATCCCAGGTGGGAGACGCGGGCGTAGTCCATCTCGAAGTTGCCGCCGACTGCCCGGATGTAGGCGCGGCCGTCGGTCGTGGTCAGGTCGGGTTTCCGGGTCCGCACGTCCCAGCTGGTGATCTGCACCGGCTGCTTGGCCGTGCCCTTGATCTTGATGTCGCCGCCGAAGGCGATGATCGAGCTGAACGAGCCGGGGAGGCTGCCCATCCGCAGCGTCAGCGGACCCCGTAACTGCAGGGTGGCCCCGTCGGCCACGTAGACGTGGACACCGAGCAGGTAGGAGCCGTCCTTCAGCTTCCGCAGGTACCGGCCGTTCTCGACGGCCGCCAGGTCCTTGACCGTGTACGGCGTGCTGGTGCTGCGCGCGGGCAGCACCAGCGTCCTGCCGTGTGCCGAGACGAAGACCTGGGGTCGCTTGCGCTGCGCGGCCGCCACGCCACCGGCCTGCATCAGGGCCGTGAGGGCGGCCCGGACCTGCACGATCCGCTGATCCTCGACGTCGACCAGCAGCGCCTGCGCCTCGGCGTCGACCGCCGACATCGCGCCGGCCTTCAGGGTCTCGTCGTCCGCCATGACCGCGTCCTCCAGCGGAGCCGGGTCGGCGTCCGGTACCTCGCTCGTCTCCGGATCCGGCCCGCCGGTCGGGGTGGGCTGGGCCTTCGGGGTCGCGCTCCTCTTCGGGCTCACGCTGGGCTTCGGAGTCGCGCTGGGTTTCGCACTGGCCTTCGGCGTCGCCGTGGGCTTGCGCGTGGGAGTGGCCGTCGAGGTCGGTTCCTCCTTCGGAGACTCGCTCTCCGTCGGGGTCGGATCGTCCAGAAAGGGGTTGCTCTCCGTCGGGCTCGGGTCGCCCCCGGATTCCGGCGCGGTCGTGGGGTCCACCAGAGACGCCGATGCCGCCGACGGGGCGGTCACGGCCGCCAGAGCGGTCCCCGCCCCTAACGCCAGTGCCACGGCGGCCAGGAGCAGCCGGATGCCCTTCGTCATGTCAGCCCACGCCCTTGAGGGTGGCGGCGGTCTGGCCCGCACCGCCCATCTGGTCGGCGGAGCGGGTCAGCCAGCCCTGCTTGTTCATCGTCACGAACGCCCACAGCTTGATCGGCAGCGCGATCATGATGACCACCAGGGTGAGCAGCGGCAGCAGGAGGATCTCGCCCGGGTGGCGGCGCAGGTGCGACCAGCCGCGGACGCCCCTGCCGAGGAGCACCCAGCCGACGGCCAGCCCGATGCCCTGCGGGGTGAGCTCCAGCCTGCTGAAGAACAGGTAGGCGAGCGTGATCCCCATGGTCACCGGGGTGAGCAGGATCTGCAGCACGGTCACCTTCGTGACCAGAGGGGTCTTCCACAGCCATCCCTTCCACAGCGCGGTCAGGTAGCAGCGGTAGGAGTTGCGGCTCCACCGGACGCGTTGCTTGACGAAGGCGCGGAAGGAGTCAGGGAACATCGAGATGGCACGGGCCGTGGACTGGTGCACGGTCTTGTACCCCGAGGCGAGAACGAGCCAGGTCAGCCGGCCGTCGTCACCGGCGATGCACCGGCGGCCGAGGAAGAACTCGTTTTCCAGATGGTGGACGACCGGCAGGATGGCAGAGCGCCGATAGGCGGAGGTCCGGCCGGACAGGCAGGCCACTCCGCCCCTGCTGCCCATCGCCGGCACGTAGTCGTAGTAGCGGAGGTTGACCAGCCAGTCCGCGATCCGCCGCCAGACGCTGGTGGTGCGCTGGTACACGTTCTGCTGGGTGCCGACCCCGCCCACCATCGGGTCTTCGAAGGGCATCTGCACGGCCTCCAGCAGACCGGGCTGCCACCATGTGTCGGAGTCGGCGAAGACCACCAGCTCACCGCTGGCGGCCCGGATGCCCACTCCCAAGGCGGAGCGCTTACCCGCGTGCTCGTACACCAGGACGCGCAACCGGCTGTCGGTCACCTCGCGAAGCCTGGCGTGGCATTCGGTGTCACCGATGTCCACGACGATGATCACTTCGTACGGATCCTGGGACAGCCAGCTGGCCAGGCAGCGCACCAGGATCTCGGGATCCTCCCGGTAGGACGGAACGACCACGGACACACTGGCCCGAAAGCCGTTCACCACCGGCTTGGCCAGCCTGGACAACACGACCCGATAGAGCCACAGTCCCCAGACGAGCAGTCCGGCCAAGCCCAGGGGGATCAGATCTCGCCATGAGCCGTTGGCGGTGGAGCGAACGGCCCATTCGTAGACAGCGTCGAGCCAGTTGGAATCAGACACGGGGAGCCTCCTGGGCGCGCCTGTGTCTGACCCTTAGTGATCATCTCTCACAGGCGGTAATACGGTTTCTGCAGGGACATCTGATGGGACCGTTCCAATCGTTACGATTTGGGCGAAACTGTCACGTGGGGTGACTGGGGCTGTTGAGGCGACGCCGGACTGGGGCAGTCCCGGGCGGGCGTGATACGCTCCCAAGCGAGCGCTTGGTTTACCGTCAAAGGGGCCGCCGCATGAAGTTCTCGACCTTCCACCTCTTCCACCGTTTCGACGGGCAGAGCTTCAAGGACGTCTACGACTACCACCTGGAGCTCGTCGAGCTGGCCGAGGAGCTGGGGTTCGACGGGGTACGGCTGGCCGAGCACCACTTCCGCGACTACGGCGTCGTCCCGAACCTGTTCACCATGCTGGCCCACGCGGCCGCCCGGACCTCGCGCATCAGGCTGGGCACCGGCATCGTGGTGCTGCCGCTGCACAACCCCATCCATGTCGCCGAGGAAGCGGCGCAGGTGGATGTGTTGTCCGGCGGGCGGTTGGATCTGGGGATCGGGCGGGGCTATCAGAGCTTCGAGTTCGAGGGGTTCGGGATCGATCTGGCGGAGGCGCGGGATCGGTTCAACGAGGCGCTGGAGGTCATCGTCGGGCTCTGGACGCAGGAGGCGTACCAGCACGAGGGGAAGTTCTACAAGACCGGCGCCGAGGTTTCGCTCGTCCCGCGGCCCTTGCAGACCCCGCACCCGCCGCTGCACGTGGCGGCCGTCTCCCCCGAGACCGTCACCATGTACGCCGAGCGCGGCCTGCCCATCCTCGCCGACCCCGCGGCCACCTTCCGGAAGGTCGTCAAGGCGGCCGAGACCTGGCGGGAGACGGCGGCGCAGGCGGGGCATCCGGACGGGAGCGACCTGGTGGTGGCGCGCAGCGTCTACGTCGCCCCGACCCTGGAGCAGGCTCGCGAGGACCAGGCGCGGTTCGAGGCGTCGTTCGACCGGTCACGCATCTTCAACGAGAAGAGCGCGCCCATCGATCCCAAGACCGGCCGGGCCGCCCAGGGCTTCGAGTACTACCAGGACCGCTACCTCAAGGGCGGCGCGGTGTCGGCCGACTTCCGGTGGGAGCAGCTGGAGGTCATCGGGGATCCGGACCGCGTCGTCGAACAGATCTCGCTGCTCAAAGACGCCGGCTTCACGAACCTCCTGTGCGACTTCGGCAGCACCAGGCCGATGCCGCTGGAGGAGATGAAGCGGGTCATGCGCTTCTTCGCGACCGAAGTCATGCCGGCCTTTGGAGACTGAAGATGATCCACAGCCTGTCCCTCTCAGACGTCCTCGCCGAGCACGCCCGCAGCCGTCCCCAGGTGAGCGCGGTGGTGGACGGGGACGTTCGGCTCACGTACCCGGAGCTGGACGCCCGGGTGACCCGGCTGGCCTCCGCCCTCGCCGACCAGGGGGTCTCCGCGGGCGATCGGGTTGTGTGGCTCGGGCAGAACGCGCACGCGGTGCTGGAGTTGCTGCTGGCCTGTTCCCGGCTGGGCGCGATCTTCTGCCCGGCCAACTGGCGGCAGTCGGAGGACGAGCTGCGGTTCATCCTCACCGACCTGACCCCGGCCGCGGTCGTCTGGGAGCCGTCGGACGCCACGACTTCCCTGCACGCTCAGAGCACCGCCGCGCCGGCGTCGTCCGAAGGGAGCGGTGAGGGCCAGGCTCCCTCGGGCGCCGGCGCGGCGGAGGGCGGCACGACGGTGTGGGTGCGGGCGGGTGACGACTACGAGGAACTGGTGGCGAGCGGGTCCATCAGGGAGTTCCCGCAGGTCGCCGATACGGAGCCGGTGCTCGCCCTCTACACCGCCGCCTTCGCGGGGCGCCCCAACGCGGCCCTGCTCAGCAGCGCCGCGCTGGTCGCCCACAGCACGTCGCTCCTCGTCGTCCGCCAGATGGAGCCGGGCTTCACCTTCCTCAACAACGGGCCGCTCTTCCACGTCGGCACGATGATGTTCTGCCTGGCCACCCTCCAGATCGGCGGCACGAACGTCTTCATGCCCGCCTTCGACGCCGAAGAGGTCTGCCGGCTGATCGACGCCGAGCGGGTGACGCAGGCGTTCCTGTTCGGGCCGATGATCGACGCGGTGGTGAAGGCGAACGCGGGCGGCAAGTACGACCTGTCGTCGCTCAGGTTCGTCTCCCATTCGGCCGAGTGGGACGAGATGATCACGGTGGACGACTCGCCGTGGTGCCGGTCCAAGATGGGCGGGTACGGGCAGACCGAGGTGGGCGGCATGCTCACCTTCCTCGGGCTGGCGGAGGGCGGAGCGGGGTTCGCGGGACGGCCGTCGCCGCTGGTCCAAGTACGTATCCTGGGCCCGGACGACAGCGAAATGCCGCCCGGCGAGGTGGGCGAGATCTGCGCGCGCGGCAAGTCCCTCTTTTCCGGATATTTCGCCCGCCCCGACTTAAATGCCGCCAAATCCCGGAGCGGCTGGCATCACACCGGCGACCTCGGCCGCCGCGAGCCCGACGGCACGATCACGTTCATCGGCCCCAAGCTTCGCATGATCAAGTCCGGAGCCGAGAACATCTACCCGGCCGAGGTGGAACGCGCGCTCAAATCCCACCCCGCCGTCGCCGACGCCGCGGTGATCGGTGTACCGGACCCGACCTGGCACCAGGCGGTCAAGGCCGTGGTGGCGCTCAAGGCACAGGCCGTCGCGACCGCCGACGAGCTGATCGAGCACGTCAAGAAGCAGGTGGCGTCGTACAAGAAGCCACGGGAGGTAGCGTTCGTGGACTCGATTCCCAAGCGCGGGTTCACCCCGGACTACGACGCTCTGGACGCCGACCATGGTGGAGGGAATTACCCCGGCATGTAGGGGTGCGGGCGCCGCGCAGTGTGATGCGTCCTGTCATGCGCAGGAGAGGAGCCTCTGAGAGCCTCGACATGGCGTGGTTCGGCCGACTACGGTCAGCGTCAGACACAGGACAGGGCCTCTCCGCCGCGTGGCACGCCGGTAACGGCACGCGCTCATGTCCGACAGCTGTGCCGGGTCATAGGGGCAGACCGGCCTCCAGGTGCTCCATCGCGCGGTCGAACTCGGCCAACACGTCCATGTCCTGGTTCTTCGTCCAGTCGAACCAGAGCGCCATGAGCACCCCGACGATCGCTCCCGCGACGTCGCGGATCTCCGGGTCGCCGGGGTCCCGCCCCTCGCGGGCCGCCAGGATCTCGCGCACTGTCCCGATCATGCCGGTGAGGTTCTCCAGGCTCGCCGCCCACAGCTCAGGCACCGTGAGCACGAGCCTCTCCCGCTCGAGGCTGTCGGCGAACTCCTCTGCCGTCTGATCCTCCAGCGCCGTGCGCACGGCCGCGCGGACGGCCGGCACGGGCCCGACTCCTGCGGGCACCGCCCTGAGCGCCTCCATGACGGCGGGCAATTGGTCGACCACCACCAGGTCTTCTTTGGTGGAGAAGTAGCGGAAAACGGTGCTGGGCGCGACCTCCGCGGCCTCTGCGATCTGCTCGATCGTCGTCGCGGCGTACCCCTGCTCGCGGAACAGCCGCAGCGCCTCCTTCTGGATCAACGCCCTGGTCTTGGCCTTCTTCCGCTCTCGCAGGCCCGGTCGCTCGCTCATGACATCGCATTTTCCGAGCTCAACAACCCATTCACAAGAGATCACCATATTTTGCTAGTCAACTCCGATTTAGGAGTCTACTCTCAAATTTATGAGACTCCCCATCGAACGAGACCCGAAGTGCCCCTTCGACCCTCCGTCCGCGCTGAGAGCCCTGCCGCCGATGAGCCGCTTGGAGTTCGCCGATGGCCATCTGGGCTGGCTGGCCACGACGATGGAGGCGGCCCGCGCGGTGCTGGGGGATCCGCGGTTCAGCATGCGCCCGGAGCTCAAGCACGCCGCCGTGCGCTCCACGATGCCCGGCGGGCCCGGACGCCCGGCGCCGCCGGGATTCTTCGCCGCCACCGACCCGCCCGAGCACACGCGCTACCGCCGCCTGCTCACCGGCCAGTTCACTCTGCGCAGGATGCGCGTGCTGGAGCCGCGCATCGAGCGGATCACCGCCGACCACCTCGACGCCATGGCAGCGGCGGGGTCGCCGGCCGATCTCGTGAGCGCGTACGCGCTACCGATCCCGTCGATGGTCATCTGCGAGCTGCTCGGCGTGCCGTACGAGGAGCACGACTTCTTCCAGGACCGTAGCCGCCAGATCGTCGGGGCCGGCGGCGACGTGGCCGGGGCGAGCGCCGACCTGGCCGGCTATCTGGGCGAGCTGGTGCAGAGCAAGCGGGCCGAGCCCGGTGACGACCTGATCAGCGGCCTTGCCTGCGAGCTCACCGACGAGGAGCTCGTCAACGTCGCGATGATCCTGCTCGTCGCGGGCCACGAAACCACGGCGAACATGCTGGCGCTCGGCGTGTTCGCGCTGCTGGCGGAGGGGCGGCCGTATGAGGAGGGCATGGACGAGGAGCTGCTTCGCTGGCTGTCCGTCCTGCACCTCGGCGGGCCCAGCAGGGCCGCGCTGGAGGATGTCGAGGTGGCGGGCACGCCGGTCAGGAAGGGCGAGACGGTGGCACTGTCACTTCCGATGATCAACCGGGACCCGGCGGTGTTCGCGGATCCGGACGTGCTCGACCCCGGCCGCCCGGAGGCGCGGCGGCACCTGTCCTTCGGGCACGGCGTGCACCAGTGCCTCGGTCAGCAGCTGGCCAGGATCGAGCTGCGGGTCGGCTACCGGGCGCTGTTCGAGCGTTTCCCCGGGCTGCGGCTGGCCGTCCCCGCCACCGAGGTGCCGCTGAAGCACGACGCCGCGGTGTACGGGGTCGGCAGTCTGCCGGTCACTTGGACGTGATCCGCTCCAGGGTGTGGTCCCGGCAGCCGGTGGGCGCGTTCACCGGGTTGCAGCGGACCGTCGCGCCGCCCGGCAGCTCGGCCGTGTAGTCGCTGCCGTGCCTGGCCGACAGCCCGATCACCGGGAAGTCGGTGCTGATCATCTGCGCACCGCTGTCCAGGGCCGCCTTCAGCCGGCCCGTGTCGCCCGACCGGGCCTCGGTGAAGGGCACGTCGGACCGGGTGCGCACGTAGTAGCCCTTGCGGACGAGGTCCTGGATCTGGGCGGTGTTCGTGCCCTGCGGCTCGTTCCAGCCGACGAAGGCGGCGTCGGCGCGGCCGGGGCGGGAGTTCGTGAACAACACGCGGCCTTCCAGGCTCGGCCGGCCCGCCAGGTAGGGCTGCTGGATGGCGGTCGCCTGGTTGTCCATGAAGAACATGATCTTGCCGCGGGACGCGTTCAGTTCCGGCCAGCCGTGCTTGAGCACCGACTGCTCCAGGGTGAGGCCGGGCTTGCGGACGTCGTCCGGCGTGATGAGCCGGTCGTCGGGGAAGACCGAGCGGATCTCGGCGTCCAAGGCGTCCATGAGCGCGGTGTCCCAGGCCGGGCTCTTGGCCCCGCCCATGGCCTCCTTCTTCGGGTCGGTGCTCTTGAACTCGGTGAGGATGGTCAGCGGCACGTGGCCGGGGTTCTTGTCGGACCACTCGCGTACCTGGCGCAGGCAGGTGAGCCAGGTCGAGCAGTTGGTGCCGTAGTCGTGGTCGGCCCAGTGCAGCACCTTGAAGCCGGGCTGGGCGAGCGCCGGGTCGTTCAGCGCCGGCAGGCCGGCGTCGCGGCGGACCAGCGGGTTGGTGTACAGGCCGCCCTTGGGGTCGGGGAAGACGTCCAGCTCGATGCCGCGCACCCGCTGGGCGCCGAACTGGTTGGGCAGGGCGGTGTGCGAGTACTGCAGGTTCCACCAGTTGGCGTCGGTCCTGCGCTGCACGTCTTTCTCGGCGTCGGTCAGCTCGCGGTGGTAGCTGTTGTGGGTGGCGATGGTCTGGACGTGGTTGATCCGCAGGGTGCCGGACCTCGCGCGGCCGGCCGTGGCTGCGTCGGCGGCGGGGACTGCGGCGAGCGCGGCCACAGCGGTGGCGGCGATGAGGGTGAGGGGACGCATGGAACCGACCTTCGAGGAGGTGGTTAACGGATCTTCGCAAAATATCCAAACAGGTCGGGAAAAATGCGCGAATCTCAAAGGATGGCAAGCGGGGTGATCGGGCTCCCTGTGCCGCCCTCGATCCTGAGCGGCGCCGCCACGAACACGAACTCCGTCCGCCCGGCCGCCCCCAGATCCTCCAGCCAGAGCATCTCGATCAAGTGAATGCCGTGCCGGTGCAGCAGGAGGAGGTGCAGGTCGTCGGCCAGGCTCTCGTCGGCGAGTCCCCGGGCGTTGAGACCGCCGATCGCGGCGTTGTCGCAGGCCACCACGGACACGTCGTGCGCCGCCAGCCAACGGCCGGCGTCGGCCGACAGGCCGGGCTGGCCTGACCAGTAATCCTCCTTCGAGCGTTCCCACACCAGCGGCCATCCGGTACGGATCACCGCCACGTCCCCCGGGCGCGGCGTGGCGATGTCCTCCAGCACCTCGGGCGGGATGCGGAAATCGGCCGGCAGGTGGTCGAGGCCGAGCCGCCGCGGCACGTCGAACAGCACTCCCCTGGCCACCACACCGCCCACCTGCTCGATCCCGCACCTGGTGGCACCGTACGAGCGCACCCGGGCCGCGGGGTGGCCGTTGTAGACCTGGTCGCCCGACCACATGTGGCACAACGCGTCCATGTGCGTCGTGGTGCCGTGCGGGGTGACGACCAGCGCGTCATCGGCCACGCACAGGCCCTCGCCGATGGGCCGGGCGCCGGCCGCGTAGTCGCCGCCGTCCACGGACATGAAGTGTTGCGGCAGCGGGCGGCCACGCAGGTGCGGCACCGTCGTGGGGGCGGGCGAGGAGGTGGCGCCCCTGATGGGCATGGCCAGGCTGAGCACCTCGCCGGTGGCGGCGGCGCGCAGGGCGGCGAGGACCACGTCCGGCGTGAGGAGGTTCAGGGTGCCGCGCTGATCGTCTGGGCCGAATCGTCCCCAGTTGTTAGGCTCGTGAACCAAGTAAGCGCTTCCTTTCTTGCGGAGGTCTGATGCACTGCGATCCTCGGTTCTCCCGCGTACGGGAGGTGTTCGAGCGGCATTTCGCCGACGGCGAGGAGCTGGGTGCGGCCTTCGCCGTCTACCTGAACGGCGAGCTGGTCGTGGACCTGTGGGACGGGATCGCGGATCGGCACACGGGGCGGCCATGGGAACACGACACGCCGGCCTTCGCGTACTCCTGCACCAAGGCGATCACCGCTGCCGTCCTGCTGCGGCTGGCGGAGCGGGGACTGGTGGACGTGACTGCGCCGGTCGCGGACGTGTGGCCGGAGTTCGCCGCGCACGGCAAGGGAGCGATCACGGTCGAGCACCTGCTCACCCACCAGTGCGGGCTGCCGGTGCTGGAGGATCCCGTGCCGGTGGAGGAGTTCGAGGACCAGGCGGCGATCGCGGCCCGCCTCGCCGGTCAGAAGCCGCTGTGGGAGCCGGGGACGGCGCATGGCTACCACGCGCTGACGTACGGGTTCCTGGTGGGCGAGGTGATCAGGCGGGTGACCGGGAAGTCGGTGGGGGACCTGGTGGCCGCGGAGATCGCCGGGCCGCTGGACCTGGAGCTGTGGGTGGGGGCGCCCGACCCGGTGATCGGCCGCGCGGCCCGCCTCAAGGCCGCCGACCGCCCACAACCCCTCACTGCCACCGAGGCCGTCCCGGGCCAGCGCCCCGCCGAGGCCGTCCCGGGCCAGGGCCCCGCCGACGGCAGGACGGCCGGCCGGAGTCCGGATGCGCTGGCCGAGATGGCCAAGGCGGCGCTCGATCCCCAGAGCCTCATGAACCGGGCCCTCGGCAACCCCGGCATGCACCTGCTCAAAGGCGGCGCCAACCACCCGGTCATCCTGCGGGCCGGCTGGCCCGCGGCCGGGGTGGTCACCACGGCCAGGGGCCTGGCGGGCTTCTACCGCTCGCTCATCGCCGGCGACCTGCTCGGCCCCGGCACGCTGCGGGAGGCCATGCGCACCCGCGTGAACGGGCCGGACCGGGTCTTGTTCCTGGACACCGCGTTCGGGCTCGGCTTCATGCGGCCGTCGCTCACGTTCCTGATGCCGTCGGAGACGGCGTTCGGCCACTCGGGCCTCGGCGGGTCCGTCGGGCTGGGCGACCCCGAGCGGGGCCTGGCCGTCGCGTACGTCATGAACAGGATGGCCAACGCGGTCTCCGGCAACCTGCGTGGCATCCGCCTGGTGGAGGCGGTCTACAAGTCGCTCTGAGCCGTTCATCCGTGCATGGTGACGCCGCCGCTCACCGACAACGTCTGGCCGGTGATGTAGGCGGCGCGATCCGTGCAGAGGTAGGCGACCAGCCCCGCCACGTCGGCCGGCGTGCCGAGGCGGCGCAGCGGGATGCCCCGTGCGATCTTGTCGACCAGCCCGGGCTCGGCCGCCGACACCCGCCGCAGCATGGGCGTGTCGGTCGGGCCAGGGCAGACCACGTTCGAGGTGACCTGGGCCTTGGCGGCCTCGCGGGCGAGCGTCTTGGCCAGCCCGAACAGTCCTGCCTTGGTGGCGGCGTAGGCGCCCTCGCCGCCCGAGCCGGCCCTGGCGCCGTCGGAGGAGATGAACACCAGCCGCCCCCACCGCCTGGCCATCATGCCGGGCAGCAGCAGCTTGGTCAGCAACATCGGCCCGCGCAGGTTGACCTGCCACATGAGGTCCCAGCCCGCCGGATCGCTCGCGGTGAACGGCTCCACGATCGCCACTCCGGCGTTGTGCACCAGCACGTCGACGTCCCCCACGGCGCCGGCGAACGCCTCCACGGACGCAGGCGAGGCCAGGTCCACAGCCGCCGCCCGCGCTCCCGGCAGGCCGGCGGCCGCCTTCTCGGCGTTCGGCAGGTCCACATCGGCGAGCACCACCCGCGCGCCGAGCGCGGCCAGGTCCGCCGCGATGGCCGCGCCGATCGCGCCCGCTCCCCCGGTGACGACGGCCACGCGCCCGTCCAGGCGCAGCCCGTCCATCATTTCCACGTCTCGATCAGGTCCGCGGCCGTCGCGCGGGTGGCGAGCAGGCTGATCGTGTTTCTCAGTACGGCCCGCGCGTACTCCTCGGGGATGCCCGCCACCGCGTCCGTGACGACCGTCACCCGGTAACCGAGGTTCACGGCCTCCAGCGCCAGCCCGGGGATGCCGAGGTTGAGCGAGACCCCGGCCGCCACCACGGAGGAGACGCCGAGCGAGCGCAACGTCATGTCGAGCGGGGTGCCGGTGAACGGCGAGAACCCGTGATGCCGGCGGCTCTCCAGATCGCCCGGCTCCCGCAACTCGGGCAGCACCTCGACCGCGGCCGTGCCCTCCAGCATGTGGTCCGGGTCCTTGAGCAGGGAGATGATGAACGGGCAGTTGGCGGTGTGCGAGCCGGCCCGGTCCGGGCGGAAGGCGGCCGTGCAGTGGATCACCGGGAGCCCGGCCGCCCTGGCGGTGTGGAGGAGCCGGGCGGTGTTGGCCACGACGTCGTGCCGCTCGCAGGCAGCCACCAGGTCCGGAAATTTCGTGAGATCACCGACGACGCCCCGCTGCATCTCCATCACGAGCACGGCCACGCCCTCCACCGGCGCCTCCCGCCTTATTAGCCGAGCGCTTGCTTGGTACGGGCGAGCATATCATTCACCACACAGGGTTATTCAGGGTTAACACAGGGCGAAATATGTTCACTCGTGACAACCCGAACCCCGGGTGAGACCGTCGAATCGGAAGACGGCTGCCTTTGGGGGTAGGACTTGGTCCCTGGTTACCGTGAAGTACGCCAGCTCGGCGCCGGCCACACCGGCCGCGTGTTCCTCGCCACCTACCAATCGACCGGCGCCTACGTGGCGATCAAGTACCTGAACGCCACCCTGCGCAGGGACACCGAGTTCATGGACCGCTTCCGGTCGGACACCCACCAGCTCGTGGAGATCGACGACCCGAACGTCGTCAGGTTCTACGAGTACGTCGAGACCCCGACCCGAGCGGCCGTGGTCATGGAGCTGGTCGACGGCGTGTCGCTGCGTACCCTGCTGGCCGAACACGGCAGGACCAGTCCCGAAGCCGCCCTGGCCGTGCTCAAGAGCACGCTGCTGGCCCTGGCCGCGGCCCACGAGAAGGGCGTGCCGCACCGCGACGTCAAGCCGGACAACGTCCTGGTCCAGGCGGACGGCACCACCAAGCTGGCCGACTTCGGCATCGTGGTGCACGCCGAGGAGCCCGGCGTGCCCGCGGGGACCCCCGCCTACATGTCGCCCGAGCTGTGGACACGGCACCAAGCCGGGCCCTCCGCCGATCTGTACGCGGCCGCGTGCGTGCTGTTCGAGGCCGTCAAGGGACGGCCGCCCTTCCGCGCGTACAAGGAAGGCGAGGAGACGGAGCTCGACGTCCCGGCCATCCGGGACAAGCACCTGGTGGAGCCGGTGCCGCTGGAGGTCGTGCCGGACACGCTGCGCGACCTGCTGAGGCGGGGGATGGCCAAGGACCCGGCGGTCAGGTACGCCTCCGCCCGGCAGTTCACGGCGGAGCTGGAGGAGGACGCGGTCGCCGGGTACGGCCCCGACTGGGAGAAACGCGGTCGGCGCCACCTGGCGGAGCTGGCCACGTTGCTGGCCCTGCGCTTCCCCCTCGCCAGGACCGATCACGACAGCGGCACCGCCACGATCACCCTGCGCGAGCGGATCATGAGCATGCCCAGGCTGCCGCCGCACCTGTGGGTGGCGGGCGCGACGGTCGTGGCCGTGGCGATCGCGCTGGTGTTGTCGGGCGGGCGGCTGCCGCCGGGGCCGGGCGCGATCCTCATGCCGCCGCCCGAGGAGCGGAGCGAGCCCGCGCCCTCCCCGGCCGACGCCACCACCACGTCCGGCCCCACCAGGACGACATCCCCCGCGCCACGGCGCACCACGGCCGCACCGCCGACGACCCAGGCGCCCCCGCCTCCCGTCACCACTTCACCCCCTCCGCCGCCCACCAACGGGCAGGCGGGGACCGGCGTGCCGGAGCTCGCGGCGCCCGCGGTGCAGGCGGCCAGCATCGTGCAGTGGAGCGGCACGAACGGCTCGATCAGGGTGGCGGCGAACGGGACGGGGCCGGTGCGGCTGCGGATCACGTACACGCGGCGGGACGGGGACGACGCGCCGGCGCGGACGGTCCGGCAGGAGAGCCGGACGCTGCGCGGCAACACGGTCTACACCAGCAGCGTCACGCACGACCCAGGGGACGTGGCGTGCGGTCGTCGGGCGCATTTCGGGATTCTGGTGATGACGGAGCCGGCATCGGGGAACGGACCGCAGGTGAGCGAGGCGGCCGTGGACGGCCCCGCCTGCCCTGCGCCCTCCCCGACCCGGTCCGCCACGCCGACGCCTGCGCCGACGGAGGAGCGGAGCACCTCCGCCATCGGCACCCCGACCCCGTCGGACCCGGAGCCGACGAACGGGCCGGTGGCCCGGCTCTCCACCGACCCCTCGGCGCAGCCGCCGGTGACCGCCACGGAAGAGGTTTCCGCTGACCCGGCCGACCCCTGAGGGACGGACCCTTGCCCGGTAACCAAGCGTGCGCTAGCTTGGCAAGCGATGAGCGCCGACACCTCCGCCTACCTGGCCACCTGCGCGCGCGGCGAGCTGGTCATCCAGCGCTGTACGGCCTGCGACCGGCGCGTCCACCTTCCCGAGGCGGCGTGTCCTTGGTGTGGCGGCGGCGAGCTCGTGTTCGAGCCGGTCTCCGGTGAGGGCGTGGTGCACACGTTCACGGTGGTGCATCGCTCGTTCGCGCCCGCCTACCGGGGACGGGAGCCGTACGTGATGGCCTGGGTGGACCTGCCGGAGGGTGCCCGCGCCTTCGGGCACGTGGTGGAGTGCGCGCCGGAGGACGTCCGCATCGGGATGCCGGTGCGGGTGACGTTCGTGGACGAATTACCGCATTGGAGGCCCGCGTGAAGCTCGGCAACGTGCTGATCCCCGTCGCCGACCTGGACGAGGCGATCGCCTTCTACGGGCTGCCGGTGAAGTTCAGGGACGGCGACAGGTTCGCGGCGCTGGACGGCGGCGGGGTCACCGTGGCGCTGGCCGGTCCCGCCGAGCACGTCACCGGGTCGGCGGCGCCGTCGTACAAGGTGGACGACGTGGCGGTGGCCGTGCGGGAGCTGTCCGAGCGCGGCGCCGAGGTGGTGCGCGGGCCCGAGGCGGGGCCGCATGAGATGCGGGCCGTGCTGCGCGATCCCTCAGGAAACGTCTTCGTGCTCTATTCGCCCCTCTGAAAACTGGAGGCACCCCCCCATGGCGCGATCACCCTACGGCAACTACGGCCATGCGATCTTGACCGCCGACGCCATGCGCACGCCCGACCGGGTGGCGCTGACGTACTGCGGCGAGCAGAGCTTCACCTACGACGAGCTGAACAGGAACGTCAACCGCCGCGCCAACGCCCTCCTGGCCCAGGGGATCACGCCGGGGCAGCGGGTGGCGGCGCTGCTCAACGAGACGCTGCTGGTGGCCGAGGTCTACCTGGCGCAGGCCAAGATCGGGGCGGTCACGGCGGCGCTGAACCCGTACTGGCCGGTGGAGACGTTGCGTGACGTCGTGGCGGCCTCGGGGTGCACGGCGTTCGTCTATGACGCGACGGTCGAGCAGGTGGTGGAGCAGATCAAGGGGTCGCTGCCGGGTGTGACGAAGTGGATCAACGCGGCGGACCTGACGGGGGCATCCGACGAGGAGCCGCCGACGGCGGGCTTCCACGACGACCCGCTCGCCCTCTACTACACCTCGGGAACGACCGGGCTGCCGAAGGCGGTCGTGCACACGCACGCGTCGTCGCTGGCGACCGCGCAGATCTGGCTGGACGTGCCGCGCGGCCCCGACTCGGTGTTCGGCACGGGCGCGATCATCTGGGGCATCGGCTTCCCCGCGATCGTCGGGCCCGCGCTCTACGCGGGGATGCGGCTGGTGCTGGAGCAGGACTGGGGTCCGGCGAACTTCCTGCGGGTCGTCCCCCGCGAGCGGGTCACGCATGTGTCCCAGATCCCGTCGTTCTACGCCGCCCTGCTGGGCTCGGCGGAGCACGAGGGCGTGGACCTGTCGTCGATCCAGGTGATCATGCTGGGCGGGGAGCCGCTGACCGCCACCATGCTGGACCGGATCAAGGCCAGGCTGCCGCAGGCGGGCGTGTTCTCGTACTACGGGCAGACCGAGGCCCCGTACACGTGCATGGGGCGGGTGGACGACGGCTCGACGCCGCTGGGGTCCTCCGGGCGGGCCCGTACCGGGAACGCCGTGCGGATCACGGACCCGCAGGGGAACCGGGTGGTCGACGAGGTCGGCGAGATCAACCTGGCTGGTCCGCATCGGATGACCGAGTACGACGGCCTCCCGGACAAGACCGCGGAGGTGCTGCGCGGCGAGTGGTACGTGGGCGGCGACCTCGGCACGCTCTCCGCCGACGGCGTGCTGCGCGTGCTGGGCCGGCGGGAGGACTCGATACTCAAGGGCGGCGTGTGGTCGCAGCCGGTCGCGATCGAGGAGGCCGCCTCCGCCCTGGACGGGGTGGCCGAGGCCGGCGCGGTCGGGGTGCCCGAGGGGGCGTCCGAGCAGCGGATCCTGCTGGCCGTCGTGCCGCGGGCCGGGCATTCGCTGGACGCCTCCAAGCTGGCGCTCGCCCTGGCCGACTCCCTCCCCGCCCATCAGCGGCCCGATCACATCGTGGTGGCCGAGGAGCTGCCGCACTCGCAGGACGCCTCGGGCGGGCCGGGCAAACTGCTGCGCCGGGAGATCCGCGAGCAGTACGGGCACCTGCCGGCGTGAGCGTCTACGAACATGAGGTCAAGGCGCTGCTGAGCGAGGCCGGGGTGCCGGTGCCGCGCGGCGTCGTCATCCGTGGCCGGGACGGCGCGGCCGGCGGTGAGCCGGACATCCCGGCCGGTGGGGATCTGGACTTCACGGCGGCTGCGGGGCTCGCCGAGCCGTTGGCGCTGAAGGCGTTCGGTCCTGGGCTGGTGCACAAGTCGGATGCCGGGGCCGTCGTGCTCGGCCTGCGCGCGGCGGACCTGCCGGCGGCGGCCATGAAGATGCGCTCCAGACTGCCCGGCGTCGCGGGCTTCCTGGTCGAGGAGCAGGCGGCCGCCGGGGTGGAGCTGATCGTGGGCGTGGTCAGGGACGTCGCGTTCGGCCCGGTGCTGCTGGCGGGGCTCGGCGGGATATGGACGGAGGCGTTGCGGGACACGGCGCTGGGGCTGTGCCCGGTCTCGGAGCGGGACGCGCGGCGCATGCTGGCCTCACTGCGGGGGGCTCCGCTCCTGCACGGCTTCCGCGGAACGCCGCCCGTGGACGTGGACGCCCTGGTCAAGCTGCTCATGACGGTCGGCGGTCCCGGTGGGTTGTGGGAGCGGCTCGAGCTGGGCGAGTTCGAGCTGAACCCGGTCATCGCGGGCCCGTCGGGCGTGGTGGCGGTCGACGCGCGCTACGTCCCCGCCGAGCCCGGGGAGCCTGCGGCCGGCCGGGACACCGCGGACTTCCTGCCGCTCTTCGAGCCGAAGGCGGTGGCCGTGGTCGGGGCCTCCACCACCAGGCCGAACTTCGGGAACATGTTCCTCGACTTCTACAAGGCCGCCGGAATCCCGCTGGTCGCCGTGCACCCCGAAGCGGATGAGGTGGCCGGGGTGCGGGCGGTGCCGTCGCTGGCGCACGCGGATGTCGATTACGCGCTGGTCGCCGTACCGGCCGAACGGTGCCCCGGCGTGGTGCGGCAGGCCGCAGGCGTGCCGTTCGTGCAGGTGATGAGCGGCGGCTTCGCGGAGGCGGGCCGCGCCGGGCTGGAGGACGAGCTGGTCGAGGCCGCCCGCGCGGCGGGGACGCGCCTGCTCGGCCCCAACTGCATGGGGGTCTACTGCCCGCGCGGCCGGCAGACCTTCGTCGGCGGCGGGCTCGGCCCCGCCGGATCGGTCGCGCTGATCTCGCAGAGCGGCGGGCTCGCCGGTGAGGTGATCAAGGTCGGGGAACAGCGCGGGCTGGCGTTCAGCCGGGTCGTCACCGTGGGGAACGCGGCCGACGTCACCCCGGCCGAGCTGCTGCGCTGGCTCGCCACCGATCCGGAGACGGGAGCCGTCGGACTGTACCTGGAGGACCCGCGCGACGGCAGGGAGTTGTACGACGCTCTGCGCGCGACCGACCTGCCCGTGGTGCTGCTGGTGGGCGGGCGCAGCGGGCAGGGGCAGCAGGCGGCCGCCTCGCACACCGGCGGCCTGGTCAGCGACCGGCGAATCTGGGAGACGGTGGCCGCGCAGGCCGGGGCCGCGCTGGTGTCCAGCCAGGATGACCTGATCGGGGTGCTGGCGTTCTTCCAGGCGCACGGCTCCCGCCTCACCGAGGGTGACGGGGTGCTGGTGGTGGGACCGAGCGGGGGCGCGAGCGTGCTGGCGGCGGACGCGTTCGACGCGGCCGGGGTACGGCTCGACCCGCTGCCCGGCGACGTGCTGGAGGAGCTGCGCGGGCTCGGCGTGGCGGCGTCCGGCAACCCTCTGGAGGTGCCCGTGGGGCCGCTCGGGCGGGCCGGGCTGGTGCCGGAGGTGATCGACGCGATCGTCCGGCGACGGCCGTGCCGCGACGTCGTGGCCCATGTGAACGTCCAGGCGTTCTTCACGTACGGGAACGCGGCCCAGCCCTTGTACGCCTACACGCGGGCGCTGGCCGGGGCGCAGGACGCGCTGCCGCGCACTCGGGTCACCCTGGTCACCAGGAACGGCGAGTGCGCGCCCGCGGGTGTCGAGGACGAGGTGCGGCGGATCGCGGCGGCGGCCGGGATCCCCGTCTACCGGACCATGGAGGCGGCCTCAGCAGCCATCGCTGGGGCCATCGCGGCTGGAGGTCGTTATGGGGATGCTTGACGGCAAGGTCGCGCTCATCACGGGCGGGGCGCGGGGTATGGGCGCGGCGCACGTGCGACTGTTCCTCGCGGAAGGCGCGCGGGTGGTCTTCGGGGACGTGCTGGACGAGGAGGGCAAGGCGCTGGCGGAGGAGACCGGCGCCACGTACGTCCACCACGACGTGCGGAGCCCGGCCGAGTGGGAGCGTGCGGTCGCGACGGCGGTCGAGATGCACGACAAGCTGGACGTGCTGGTCAACAACGCCGGGATCCTGAAATTTCGCCGGATCGCCGACATGTCACTCGAGGACTTCGACCAGATCGTCGACGTCAACCTCAAGGGCACCTGGCTGGGGATCAAGTCGGTGATCGAGCCCATGAAGGCGGCCGGGCGGGGCGCGATCGTGAACATCTCGTCGATCGAGGGCTTCGTCGGCGCCGAGGGGTTGTCGGCGTACGCGGCCTCGAAGTTCGGGATCCGGGGCATCACCAAGTCGGCGGCCCGCGAGCTGGCCCGGTTCAAGATCCGAGTGAACTCGGTGCACCCGGGTGCGATCAATACCGCGATGGCCATGGACCCGGACATGGCACAGGAAGTGGACGCGGAGGCGTTCGTCAAGTCCATGGTCATCAAGCGCTTCGCCAAGCCGGTGGAGGTGTCGCATGTGGTGGCGTTCCTGGCCTCTGACCGGGCCAGTTACTGCACGGGGAGCGAGTTCACCGTGGACGGCGGCCTGCTGACCGGCGCGGGATACTGAGTTAGCACCTCAAGGTAGATCTTTTTGGGTTAAACCACCCCTGTTTGGACATTTCTGGCAGCATCCTGACCTGGGCTTACGTAGCTGACCAAGACGTGACCATCTCTTGGTGTGTGCTTGACCTGCACTTACGGCACGGTAGCCTCAGCTCATCCCGACAGCGACAAGCCTCTGGTTTTGTCACACGTGTCCCTGGTTGCCCCCTTTACCCAAGGCTGCGTGGATAAAACCGGCATGCCCGGAAGGTTTCCCCACGCTTCCATGACGCCAGAGATGCAGAAGTTCATCGAGTTGCTCGAGGGCCAGCTCGGCTATGCCGAGAGGGCCAGCGGATACACCAAGTTCGGCGAGTGGTACGGCAAGAACGTCGAGTTCGACGCCGATTACAGCGGCGCCCCTTGGTGTGAGATGTACCTTTCTTGGGCCGCGCACAAGCTCGGCTACGAGGAGTGGGTCGGGCAGTTCGCGTGGACGGTGGCGCACGCCAAGTGGTTCAAGGAGCAGGGAGCCTGGGGCAAGAAGCCCAAGCCCGGCGCGTTCGTCTACTACGACTGGAGCGGGTCGAACGACGTCGACAACATCGACCACGTCGGTGTCGTCACCAGGGTCGAAGGCGGCACGATCTTCACCATCGAGGGGAACATCGACGGAGGCGTCGCCAAACGTAAGGAACGTGACACCAGCAAGGTCGTCGGCTACGGGTACCCGGAGCAGATCAAGGCCCGCCTGGACGAGGACGCGGCCCGGGAGGCCGCGGAGGCCAAGAAGAAGGCTGAGGAGCAGGCGTCGCTCCCGCCCGGGCCCGGCACCGACGTGGGCGTGCTGCAGCTGCCGGGGGGCTCGCTCACGTCCCACATCCCCCAAGGCGAGCGCGAAGAAGCCGCCAAGCCTCCGCTCGCGGCCCGCCCCGAGCCCACCCGGACCTCCGCCGAGAAGACCCAGGAGGCGGCTCCGGCACCTGCCGCGACCTCTTCCTCGTCCGCCGCGGGCAAGGGCGTCGCGAAGGGCAAGCACGCCAAGCCGTCCACCGCCGACACCACGTCGGCCACCGCCGAGCCGCTCCCCACGCACGTCGACACCTCCGTCACCAGTGCGCTGCCCACGGTGGACTCGCCGACGCTGATCGGCTCGGCCCTGATCGCCGCACTGGCCCTGCTCGCCGTCGCCAAGACCCGCCATTCCCGGGTACGCCCGGCCACGGTCTCGGCCGCCGACGCGGCCGCCCGCCCGGCCGCGAACCATCGACGCCGCCGCCGCAGGCGCCGTGCGAGCTCCGGCGCGCCCGCCGACGCCCCTCTGTGGACCACGCAACTCCGTGACCCCCTCGAGCCCACCGCCGCCCCCGAACGACCTGCCGTCCCCGCCGACGCCGAGTTGATCGCCGAGCTCACCGTCTCAGGCGCCGAAGCACCCGTGGCCGGCCGCGTCTCCGTGCCGTCCGGCGCCGGCCAGGCGTCCGAGCAGGTGCGGCAACTGCTCGGCACCCGGCCCTTCGACCCGTTCGCGGACGCCCCGCCGCGCCGGACCGCCGATCGCCCCGCCGCCGACACGCGTCCACTCACGCCTGCCTTCGACGCGCCCCTCGACACCGGCCCCTTCGAGCCCTGCTGGGAAACCGGCCCCATGCGGCGCATCCGCGACGCCGATCCGGTCGAGCCCGACTTCGACAGGAGCCGGTTCGAGTTCACCGACGAGACCGGGCCGTTGCAGCGCATCCGCGACGTCGACCCGTTCGCGCCGGCTCTTGGCACGGGCCCGATCGAGCCGGCTCTTGGCGCCGGCGCGATCGGACGCGCTGGGCGGCCCGATCGCGACGCCGGTCCCGTCATCGTCGACGCCGGACCTTTCCGGCGGGTCGTCATCCCGGGGGCGACCAGCGCGTTCGACGCCTTCACGCCGGTCGGGAGCGCCGTCCCTGGCGGGGACATCCTCAACTCCTCGGACATCGGCTCGGCGTCCTACCGAGGGCGTCGCCGGCGTCAGGATCCCTCCGCCGAGGAGCGGTTCACCGCCCTCCCCACCGACCTCCCCCCGCGCGGCCGCCGTCACCGCACGACCGGGTTCCCGCCGTCCTCTCCCCGGCACCACGACCGCGAGCTGGTGGGCGCGATCAGCGCCACCTCCACCGGACGCCCCAGCAGGGGCCGACACCGCGCCTGAGCCCCGGGGCATGCCGTATCAGCCTTCGCCGCCGACCCCGTACCGCTCGGCAAAGGTGATCAGGCCGGCCACGGCGTCGCGGCTGCGGGTCCAGGGGCGGACGATGAGGCGTTCGACGCCCAGCGCCGCCCAGGCGGGCACCTCCTCGGGCGAGGCCAGCGCATAGGCGTGCGCGGTCACGGGGACCCCGGCGCCGAGCCGGTCGAGCTGAGGCTTGATCGACTCGAGGGTGTGCGGCATGCTGATCCACCCGTCGCAGAGCCGCGCCGCCCGGCGCAGCGCGGCCGGCGACTCGCCGCCCGCGAGCACGGGCAGCCGCCGCTGCACCGGCTTCGGCTCGAAGGCGACCTCGGGGAAGGAGTAGAACCTCCCGGAGTGGGCGACCACGGGCTCGCTCCAGAGGCGCCTGACCACCTCGATCGCCTCGTCCAGCCGCGCCCCCCGCGTGCCGAAGGGAATCCCGGACGCCTCCCACTCCCCCCGGTACCAGCCGGCCCCGACCCCGCAGACGGCCCGCCCGCCCGAGACCACGTCCAGGGTCGCGAAGGCGCGCGCGGACACGAACGGGTGGCGCAGGGCGAGCAGTTGCACCGCCGTGCCGAGTCTGACGCGCGAGGTGAGCGCCGCCAGCCAGCACAGGTACGCGGGGGCGTCGAACAGCGGCGTCGCGGGCTTGATCGCCGGCGCGGACGTGCCCGGGTAGGCGGCGAGCGACAGATCCGTGGCGAAGACGAGGTGCTCGGGCAGCCACACCGACTCGAACCCCAGCTCGTCGGCGGCCACCGCGACGTCCTTCCACGCGGCCGGATGGAGCAGCCCGAGCGGCACGCCGAACTTCACCGAAGCCTCCCCGCACCGCCGCCGCGCCTCACAGGCACCTCAGCACACCGCCGGCCCCGCCTCACGGGTACCTCCGCACGTTGCCGTCCAGTACGGCGGCGCGTATGCGCTCGCGATGAGCGGCCGTGGTGCCGTACGCGGCCGACAGCGACCAGGCCCGGGCGATCCAGAACCGGAGATCCAGCTCCTCGGTGTACCCGATGGCCCCGTGCACCTGCAGCGCCACCCGGGCGGCGAACGTGGCGGCCTCCCCAGCGGCGGCCTTGGCGGCGCTCACGTCCCGCTCGACTGTGGCGACGTCCCCATCCACTGCCAGCGCGGCCCGGTACACCAGCGGCGCCGCGAACTCGACGGCCACGGCCACATCGGCGAGCTGGTGCTTGACCGCCTGGAACGACCCGATCGCGGCCCCGAACTGCCTCCGCATCCGGGCGTAGGCCACCGAGACCGCCAGCAGCTCCCTGGCGACGCCGATGAGCTGCGCGGCGGTCGCCACCGTGGCCCGCCGTAGCGCCGGCCCGGCCGATCCGCCCAGCCGTTCGGAGTCCTCGAAGGCCACCTCGAACAGCGGCCGGCACGGATCGACGCCCGGCCGGGGCGTGAGGCGGGCCGACTCCCTGGTGACCAGCCGCAGGCCGTCGCTCCCGGCCACGACGATCAGGTCGGCGAGATCGGCGTCCGGCGCGTACACCTGCCCAGGCAGCAGCACGCTCACGCACACGGCCCCTGAGGCCAGCTTCGGGGCGCCCGCCACCAGGGACGGCGCCGCGACGGCGGTCTCCACGACAGGCCCGGGAAGGCACGCGCGCCCCGTCTCCTCCAGCGCGGGCACCAGGTCGGCCAGGCCGAGCCCCAGCCCGTCGCTCTCCGGCGGCAGGAGCAGCCCGAAGAACCCCAGCGCGGCCAGCTGCTCCCACCCCGGCCGCCGCTCCGACCGCAACACGGCCGGCGGGCAGTGTGCCCGGAGCACGTCACGCACGGTCGCGGCGAGCGCGAGCTGCTCGTCGGTGAAGCCGAAGTTCATGGTCATCGCGGCAACCCCAGAACCCGCTCGGCGATGATGTTGCGCTGGATCTCGTTCGTGCCCGCGTAAATGGGCCCGGCGAGCGAGAACAGGAACCCGTCCAGCCACGGCGTCTCCCCCGCCCGCTCCCCCAGCAGCTCCATGGCCAGCGCGTGCATCCGCAGGTCCAGCTCGGACCAGAAGACCTTGCCCATGCTGGCCGCCGCGCCGACCTCCGCCCCCGCCATGATCGTGCGTGCGGTCCCGAAGGTGTGCAGCCGGTACGCTTCCGCCTCCACCCAGCACCGGGCGGCCCGATCGGCGAGCGCCGGGTCGCCGGCGTCCCGGGCCAGCGTGACGAGCCGGTCGGCGGTGGCCAGGAAGCGGCCGGGGCTGCGCAGCGTGAGTCCGCGTTCGGAGGAGGTCGTGGCCATCGCGATCCGCCACCCCTCTCCGACCTCGCCCAGCACCATCGACTCGTCGGCGAACACGCCGTCGAAGTGCAGCTCGGCGAAGCCGGGCAGGCCGTCGAGCTGCGCGATCGGCCGGACCGCGACGTCGTCCAGCGGGAACATGAAGTACGTCAGCCCCTTGTGCCGCGTCCCCGACGTGCGGAAGAGGCCGAACCCGTGGCTGGCGTACGCGGCCCGCGAGCTCCACGTCTTGTGCCCGTACAGCCGCCAGCCGCCGGGCACGGGCTCGGCCCGGGACGTCAGCGCGGCGAGGTCGCTGCCCGCCTCCGGCTCCGACCAGGCCTGTGCCCACACGTCGTCACCCCTGGCCATCCGCGGCAGCCAGCGCGCACGCTGCTCCGGCGTGCCGAACCGCATCAGGCACGGCGCCAGCAGGAAGATCCCGTTCTGGGTGACGCGGGCGGGGGCGCCGGCGGCCCAGTACTCCTCCTCGAAGATAAGCCATTCGATCAGGGAGGCGCCGCGCCCGCCGTACTCTTCGGGCCAGGAGACGACGGACAGCCGCGCGGCGGCCAGCCGCGCCTCCCACGCGCGGTGCGCCGCGAAGCCCTCGGGGGTGTCCATGGACGGGAGCGGTCCCGGCGCGTGCGTGCTCAGCCAGGCGCGAACCTCGGCGCGGAAGTCCCGTTCGGCCGGGGAGAAGTCGAGATCCACGACTACCAACCTAGCGCACGCTTGGTTCGCTCGCCAGGCCGCCGTTCACCGAACTACTCTGGTGGCTGTGCAGGGACTACTGCTGCGGCTGTCCACGCTGGACGCCGACGCGGAGAGCGCCGTGCGGGTCATCGCGTACTTCGACTCGCTGCTCCGCGACCATGTGAGCGCGCCCGTGCTGCTGGCCGCCACGGCGCGGCTGGCGCAGTGCCCGGTCGGGCTGTTCGACGCGGCCACCGGCCGGCGCATCCGCACCTCGCCCGGAGGCGCCGTGGACACGCCCGCGACGTCCCCCGCCGAGGTCAGAGAGCTGAGCTCCGGGCTCGGGTCGGTCTGGATGGAACGCGAGGGCGCGGCGCACGGGCTCGACGAGATCGTGCTCGAACGGTACGCGGCCGCCGCCGAGGTCACGCTGGAACGAGCCGCCGCTCTGGCGCAGGCGGGTCAGGACCCGGCGCTGGTCGAGCTGGTGTTGTCGGCCGAGACCGGCGAGGCGGAGCGGGCCCGGGAGCTGCGCCTGCTCGGTTTCAGCCCGTCCGCTCCGCTGCAGGCCTTGGCGATCGCGCTGCCCTCCGACAACGGACTGGCGGCCGGGCTGCGCACGATGGGGCACCAGGTGCGCGAGGCCAGGATCGGCGACACCGAGGCCGTTCTGGTGGCGACCAACCTGGCGGATTCCGCGCTGCCCGACGGGGCACGGGTGGGCATCGGACCCGCGCTGCCCGGCGCGCGGGCGGCCGAGTCGTGGGCCGCCGCGCGTACGGCGCTGCGTTTCACCGGCCCGCACGACCGGGTGATGCGCTGGTCGGAGCTGGGCGCGCTGGCATTGTTCGCCGACCTGCCGGAGGCGGCGCCGGCCGGGCTGGCCGACGTCCGGGCGATGGAACGGCTCGGCGACGAGGCGACGGCCGCGGTGCGGGCGCTGTGCCTGGCCGGCTCGATCCGCGGCGCGGCCACCGCCATGCACCTGCACCACAGCTCGATGGCCGCCCGCATCGCCCGCGCCGAGGCGGCGCTGGGCTTCTCGCTCGCCGACGCGCCCGGACGCCTGCGCGCCCACCTGGCCCTCGCCCTGGTCCGGCTCCGCGCGAACTCCGCTACAGGCCGTACGCCCGCTTGAGCGCGGCCAGCCTGGCCGCCTTGGCCCGCTTGCTGAGCTCGGCGTCCGGCACCATGCCGTCGAACCCGTGGAAGGCACCCGGGTAGAGGTGGAACTCGGTGGACACCCCGGCCTGCGACAATCGCAGCGCGTAGTCGAGGTCCTCGTCCCTGAACACCTCCAGCTCACCGACGTCGATGAACGCCGGCGGCAGCCTCGACAGGTCGGTGGCGCGGGCCGGAGCCGCGTACGGGGGCACGTCGTCGGTGCCGACCCGGTCGCCGAGCAGCGCGGTCCAGCCGAAGAGGTTCGCCGACCTGTCCCAGACGATGGCCTCGGCGAACTCGTGGCTGGACGGGGTGATGTTGCGGTCGTCCAGCATCGGGCACACCAGCAGCTGGAACGCCACGCCGGGCCCGCCCCGGTCGCGGGCCAGCAACACGGTCGCCGCGGCGAGCCCGCCGCCCGCGCTGGCGCCGCCGACGGCGATCCTCGCCGGGTCGATGCCCAGCTCGCCCGCCGCCTTGGCGGTCCACACCAGGCCCGCGTAGCAGTCCTCGACCGGGGCGGGATGGGGGTTCTCCGGCGCCAGACGGTAGTCCACCGAGACCACGACGATGCCGAGCTGCTCAACATAGCCGATCATCATCGCGTCATCGATCTCCGGCACCCCGATGATCATTCCACCGCCGTGGATCCAGTAGAGCCCCGGCCGGTCGGCCGTATCTCGGCTGTCGCCCGCCGGGCGGTAGATCCGGACCCGGACATCGGGCGCGCCGTCGGGTCCCGGCACGTGCCGGTCCTCGATCACCACGTGGGCCTCGACCGGCGGCGCGGCGGCCAGGAACGCGTTGATCTGCGCCCGGAACCCGTCGAGCTCCTCGTACGTCATGCTCGGCATGTCGAGCGCCGGCAGCGGCGTCCGCTCGATCGCGGCACGGATTTCCGGATCCAGGTTGGGGTGGTATGCCATGCGCTGCACCTTTCCACGGGGTCACGGAGCGCTACTCCTTGATAGTCGGAGCCCGTACCCGTGGTTCACAACCGCCATCCGGCGGTGTTTGTTCTCCTCACGCCCGCCGTTCGGCGAGGAGCTCGAGGACCCGCTCGGCGAGCGGGGCGGCGCTGGCAGGGTTCTGGCCGGTGACGAGGCGGTCGTCCACGACGACCTGGGCCTGCCAGTTCGGTCCCGGCTCGTGCCGGGCGCCCCGGTCCACCAGCTCGTCCGCCAGCAGGAACGGCACCACGTGCGCCACGCCACGCAGCTCTTCCTCCTCGTTGGTGAAGGCCGCCACCCGCTTGCCCGCCACCAGGTAGGAGCCGTCGGACAGCGTGAGGTTCACCAGCGCGGCGGGACCGTGGCAGACGGCGGCCACCACGCCGCCCTGCTCGTACACCGCCCTCCCGAGGCGGATGACGCCGGGATCGCCGGGGAAGTCCCACATGGTGCCGTGGCCGCCGGCGTAGAGAACGGCGTCGTAACGTGAGGGGTCCACGTCCGCCAGGCGTGCGGTGTCGCGTGCTTCCGGCGAGGCGAGGAAGGCCACCTGGGCGGCGTCTTCGGGGTCGAACCCGTCCTGCGGCGGCTCGCCGCCGCGCACGCTGGCGACGTCCACCGCGTGTCCGGCCTTGCGGAAGATCTCCCAGGGGTGCGCCGCCTCGGGCACGTAGTATCCGGTCTTCTCCACGCCGCCGAGGTCGTCGTGGCTGGTCAATACGATCAGGATGCGCTTGCTCATGCCTGACAGCATCGCTCCCGCGGCCATCAGCCACAAATAACCGGCCATGCGTCGAGCCATCAGAATAGTGATATGTCGCATCTCTCGCTCGACCTGCTCCGCACCTTCCTCGCGGTGCACAGGACCGGCTCCATCACGGCCGCGGCGCAGACGCTCAGCCTGTCGCAGCCGGCGGTGACCGCGCAGGTCAAGGCCCTGGAGTCGGCGCTGGACCGGCCCCTGTTCGACCGGCTGCCGCGCGGCGTCGCGCCCACGCCGGCGGCCGACGAGCTGGCCCGCAGGGTGGCGGCCGCACTCGACGCGCTGGACGAGGTGGTGGGGTCCGAGCTGCCCTCGGGCGAGGCCGTCCATCTGGGCGGCCCGGCCGAGCTCCTTTGCGAGGTGGTCATGCCGATGCTCGCCCCTCTGGTACGGGACGGCCTCCGCCTCCGCACGACCCTCGGCCTGTCCGACGACCTCCTCGCCGACCTGGCCGCCGGGCGCCTGGACCTGGTGGTGTCCACGATCCGCCCCCGGATGCGCGGCGTCCACGCGGATCCCCTCTACGACGAGGAGTTCGTCCTGGTCGCCGCCCCATCCCTGGGGGAGGCGTTGCGGGCGGCCGGGAGTGAGGTCGGCCCCAGGGCGCTGGCCGGGGTGCCGCTGGTGGCGTATGCGGAGGATCTGCCCATCGTGCGGCGTTACTGGCGGACCGTGTTCGGCAGGCGGCCCACGATGGCCGCCCAGATCGTCATCCCCGACCTGCGCGGTGTGCTCAGCGCGGTCAAGGCAGGCATGGGCGTCTCGGTCCTGCCCGCCTACCTGTGCCGCAGCGACCTGGACGCGGGCACCCTGGTCACGCTCGCCGACCCGGAGGAGCCGCCGATCAACACCGGCTACCTCGCCGTCCGCTCAGGCGCCCAGTCCAGGCCCGCCGTGGCCAGGACGCAAGCCCACCTGCTCAAAGCCTTCCGGGCGAACCCGCTCTCCTAAGCGGTAGCCGAAGGTTCTAATCCTGCCGAGGCACGCTTCTGACCAGGCGTTTCAGTCTGACCTGCGGTTTTCCTGCCGCAGGTCTTTTGCTCGGTGGACCTTGATAGGCAGCCGAGGGCTTCCGTATGCAGCCGTAGGACCATGATCCGGGGATATGGTCGGGATGATCTGGACGTGCCGTGCTCGGTGCCGCGGCGGGTTCGACCGGAGACGGCCTGTCTGTGGCCTCTCGATCACACCTCGGTTGCGCCAGCGCGCCCGTCCGGTGGAGCGTGCGCCATTCCGCCTCGATCGTCGCCGCCCGCGTGCCATCGCCCCTCTCAAGGGCGTGCAGGAGGGCGGCGCGGGAGGCATCCAACTCATGCAGCAGATCGTCCTGCTCATCGTCATCCCGGCCGGCCATGCGTGACACGGAACACGACGAAAGCTGAGCGGAGGAGCCGGACGCTCCCGCCGACCAGCGGATGCAAGATACCGTGGGCAGTGGAGGCTCACCGTTGGAGACCGCCTACCCCGATGCGGGGCACAACCCTGCTGAGCAGGCTTCGGGCATCGGCTCGGCCATGTCGCCGGGTTCCTCGGGCCTTGGCGAGACCACCGGCAAGGGCGCCGACACGGACGTCGGCAAGGACGACAGGTCAGGATGACGCTCTGCTCCAGCCGCTGAGGCGATCCACATAGCCCTGCACGATCCAGCAGACGTGCTCGCCCGCTGTGAGGCCGAGCCGGCCCTGCTCGATGCGCACGACCCGCAGGGTGGCCTGGTGGTCACGAACAGCAGCGGAGCCGACGGCACCCCACAACGAGCCTCCAACGAGGGCTGCCCGCCTGCGGCACGCGCAATTTCATCCGCCGGACGCGCGCTGATCAGCAGATTGGCCTCTGCCCAGGTGAGTCAGCCGCAGGCCTGCCGCAGATCCGTGTACGGAGGGAAGGCGTCGAGGAGGTCGGTGAGCGTGAGCAGCCGAGCCAGTGATCCGTGCACCCCGAGCAGGCGTAGGTAGCCGCCACGCCGCTCGGCCTCCCGCTGCTCGGCGATGAACGCGCTCAGGCCGCTGCAGTCGCAGAAGCCGAGCCCGCTCACGTCCACCACGATCTTGACCTGGTCGCGGACGAGCAATTGGGCGCAGGCGCGTGTGAAAACCTCCCCTGTCCTCAGGTCGAGCTCGCCGTTCAGGCGTAGGACGGTCACGCCGTGATAGTCATCGACCTGCAGCGCCAACGGCGCGTCCGACATCCTGCCTCCAACCACGAACCGAAATAGATGAACTTATCCTGTGCAGACCACCACAGAAGCGGACAAAAACGTCTCCATACCTTATCCGCCTCCCTTTACCAGATCAGTCAACTCCTCACATGGGAATTGTTAAATACCTGCCTGCCTCATCTCTGTTCGGTCATGAGAGCAGAATGACGGACCACGAACAGCGTCTCGGCGATCAAAGTGGACGGGCATGGTGCATCGTGTGGAACCGCCTCGGATCCGTGGTCGCGGCCACGCGCAGGCGCAGCGGTCGAGTGCGGACTCAGGTGATCTTGGCCAGCTGCAAGCCCCAGCAACAGGTCGGATCGTGGTCTCCGCCTTTGCCGGAGCGGCTCTCGACGTTGGGTCAGATTGCCATAAAACCGTAACAGCAGAATATTCTGCTCCCTGGCCGGATCGGATCCCGTGGTCCAGGCCACACGCAAGCGCGGCGGTCGGCTGGCACCTGCCCAGGGCGGCGGAGGTCACGGCCGCGCGGTGCTCCAGCCCCACTCACCGGGGTCATCTGCTGGGCTGTTCGCGTTCTCGGCGGACCGTCGGCTTCCTTCCCTTGATGGTGCTCCGCCGCAGAGCCCTGATCACCTCATCGGCGGCGTCTTCGGGCACCTCGACCAGAGAGAAACGGTCAGCGATCTGGATCGTCCCGATGTCACGCCCACTCATGCGGGATTCGCCCGCGATCGCACCGACCAGATCCTGCGGCCGCACTCCGGCCGTGCGCCCAAGACCGAAGAAGAGACGGGTCATCCCCCTTGCGGGCATGCGGCCACGCCGCTCCCGGCCTCCGGCCACCTCACGACGTCCCTCCCTGTCTGCCCCGGTCCGCAGAACGACCTCGGGAATCTCCTCCTCCTCAGCCACGGCCCCGCCGGACTCATGCGCGAGCTTGACCGCGGCGAGGGCCACCTCCATGACCTCGAACTCATCCGTGAGCGACTCCACCACGACGCGGAAGGGCTCCAGGTCGTCTTGGAGGAGGCTCTCCTCCAGTGCGCCGCGAGTCAGCTCAAGGCGGCGTGCGCGCAGGTCGGCGACGGTCGGCAGCCTTTCCACGCCGATCCGCTGCCCCGTCACCCGCTCGATAGACTTGAGCATGCGATGCTCACGCGGCTCGGCCAGGGTGAGGGCCACCCCCTCCCGGCCGGCCCGGCCCACCCTGCCGATGCGGTGGACGTATGACTCGGGTGCGGAGGGTACGTCGTAGTTGACGACGTGCGAGAGTTGCTCGATGTCGAGGCCACGTGCGGCCACATCGGTCGCGACGAGCAGCTCCGCCGTCCCGCTCCGCAGCCGCCCCATCACGCGATCGCGCTGCTCCTGGTCCATCCCCCCGTGCAGCCCCTCGGCACGGTAGCCGCGGCCGTTCAAGGTCTCGGTGAGCCGGTCCACCTCCTCGCGGGTGCGGCAGAAGACGATCGCGGCTGCGGGCGCTTCCACATCCAGCAGGCGCCCGAGCGCCGCGGGCTTGTGCGCCCGGGCGACCACATAGGCGCTCTGCCGCACCAATGGTGCCTCCCCGGGGGCCGCCGCCTCTCGCGCTATCTCGATCCGGACCGGGTCGCGCAGATGACGGCGAGCGATCCCGGTGATGCGCGGCGGGACCGTCGCCGAGAAGAGCACTGTCTGGCGATCCTCTGGAGTCGCCTGGAAGATCGCCTCGATGTCATCGGCGAACCCCATGTCGAGCATCTCGTCCGCCTCGTCCAGCACGACGGTCTGCACACCATGCAGGCGAAGCGTCTCCCGGCTGATGTGGTCGAGTGCGCGTCCAGGTGTCGCGACCACGACATCGACCCCGCGCCTGAGCGCCTGCAACTGTCGGCCGATCGGTGCTCCACCGTAGATCGGGAGGACGCGAGTGCCCATGTTGCGGCCGTAGCGATGGAAGGCCTCCGAAACCTGGATGGCCAGCTCCCGTGTGGGCACGAGCACGAGCGCCACCGGCTCACCGTCGTGAGCTTGGGGCATGCGCTGGAGCACCGGCAGCGCGAACGCCGCCGTCTTCCCCGTACCGGTCGCAGCCTGCCCGAGCAGGTCGCGGCCCTCCAGCAACGGCGGGATCGCCTCGCACTGGATCGGGGTGGGCTCTTCATATCCCAGATCGGACAGCGCACGCAGAAGCTCGGGCCGCAGCCCCAGGTCGGCGAAGCTCGACGCACCATCAGACGTGTTCAAGGCCATCGTCGGCGCCTCCTCCAGCACCCTCTACCTCCGGACGCAACCGGAAAACGCACTCCCCTCTCGTCGCGGGGCGCCACGCTCGGCCCTCGTCCAGATATTCCTGCGCACGGGCGTGGGCCGCCTCGTTCTCAACAGGAGCGACGCGAGGTTACCCGCCACCGGCCTGCCTGCTCGACGTAGGCCGACTTGCTGAGCCGGTCGCGTTCGGCGCCGGCCTCGATGAAGCCGTGCGCGATCTCGCTCAGGCTGTACTGGCGACGAGGACGTCAGCCACCCATCAGACGTGATGATCTCCCTATACCCCGGTACCCGAGCACCGTCGCTCTTGCGCAACTGTTCGCATACGAGCATTTGCCCGAACACTTGCCGGCGATCAGCAAGCCGTGCCACGATTTCGCCGCCACAATGATCGATGCCTTGCCTGACAGTCCCGAACTCCTCACCGGTCTGCGCCGTTTGCTCGAGGCCAAGGACGCGTTCGTGCGCGCCGCAGTAGCCGCCCACCGGCAGGAGTGAATCGAGAACGCGATCAAGCACGGTGCCGCAGGGCAGTGAGTCCGTAGCGGTGGCGGCGCATTCCGCTCCACGGATCCGGGACGCGGTCAAGGCGGTCGCGGATCGTGCGCATGGTGAACCGGTCAGGGGTGAGGGCCGGGTCGGTGACCTCGTCCCAGTGCAGGGGGGTGGCGACCGGGGCGCCGGGGCGGGCGCGCACGCTGTAGGGGGCCACGGCGGTCTGGGCGTAGGCGTTGCGCATGATGTCGAGGAATACTCGACCTCCTCGTTTGTCTTTGCGCTGCTCGATGGTCATCTGGCCGGGATGGGCGGAGGCCAGGGAGTGGGCGATCTGCCCGGCGACCTCGCGGACCTCGTCGAAGCCGGCGTTGCGGTTCAGCGGGACGTGGACGTGTAGCCCTTTCCCGCCGGTGGTCTTGACGAAGGTCGTGAGGGCGAGCTCCTCCTCCAGGAGGTGGCGTAGCGCGAGCGCCGTCTCGCGAGCGGACGCGAACTCCTCGGCGGTCGGGGGGTCGAGGTCGAACACCAGCTGGTCGGGGTTGTCGAGGCGATCGGTGCGGCTGAGGAAGGTGTGCGGCTCGATGCAGGCCTGATTCGCCAAGTAGACCAGCGTTGCGGCATTGTCGCAGACGGCCTGGGTGATGTGGCCGCCTTCGCGTTTGGGCACCTGCGCCCGGGTAACCCAGTCGGGGAAGTAGTCCGGGACGTTCTTTTGGAAGAGGCGGTCGTGCTCGATGCCGTCGGGGTAGCGGGCCAGCGCCAACGGCCGGTCCTTCAGATGGGGCAGCATCACCTGGGCGATGTCGCGGTAGTAGTCGATGAGGTCGCCTTTGGTGATGTGGTCGGCTGGAAAGAGTGTCTTGTCGGTGTTGGACAGCTCGACGGTGAAGCGGCCGATGCGTGGCTTGGTCGCGGAGATCATGATCGTGGCGGCTCCCGTACGACATCGGCGGCCCGCTTGTCGCGGCGCAGCCCTTGGAAGCGGGGATGGCGTAGCTGCCCATCCCGGGTCCATTCGGTGAAGCTGATCTGACTGACGAGCTTGGGCCGTACCCAATGCACTCCCAAGTGGGGAAGCTCGCCATCCTGGAAGGGCGGCCTTGGCTGCTGGAGGCCGGCCAGTTCCCGGGCGAGCCGGTGGAGGGTCTCGGTGTCAAAGCCGGTGCCGACCTTCCCGGCGTAGAGAAGGTGTCCGCTCGCGTCGTGGTAGCCGAGCAGCAGGGCTCCGAAGCCGGTCCGGGTTCCGTGGGGGTCGGTGTAGCCGCCGATGACGAATTCCTGAGTGTTCTCGCACTTGATCTTCTGCCAGTCGCCTGAGCGGCCGGTCGGGTACGGCGCGTCCGCCCGTTTAGCGATCACACCCTCCCAGCCCTTGCGGCAGGCTTGCCGCAAGTAGGCCTCGCCGTCGGCGTTGCGGTGCCGGGTCAACCGCAGCGGATCGTCGAAGGTCAGCCCGTCACGCAGCAGCCGTTTGCGGTCCCGCAACTGCAGTCCGGTGACATTGAACCCGTCGATGTGCACGATGTCGAAGAGGTAGTAAAAGACCTTCACCCCGCTTGCGCGGATCTGGTCGCGATCGGTGAGCTGAAGGCGCTTCTGCAGCCGTGAGAAGCTGGTGACGCCGGCCTGAAAGGCGACGACTTCGCCGTCCACGACGAAGTCGTCGCAGGACTGTGCGGCCAGCGCGTCGGTGATCTCGGGGTAGGTGTCGTTGACCTGCTTGCGGTTGCGGGTCATCAGGCGTACCTGGTGGCCGCGGCGGTATCCCAGGATCCGCTCGCCGTCGAACTCGGCTCGAAAATCCAGTCGGGATCGGAGAATGCGGCGTGGGTGAGCGTGGCCAGGCTCGGCTCGACCCAGGATGGGTGCGACCGCGGGACCAGCCGTTCCCGAACCTCGGCGGGTATCGCGCCGGGCAGCCCGATCATGATTTCTCGGCCAGTTCCTCAAGGGTGCGACCCGATCTTACCGACTGCGGCTGTGAGGACACCGGGTCGCGTCGCGCGTCCGCGGCCTCATCAGCCGTCTTGACCAGCAGCCAGGCCGACTCGCGGATCCGGGTGAGCGCATACCCGCCGTGCAGCTTTCTGCCGTTCAGCCGTACGGTCACATGCCCGCGCTCGACGGCCGTTCCCACCGGGACCTGGGCACCGTCTTTGTCGGTTGTCAGGTTGTCGTAGGTCCCGGTGTCCCACACGATGACTGCCCCCGCGCCGTACTGACCCTGGGAAATGATGCCCTCGAACTCGGCGTATTCGATGGGATGGTCTTCGGTCGGCACCGCCAGCCGCTTGTCCCGTGGATCGGTGGACGGTCCCTTGGGCACCGACCAGGACTTCAACACCCCTTCGGTCTCCAGGCGAAAGTCATAGTGCAACCCGCGGGCCGCATGTTTTTGCACCACGAAACGCTCCTGCTGACGGCTGTGCCGCTTGCGGCCTCGCGGTTCTGCAGTCCGCGAGAAATCACGTTTAGAGTGATATTCGGCAAGCGCCTCCTTCTTGCTCATGTTTCGCCCCTTCCCGCAAGAGGTTCACGTATTCGCCGGCGTGTGATCCCCCGTTATAAGGCCGAGGAGAGCCGATTACGTGCTCGCGCAACGCATGAGCCAAGCCCTCGTGCTGGGGCAACCGGGAGCACGACGGCATGCGCCCGCAGTGCTGAGGCTCCGTCAATCACGGCGTGCTGTCCGGGCGCCGACGTGTCTAGTGACCCATCGCCGGTCTTGCCCCGGTGGCGGGGATCGGCAGATGCTCTCGGATGAGGAACCAGCTTGCGGCCAGCACCCACAACGCCGTAAGCACGCCGAGCACAATTGCCACCGGGCCGCCGGGCACCACGGCGCCGCCCGTGTTGACGATCGTGAACGCGCCCAGGACAGCGACCACAGCCACGACTATGGCGAGCCAGGCCATCCACAGTGGGAATAGGTGCGTGCGCATGATGGCGGCGGCCGAGGCCCCGAATGGCACGGTCATCGCGATCCCGGTGATGGCATCCATCACGGTCAGCACGGTGTACGGCCCGGCGGCGATGGCCAGCAGAGGCGGATGCGTGGTGATCGCGTAGGTCATCCCGGCGAACATGGATATGCCGATGAATCCGATGGCAGCGAGGAGGACGTATCCCGCGAGAACCAGCGCCGGTGCGTCACTCGTCTCGTCCGCTCGGCGCATAGCGGTGGCCAGCGCCACGCCGAACCACAGGAGCAGCGCCGTCGCGACGGCGTAGAGCAACGCCGCCGCCAGGACTTGGACCCGGCGCTCGGTCAGGAATCCGGAGATCGTCATCGCGGGCTCCGTGAGCTGCGGCGCGCTCCCCATCACCAGGCGCCCCATTAGGGCCGCCAGTATGGAGGCGACGCCGGCCAGCCCGCCCCATCGGAGCTCATGGCTCTGTTTCATCGCCGCTCCCCTCCTCTTCCCATTCCGATGATTCGCTGTCCTTCGCGCCGGCCTCGTCATGCACCGAAGGTCCCGACTGTGAATCACACATAAGGGGTGACAAAGAGTGCTGCTGCCCAGCCTGGGCCAATTCACCCCTTCAAGACGCTCATCTTCCCAGGACGTCGACGCCATTTGTCAGACCCGCCTGTCGCGGTGAAGGCATGCAGGACTGCGTGCCAGGGGTACGCCTACGCCTGGTGCACGGACGTGCTGTCACGGCGCCCAGGTCGGCGGCAATCCGTGTCCTGAAGCGGAGCAGACGCAGCCGGGCAACCGCGGGATGGCGGTTGCCCGGCCCTGGCATCAGCGTTTCATGATGGCGAACACGCCCCAGCCGAGCAGGGGCCGCTGGTACCTGGTATAGCGCAGAGGCTCGCGCGACAACTCGGCCCGCATCTCGGGCGCGAGCTCATCGTTGGGGTGGGCATCCAGCCAGGTCCGGATGTTCAGCCACTGGGCGGCGACGTACCGGTCCCAGCTGTCCTCATCGGCCAGGACCATCTCGACGACGTCGTAGCCCAAGCCGTCGAACAGAGTCACGAGGCCGGGCAACGTCTCGTGGTCCTCCCTCGTCCGCGCGTGGCAGGCCTCGATGGCTTCCTGACTGGGCGGCTCCGCGCGCCAGAACGGCTCGCCGATGAGGATCATGCCGCCTGGCCGCAGGCTGCGTTCCAGTAGCGTGACGGTCCCGGCGACGCCCTGGCCGATCCAGGTCGCCCCGACGCATGCCGCGACGTCGACGGGCTCGGCCGCCACGTGAGTGGAGGCGTCGCCGTGCACGAACGTCACCTGGTCGGCGACGCCGAGCTCGGCCGCCCGCTTGCGCGCGGCGGCGAGGAAGACCGTGCTGATGTCCACGCCGGTGCCGGTGATGGCGTGATCGCGGGCCCAGGTGGCCAGCATCTCGCCTTTACCGCAGCACAGATCGAGCACGGAAGCACCTGGGCGCAAGCCGATCGCGGCGCCCAGGGTGGCGAGCTTTTCCGGCGTGTACGGGTCGAGAATCCGGTGGCTGCTCTCCCGGATGGTGAAACTACGTGGCAGATCCAAGGGAATGAGTCCTCACGTGCGATGGTCGAATAACCGAGCTGGGGAGATTACGCACGCGATTGACCCACATATAAAGCAACTCCTCCGTCACGAGATCGTGATCCGCGACCCTAGCTCGCGCTCAAGCGCGTGGTAAACCGGATTTATGGCGGATGAGATCCAGGTCACACATGGCGGCCGGCTACCGCGGGCGATGTCACACTCCCCGAGATGAGGGCTCTCTCAGAGGAACAACCAGGTGCCGACGAGTCACGCCGCCACCAGACCATTTCCCTGGAGCTCCCATGTCCACCGCCTACGTCGCCACCGCCCTGGTGACGATCGCCGCCAACACCTTTTCCGGCTTCGCCGCCATGACCCGCCTCAAGCCGATCATGCGTACCCTCGGCCCCGCGCTCGACCGGGCCGGAGTGCCGGAATCGTGGCTGGTCTTTCCCATCGGCGCGCTGAAGGCCGCGGGCGCCCTCGGGCTGGTGCTCGGCCTTCTCGGCGTGCCCTTGATCGGTACGGCTGCCGCGGCCGGTCTCACCCTCTACTTCGTCTGCGCCCTCTACACCCACCTGCGGGTCTACGACTTCTCACCGCAGTTCTTCCTGGCAATCGTGTTCCTCGGACTGGCCGTGGGCACCCTGGCTCTGGATCCCACACTGGCGCTGAACGTCGCCGGGTGACTGCGCCCTGTGCCGTCACCGCGGGAGCGCCGCCCGCGGTGACTGCGGCATGTCAGGCAGAGAAGGCGCCGGCCTGCTCGGCAGCCCATTGCGCGAAGGTGAGCGCGGGGCGGCCGAGGATGTTCTCGGTCGCCTGGGAGACCAGACCTGCCTGCAGGTAGGAGCTGGCCTGCAGCTTGAGGTAACCGTCGAGGAGGTGCACCGGGAGGCCTCCCCGCGCCATGGCCTCACGGGCGACCTCGTGCGGGACCTCTTCAAAACGCAACGATCGGCCGATGGCCTTGCCGATGGCGTTGACCATGTCGCCTTGGGTCATGATCTCTGGGCCGGTGAGCACGGGCTTCTGCCCGGCCAGATCGTCATGCAGGAGGGCGTGTGCGGCCACGGCCGCGATGTCGCGCTCGTGCAGAGGAGCCCATGCGGCAGCGCCGTACGCGCTGCGCACCACGTCGCCGTGACGGATCTGTGCAGCCCAGGACGAGACGGTGTTGGTCGCGAAGTAGCCGGGCCGGACCGCTGTCCACTGAAGGCCGGACTCCTCGGTCGCGGCTTCCACCTCCTTGTTATATTCGCCGCGCAGTCGAGACGGCTGCTGGTCGAAGGGGTAGTCGACGTTCAGAGCGGACATGGCGACGGCCTTGGTCGCCCCGGAGTTCTGGGCGAGCCTGAGCAATTCACCGGTGGATTCACGGACGAGGCTCGGGTCGTGGCCCTGCCCCATGGCGCGCGGGTGGACGAACACGGCGTGAACGCCCTTCATGGCATCGGCGATGGTGTCCGGGTGGGAGGGGTCGCCTACTGCTCGTTCCACTCCCGCGGGGAGTGGGGCATCTGGATTGCGCGTGACCGCGCGGATCGGCACGCCGTCGGCGAGGAGCAGCTCGACCAGGTGACGACCGACGAGACCGGTTGCTCCAGTGACGAGAATCATGATCTTCCCTTCATGACGCCTGTCCAGGTAATATGAGTTTCGTAACGTATGGACAGCGTACCATGTGCTTTGTGATGGATAAAATATGAGTCTCATAACAGATGGCGACGGGCGTCAGCGGCGACGGCTGGCCAGTGCGGTGAAGGAGGAGCTGCGCGACCTGAACATTCAGTTGTCGCTGCTCAACCGGCGATTCGGGACGTCCGTGGATCTCAAGGACGTCGACTGGGACTGCTTGGACTTGATCAACAGGTCCGGCCCGCTCACCCCCAGCGCGCTGGCGGCCCGTGCCGGCCTGCATCCCGCTACGCTCACCGGAATCCTCGACCGCCTGCAACGCGCCGGCTGGATCACGCGCGAGCGGGACCCGGAAGCTGCCGACCGCCGGGCCGTGACTGTCCGGGCCAACCGTGACCGCAACGCGGAGCTCTTCCGGCTCTTCGCGCCGATGAACGAGCGTATGGACGTCCTGTGCGCTGACTACAGCGAGGCCGAGCTCGAGCTGCTCGTGGATTTCCTCCGGCGGGTCACCGACGCGGGGCGCGAGGCCACGAGGGAGCTCGCCGGAGACTAGGACTGCATCGATCCGCGCTCACGGGGCGGTGGCACGGAGGAATGCCTCGGCGAAGGTCCGCGCAGCCTCGTCAACCGGGGGAAGTGCGTTCCCCAGCGAGTCCTGCAGTACGGGGCGCAGCAGCATGTGCCCTGCCATGGGGCCGATCATGAGTTGGATGAGGAGCGGCAGCGGGAGTGGCCGCAGCCGGCCGGCTTGGATCTGCACGGTCAGCAGGGCGCCGAGGCTGGCCACCATCCTGGGCAGGTTGGCCTTCAGCATCCGGGCGGCCGTGCCGTCGGGGCGGGTGAACAGGTCGCCGAAGATGGCCGGCAGCACCCGCGGTTCCTGGGCGAACGCCTCGGCCAGCGCGGCGTAGACGGCGTGGACCAGGTCCTCGATCCGCTCGGGGGGATCGGCGGCCAGCGCCTCCAGGTCCGGCACGGGCACGTACCGGTCGAACATGGCGGCCAGCAGGCCGTCGCGGCTGCCGAAGACAGCGTGCAGGCTGGTGGGTGAGCAGTGTGCGGCCGCCGCGACGGCCTCCAACGTGACGGAGCCGAGCCCATCGCGGGGGATCAGCGTTGCCGCCGCTTCGATGGCCCGCTCCCGGACCGGCGGGCGCCCGCCGGGGTCGATCCCGGCCTGCCGGACCGCCTCGTCCAACCGGGCCCGCGACCCGCCGAGCCTTCTGATCAGAGTGCTGCGGGAGATGCCCGCCGCGGCCGCGATCGCGTTCAGTGGAACGTCGGCCACGTCTTTGCCGTGCTGCTCGGCCGCCGCAAGCGCGGCATCCACTAGATCCTGGTCCACGACGCCTTAGGGTACTGCTTCCTATCTGAACCTCACCTGTGTATCGTCTCCAATAGAGACTCATCGAATGATGAATTAGGCGGAGGACTGGGAACATGATCAGCGTGATCGGCGCGGGACTACCGCGCACCGGGACCACGTCGCTGAAGGCGGCGCTGGAGCGGCTCGGCTTAGGCCCGTGCCACCACATGCAGGAAATCGGCGCCCATCCGGAGCAGGCGCAGCAGTGGCGGCACATGCTCGACAGGCCGGTCGACTGGAACGACGTTCTGCAGGGCTATCAGGCGGCGGTGGACTGGCCGAGCGCCCACTTCTGGCGTCCGCTCACGCAGACCTACCCCGACGCCAAGGTCATCCTCACCGTGCGTGACCCTCACGCCTGGTACGCCAGCATGCGGGACACCGTCTTCGCGCTGCTGCACAACCCCAGCGTGGCGCCGGAAGAGCTCCAACCCGTGGTCACCGGCATACGGCCGCTGCTGGAGCACATCTGGCGCGAGACGTTCGGCACGACGCTGGCCGACCCGATGCCCGAGGAGCGCCACGCCGTGGAGGTGTTCCAGCGTCACACGGCCGACGTCACCGACGCGCTGCCCGCTGACCGCGTCCTGGTCTACCAGGCCGGGCAGGGCTGGGAGCCGTTGTGCGACTTCCTCGGCGTGCCCGTGCCGGAGGAGCCCTACCCGCGCCTCAACGACCGGCAGTCCGCCCAGACCCGCCTGCGAAGGGCTGCGGACCGGTGAATCTGCGCATCCTCCTCACCCTCCACGGCTTGGTCACCTTGGCAGCGGGTGTGGTGCTCATCATCGCGCCCGGCCTGGTTCCCAGCGCCGTCGGCGTGCGCATCACTCCGGATGCCTACCTGGTGTGCTACCTCCTGGGAGCCGCCGAATTGGCCGTGGCATTCCTGTCGTTCGCCGCCAGGACCCTCCGGCAACCCGAGGGGACGCGCCTCGTCGTCTGGACCATGATCGTGTTCCACGGTGGCACCGCCGTCGTCGAAACCTATGCGTTCACGCGCGGCGTCCACGCCGGGATCTGGGCGAACGTGGCCTTGCGCCTGGCGGTCATCGCTCTGTTCACCCACTACGGCCTGCGGCAGAAGGCACCGTCATGACCATCGAAAGCACCGGCGTACTGGTGTGCGGCGGCGGCCCGGCCGGCATGATGCTGGGCCTGCTGCTGGCTCGGGCGGGGATCAACGTCACCGTGCTGGAGAAGCACGGCGACTTCCTGCGCGACTTCCGGGGAGACACCGTGCACCCCGCCACCGTCCGCCTCATGGACGAGCTCGGCCTCGGCGAGGGCTTCCGTGCCCTCCCGCAGAGCCGCCTGGGCAACCTGTCACTGCCCGCCCCCGACGGGAGCCTGGTGACCCTGGGCGACTTCGAAGCGCTGCCCGCTCCGTACAACTACATCGCGATGGTCCCCCAATGGGACCTGCTCTCTTTCCTGGCCAAGGCGGCCGGTCAGGAGCCCGGATTCTCCCTGCGCATGAACACCGAAGCGACCGCTCTGGTCAAAGACGGCGAAAAGATCGTCGGGGCCCGGTACCGCACGGCAGACGGCCGTGAGGGGGAAATCCACGCCGAACTCACAGTGGGCTGCGACGGCAGGCACTCCACCTTACGCCGGGCCGCGGGGCTGGTGCCCAAGGAGTTCCGCGTGCCGTTCGACGTCTGGTGGTTCCGCCTGCCCAGGTCGACTCGCGGCGGGGACACGCCCGCCAGCGTGACGCCGGTCGCGCGGGGCCCCGAGGCACTGATCTCCCTGGCCCGCGACGACTATCACCAGGTGGCCTACTTCACCGCTAAGGGCTCCGACGCGCGGCTGCGGGCCGAAGGGATCCAGCGGTTCCGCGAACGTATCGCCCGCCTGCGCCCGGACTTCGCCGACCAGGTGGATCAACTTGCCAGCATGGACGACGTGTTCGTGCTCGATGTGAAGCTGAACCGGCTCAAACGCTGGTACCTCGACGGGATGCTGCTCATCGGCGACGCCGCGCACGCCATGTCGCCCGCCGGCGGGGTGGGCATCAACCTGGCGATCCAGGACGCCGTGGCCGCCGCCACCATCCTGGCCGGGCCCCTGCGGCGGCATTCCGTCGCCCTCGCCGACCTGGCCGCCGTGCAACGGCGCAGGCACCGCCCCACCGTGATCGTCCAGACCGGCCAGCGGCTGCTCCAGCGCGTCATGTTCGAGCCGCAGTTCGCGGGCAAGCGTTCCGGGCCACCTCCAGCCCTTCTCTTCCTCACCCGCGTGTTTCCCCGGCTCCGGATGATCCCGGCCCGGTTCGTAGGCTTCGGCCCGCGTCCCGAGCACGCCCCCGACTTCGCCCGCAGGATCTCCTAGGAAGAAGCCCATGACCAAGGGCTCGATCGGAGCCCGGAGGTTACCTCAAGGCCGCCCACCCGCCTCTCGGTCATCGCCGTCAGACCTCTCCCCAACCACCCCGGGATCGCGTGACACTCGACGGGGACAGCATCGGCGTATCCGTCGCCCCGGTGGGCCGCAACATGCAGCGAAGGCGCTGCTACCGCACGGTGAAGCGCCCCTTGAACAAAGCCGTTAGCCGCACCGGGCGGCCGGACGTAATGTCGCGCAACCCGCTTGCCGCTACGGAGGAACAACACCGGTCGCCGTGGTCACCCTCGCCCGCCTGTCGGCCTACGACGAGCCTGCACTCATGGCCGACCGGCGGCACCACGTGGTGGATGGCCTGCGGCAAGAGTCAACTCCCCATCGACTATCACCGAACGAATGGAGCCTCATCATGACGACCGATGTGGTGGTGTCCGGCGGCGGGCCCGCAGGAATGATGTTGGGCCTGCTCCTGTCCCGCGCCGGAGTCCAGGTCACCGTATTGGAGAAGCACGGCGACTTCCTGCGCGACTTCCGTGGAGACACCGTGCACGCCTCGACCGTCAGGCTGATGGACGAGCTCGGCCTAGGAGAGAAGTTCCGCCGGCTGCCGCAGAACAGGTTGGGCGATCTGGAAGCTCCACTCCCGGACGGCGGCAGGATCACGCTGAGCGACTTCGCCTCCCTACCCGCGCCATACAACTACATCGCGATGATCCCGCAGTGGGACCTGCTTGACTTCCTGGCCGCCGAGGCCGCCACCGAACCGACCTTCACCCTGCGCATGAACACCGCCGTGACCGGACTGATCAAGGAAAGCGGCAAGGTCGTGGGCGTCCGCTACCGCACCCAGGAAGGCGCGGAAAGAGAGCTACGCGCGCAGCTCACGGTGGCCGCCGACGGTCGCCACTCGACCATCCGCAAGGAACTGGGCCTGACGCCCAAGGAGTACCCGGTTCCCTTCGACACATGGTGGTTCCGCCTGCCCAGACTGGCCGGGGAGCAGGACGAGATCGCCAGACTCGCCGGCGAGTTCAAAGGCGACCAGATCGCGCTCAGCTTCACCCGCGCGGACTACTACCAGATCGCCTATTTCACCGTCAAAGGCGCCGACGCCCGGCTACGCGCGGAGGGCGTCGAACACTTCCGCAAGCGCATCGCCGACCTGCTCCCGCAGTACGCCGACCGGGTGGACCACATCGCCGGTATGGACGACCTCCACCTGCTCGATGTGCGGCTGAACCGGCTGAAGCGCTGGTACGCCGACGGCGTGCTGCTCATCGGCGACGCCGCGCACGCCATGTCACCCGCCGGCGGGATGGGCATCAACCTCGCCATCCAGGACGCCGTGGCCGCCGCCACCATCCTGGCCGAGCCGCTGCGACGGCACCACGTCACCATCGCCGGCCTGGCCAGGGTGCAAAAGCGCAGGTGGCGGCCGACCGTCATCGTCCAGGCCGTCCAGCGCATGCTGCACCGCACCATGTTCGTCCCCGCCTTCACCGGCAAAGGCGCCCGTCCTCCCAGGCCGCTGGTCTTTCTGGCACGACACTTCCCCGCTTTCAAGAAGCTCCCGTCCAGGCTGATCGCCTACGGCCCGCGTCCCGAGCACGCCCCCGACTTCGCCCGCAGGATCTCCTAGGAAGAAGCCCATGACCAAGGGCTCGACCGCATCTCGCAGGTTACTCAGCGCCCCAACCCCTGGCCGCCCAGGAGTCCGACCTGAGGCACTGCTGCCCGCCGAGTTCTCCGCCACGTTTTCAGGCCATCAGATGAGTTCTTGGATGCCGAGGACCGTGAGGAGGGCCAGTCGTTCGGCTGCTGCCGCTGGTCGACCGTGTGCTCGACTTCGCCCGCGCGGGCCTGGCGGAGCTCACGGCCGAACCCCCGCGCGTTCGGCACGAAGCGGCGCACGCAGGCCCCGAAGGTGCATCACATGGTCTCCAGGGCGGCCATCATGAGCAGCACGGAGAACGAGCACCCGCCGAGAAGAAGGATCCCCGAGGCGGCGAGCGCGATCAGGAGGGCGCAGGCCAGAGGAACCACCGCCCTGCTTCCACTCCGTAGATCACGACGCGTGGCGCAAGGCATTGGTCACCACGTCTGATCCCGCCCGGAGCCGAAAGGTTCGATCTTGCGGACGTCGTCGGCTCGTTCCTGGGCGTCGCCCACGAGCACACAGGGTGTTGTCGCGGACGCCACCAGCATCTTCAGATGCCGGGATGACGGCCTTACCCATCGGTGGCCAGGCGATCGAGCCACTCGTCGAGGAGATGCCGCTCCGCCTCGCTGAGCGTTGTCTGCTGGGGCAGGACGGCGCGGAGTGCCCGGGCGGCGCCGGCGGGGCCCGGGTCCTGTACGGCCGGCTTCTCTGTGGTGACGGCGGTGACCATGGACTCGCGCATGGCGGTCAGCAAGGCCGGGTCGCGCCGGTCCTCGGGGAGTGACAGCCAGGTGAGCACGGCACCGCGCGCCGTGGCGTGGATGAGGGCGGCGGCGAGCGGTTCGTCGACGCGTAGCCTGCCCGCGGCGGCGAGGCGGCGGATGCGCCCCAGGAGGATCTCCATGCCTGTCCTGAACGCGGCCGAGTCCGTGCCGCGCCGGGGCTCGCCGTACATCATCGCGTAGAGCGCGGGGTTGGCGAGCCCGAATTCGACGGCGAGGTCCCAGCCCGCCCGCAGATCCTCCACCGGGTCGTCCGGGACGGGGACGGCGCGCTTGGCCTCGAGGAACTGGGCGTAGCCGTGCTCGGCCACCGCGCCCAGCAACCCATCCATGTCGTCGAAGTGACGGTAGATCGCCGGGGGCTGCACCCCGGCCGCGGCAGCGACCGCGCGGGTGGTGACCGCGTCGCGCCCCTCGCGCGCCAGGAGGTCGGCTGCGGCCTCGATCACCCGCTGGCGGGTCAGCTCTCGCCCGCCGGCCGCCACCTCCGGCATGGAGCCGGAGGTGGTGTCCACCCTTGTTCTAGGCATGGATGCAATGATACGACCGAGACCGGATCGATGTGAGTATCGCTGATATCAGCTGCCAGGGCTCAGGGGTGCACGGTGATCTCGGCATGTGTCAGGTCGCTGATCGCGGCGAGTCCTTCGTGTTGCAGTTCGACCAGACCACGGGTCTCGCTGGGAGCGTCGACCCACCGGACGAAGGCCGTTTTGAATACCAGAACGACCAGTTCACCGGCCAGGCAAGCGGTCACCTCGGCGACGCCGCGTGCGATGAGCGCGGCGGTCACGGCGTGGGAGAGCTTGGCCAGCTTGAGCAGCTCGCGCTCGCGCAACTGCTCGTTCGCCGTGATGATCTCGTTCCGCACGCGGGCGAAGTCCCGGCCCCGCACGTCCTGCAGGGTCCCGCCCCCGGCATCGAGTGCCGCGACGAGCAGGCCGGCCACGGACGCGTCCGGTGGTGCGTCGGCGATCGCGTCCACGAAGACCGCCTCGAGCTGCTCCTCGCCGGCGAACAGCACCTCGCGCTTGTCCGCGAAATGCCGGAAGAACGTCCGCTCGGTCACCCCGGCGCGCTCGGCGATCCCGGCCACGGTCGTCGCCTCGAAGCCGTCCTCGGCGAACAGCTCCATCGCCGCCCGCTGCAGGCGATCCGACGCCCCAGGTGCCCAACGTGCCATGTCCGGATCGTAACCGGAAACAGAGTGATGACATAGCCTGACATCAGCGCTAGGCTAAGTGATGTCAGCCTCTGACATCACTTAGTGGAAGCGAGCACACCATGCACGTCTTCGTCACCGGAGCGTCCGGATTCATCGGCCGCGCCGTCGTCGCCGAGCTCATCGCCGCCGGTCACGAGGTGACCGGCCTGGCCCGTTCCGAGGCATCGGCATCCGTCGTCAAGGAACTCGGGGCGGACGTCCACCGCGGCGACCTCGACGACCTCGAGCAGATCCGCCAGGGCGCGAACGCGGCCGACGGCGTCGTCCACCTCGCCAACAAGCACGACTGGGCCAACATTGAGGTCTCCAACCGCGCCGAACGGGCAGCCGTCCAGACCATCAGCGACACGCTCGCCGGGTCCGATCGGCCGTTCATGCTCGCGTCCGGCCTCGCCATGGGGACCGGCCTCGGACGGCCGTTGACAGAGCGGGATCCCAATCCCGCCGCCGGCCCGGACTCACCGCGCGGCGGCGCCGAGAACCTCGCGCTGACCTACGCCGACCGTGGCGTACGCGTCATCCCCGTCCGCTTCGCCCCGACCGTCCACGGCGAAGGCGACCACGGCTTCATTTCCATCGTCGCCCAAGCCGCCCGGCAACGCGGAGCCTCCCTCTACCCCGGCGAGGGAGGCAATCGCTGGCCCGCCGTCCACCGGTCCGACGCCGCACGCCTGGTCCGGCTCGGGCTCGAGAACGCCCCCGCAGGCACGATCCTGCACGCCGCCGGCGAAGAGGGCGTGCCCATCCGGCGGATCGCCGAAGCACTCGCCGGCCGTCTCGGCGTGCCGGCGAAGTCCGCCCCGGCAGAGCAGATCGCCGAGGAGATCCCCTTCGTCGGCTGGTTCCTGGGCGCCGACATCGTCGCCACGAGCAAGATCACGCAGGACCTGCTCGGCTGGCGACCCACCGGCCCCACCCTTCTGGAGGACATCGCCGCGGGCCACTACGACCAACCCTGAACCGCCATCGTTTCGACAACACCTCTCAGCGGGATCCACCATGAGCAAGGACGACGGTAGGAGCGCCGTGATCACCGGAGGCAGCAGTGGGTTCGGCCTGACCACTGCGCGGCTTCTGGCCGACGCAGGCGCGCGCGTCCTGATCACCGGCCGCGACCAGACCAGGCTGGACGCCGCCCGCGAGCAGCTCGGTGACAACGCGATCGCCGTCCGCAGCGACGCGGCATCGACGCCCTCGCCGACCTGGTGAGGGCGGAGCTGGGCGCTCGCACCGCTGCTGGCCGACGGCGGCGCCGAGCTGGTCGTCGACGGCGGGGCCTCTCAGCTCTGAGACCGGCGGGCGGCACCCACTCCCGGGTGCCGCCCGCCGGTGTCAGGTGTCGAAGCGGCGGCGGGCGCCCTCGACGTGACCGAAGTATTGGTGGGTCCAGCCGCAGATCAGGTCGACGGTTGCGCGCAGGGCTTGGCCCGGCTCGGTCAGGGTGTATTCGACCCGCGGCGGCACGGTGGGGTGCACCTTCCGCTCGGCCAGGCCATTGCGCTCCAGCATGCGCAGGTTCTGGGTGAGCATCTTGTGGCTGATGCCCTCGACCTCGTTCCGCAACTCGCTGAAGCGCAGGGTGCGCTCACCGAGAGCCTCGATGATCAGCAAGGCCCACTTGTTGGCGACATCCGAGAAGATCTCCCGCGCCAAGGAGTCCGCGCGCCTCAGGTCAGCGTCGTCGGCTGATCCCCTGAACTGCTTGGTCACCATCAGGTTCCCCAGTCACTAAAAAGTGCGTTCTTCCACGTCAGCGAACACTCTCCTATGGTTTCTGAGTAACTGCAAGAGAGCACGGGAGTCGTGGTTCGGCAGGACGCGGGCCCACAGCTACCCGGACAAGGAGGTACGCGGCATGGCCATCACCCTGGTGAACCCCAGCGGATTGCGGGAAATCGAGGTCTACCGCCAGGTGTCGATCGCATCGGGATCGCGGCTGGTCTTCATCGCCGGGCAAGTCGCCTGGGACGCCGAGGGGGTCACGGTCGGCGAAGGCGACCTCGCCGCGCAGGTCGAGCAGTGCTACCTCAACATCGGCACCGCCCTGGCCGAGGTCGGCGGTTCCTTCGACGATGTGGCGAAGCTGACCGTCCACGTCGTCGACTGGACCCCCGGCAAGATGCCCTCGCTCCTGGAGGGGATCTCGCGGGCGGCCGCGAAGCTGGGGGTCACTCCGGTCCCCCCGGCCACGCTGCTCGGTGTTGCGGCACTGGACGTTCCCGACCACCTGGTCGAGATCGAAGCCATCGCGATCCTCGACTGAACAGAGCGCTCCCCCATCCAGACGGAAGACTGACCAGGAAATCTCATGGCTGTTTCGCTCATCAACCCTGACGGGCATGTCCGAGTCCCGATCTACCACTACGTCGCGGTGGCGACGGGGAGCAGACAGGTCCACGTCGCGGGACAAGACGTTCCACGAGGTCGTCCGCTTCACCTGGTACGCCGCGGGCTGGAAAAGAGAAATGTACGACGCCTTCAACGCGGGCATTGAACAATCATCGATTGAGGCCTGGCGTCGGCGGGTGCGTCAGCCCGCGGCCTTGGCGTAGCGGCGGGCCAGGCGCGCGAAGGCGTCCTTGAGCTCGGCCGGCCCGACGACCTCGATGTCGGCGTCGAACTTGCCGATGCCGGCGGCCAGACCAGGCCATGACCAGGAGCCCAGGAGGAGCCGGCAGCGGTTCGGCCCGAGCTCCTCGACGACTCCGTCGCGGGTGTGGCGGGACACGACGGCGGCGGGGAGGTCGAGGATCACCTCGCCGCGGCAGGGCCAGTCGCCAGAGTCGTGGGAGCCACGGAACCTGCCGGCCACGAAGGCGGCCACATCGCCGCCGGGCAGCTCGCGCGGGGTGAAGCGGGGCCCGTTGGGGGTGCGCGGGATGATCCGGTCGGCACGGAAGGTGCGCCAGTCCTCGCGGTCGAGGTCCCAGGCGACGAGGTACCAGCGCCCTCCCCAGGTGATGAGGTGGTGGGGCTGCACCCGGCGGGGCGGGGTACGCACGCCGTCGTCGTCCGCCTCTGGCGGGGCGGCGGGGGTGTAGTCGAAGCGCAGCACTTCGCGAGCGTGGACGGCGGCGCTGACGGCCACGAGCACGCTGCTGTCGACCTGTGGATCGGGCCGGGTCGCGGGCGGCTCGACGGCGGTGACCTGGAGGGTGTCGATGCGGCCGCGCAGCCGCGCGGGCATGACCTGCCGGACGGTGGACAGCGCGCGTGCCGCGGCTTCCTCGATCCCGGCGCCGGTGGTGGTGGCCATCTGGAGCGCGACGGCCAGGGCGACGGCCTGCTCGTCGTCGAACAGCAACGGGGGCAGCTCCGTGCCGGCGTCGAGCCGGTATCCGCCGTCGGGCCCTTTGAAGGCCACGATGGGGTAGCCGAGCTCGCGCAGGCGGTCGACATCGCGGCGTACGGTGCGCGAGCTGACCTCCAACCGCTCCGCCAGCAGCGCCCCGGGCCAGTCCCGTCGCGCCTGGAGCAGCGAGAGCAACGCCAGCAGTCGCGCGGATGTCTTCGGCATGACTCCATAGTGCCTGGAGAAGAGGACACACCCTGGCCGCTTCAGCTGCGATCGTCCTCCCGTACCCGAGAACAACCACCGGAAGGACCTTGAAAGCGATGACCACTACCACCGGCACTGCGTCGTCCCCGACCCTCGACACCGAGCGGGCCGACCTGCTCGACCAGCTCGGGGCCGCGCGGTCCGCCCTGCTCACCACCGTGCGCGGGCTCGTCGACGAGCAGGCCGGCGAGCGCCCGACGGTCAGCGCGCTGTGTCTGGGCGGCCTGATCAAGCACGTCGCGTCCATGGAGGAGGACTGGCTGAGGTTCGTGGTCGAGGGCCCCTCGGCCATGCGCTACGACCTGCCGGAGGGGGTGACTTGGGAGGACTTCGCGGCGGGCACCGCCCGTGAGTATCCGCAGTGGGCGATCGACCACCAGAACGGCTTCCAGATGCTGCCCGGCGAGACGCTGACCGGCATCCTCGAGCACTACGAGCGGGTCGCCGCCCGGACCGCGGAGATCATCGCGACCGTCCCCGACCTGTCGGCCACCCACCCGCTGCCGCAGGCGCCGTGGAACGAGCCGGGGGTGGTGCGCAGCGTACGACGCGTGCTCACGCATCTCATCGCCGAGACCGCCCAGCACGCCGGGCACGCCGACATCCTGCGGGAGACGCTCGACGGGCAGAAGTCGAGTTGACGGGCCTGCTGGCGGGCGGCCGACGAGCGCCTCCTCACCGCCGACGACGCCTTGGCCTGGCGGTCCTGCCACGACACCATGCTGCGCCAGCGGGTGCTGAGCACCTACCGCCGCGAGCCCCGCTCGATGACCGAGATCGCCCGGGCGCTCGCCGGCCGCTGGCCGGCGCCGAGCCTGCGCGCACTGGGCGAGCTGGTGGTCGCCGCCCTCGTCCCGATGGTGCAGCTACCGCCACGCGGGATGTGGCGCGTGCGGTCCGGGGTGCGCAACACCCCGCTCTCCCTGTGGCTGAGCCGTGACATCGACCCGCCCGGCCCGCTGGGGACCGACCCGGTCGGCGAGGCGCTGGTGCGCCGCTACCTGGCCGCATTCGGGCCCGCGGCCTCCGCCGACCTGCGCGCCTGGTGCGGCCTGGCCGGACTGCCCGCCGCGGTGGCCGCCGTCCGCGGAGAACTGGTCACCTTCCGCGACGAGCGCGGCCGCGAGCTGCTCGACCTGCCGGACGCGCCGCGCCCCGACCCCGGCACACCCGCCCCGGTACGGTTCCTGCCGCCATTCGACAACGCGATCCTCGGCTACCACGACCGCAACCGGATCATCGACGACGCCCACCGCGGCCTGTCCGTCGCAGGCGCGCGGGTCGTGCTGGTCGACGGCCGGGTCGCCGCGACCTGGACCGTCGAGGCGGACATCGTGGTCGTCACCCCACTGCGCGGCTTCACCCGAGCCGAGCGCACCGCCGTCACCGAGGAGGGCCAGTGCCTGGCGTCGTTCCTGTCCGGCAACGACAGCGACCGCGTACAGATCGCCGCGCCTTTCCGCTGAGCAAGGCCGCCAACCCGGCTAGAAGGCTTAGCCGCCCGGAGGCGGTCATGGTGAGCCGGAGTTTGTTCGAATGAGCTCGAACGGGCTGGTTTAGGCGGGGTTTAGGCGGCGAGGCCTGCCTGTTGGGCGAGGTCGTCGATC